>CAZEPO010000107.1:4193-6763 GCA_964514125.1 uncultured Lachnospiraceae bacterium
ATAGAATAATACGGAAAGACAGGGCAGATGGCTGCCCTCATAGGTGAATCGTATGAAATATATAGTTGTTCTTGGCGATGGTATGGCAGATGAGCCGCAGGAAGCATTGAGTGGAAAAACACCGCTGGAAGCGGCAGTGACAGAGACTATGGATAAGCTTGCACCGGTATCGGAGATAGGTTTGATCCAGACGGTGCCGGATGGAATGAAGCCGGGCAGTGATACTGCGAATCTGGCAGTTCTTGGATATGATCCAAAAGAATACTATACAGGACGATCTCCGCTGGAAGCACTGAGCATCGGCGTACCGATGAAGGATACCGATGTTGCGCTCCGCTGCAATCTGATCACAATGTCGGAGGAGGAAGAGACTTACGAGGAACGCCGGATCATTGATCACAGCTCGGATGAGATCAGTACAGAGGATGCAGCTGTGCTGTTGGAGGCAGTCAGGGCAGAATTGGAAAATGAGACCTTCCGTTTCTATGTCGGCACAAGCTATCGTCACTGCGTGATCTGGGATCATGGCCAGGCAGAAGAACTCGTGCCTCCGCACGATCACCTTACGGAAGTGGCTGGTCCGTATCTGCCAAAGCAGGAAGCATTGCTGGCGATGCAGAAACGAAGCTACGAGATCCTTGTGAACCACCCACTGAATCAGAAACGCCGCGAGCAGGGGCTCAAGCCGGCGAACAGCTGCTGGTTCTGGGGGGCAGGCACGAAGCCGATGGTGACTTCATTTGAAGGCAAATACGGCAAAAAGGGTGTGATGGTATCCGCAGTAGACTTACTGAAAGGGATTGCAGTAGGTACTGGTATGCGTGTTATCGAGGTGCCGGGAGCCAATGGAGGACTGCACACGAATTACGAAGGCAAAGCGCAGGCTGCGGTAGATGCACTGCTGAAGGAAGGAGCCGATTTTGCTTATATTCATCTGGAAGGCCCGGATGAGATGGGACATCAGGGAAGTCTGGACCGAAAAGTACAGGCGATTGAATGGCTGGATTCCCGTGTGATCCGGCTGGTAAAAGAGCAGATGGACGCATCTGGTGAACCATACCGCATGCTGATCCTTCCGGATCATCCGACACCGCTCCGTCTGCGCACACATACAGGTGACCCGGTTCCATATCTGCTGTATGACAGCACACAGAATCTTGGCAGCGGCAAATCCTACAACGAAAAAACAGCGTTGGAGAGCGGTATCCTTCGGAAAGAAGGCTATCGTATGATGGACGTACTGCTCGAACGCGAATAAATATTGAAAGAGTATTTAAGAGGAAGCAGCAAAAGGGGGAAATATTTTATGTCTATTAGAGAAATCAGTTTTCCGTCTGCGAATGGAAGAGACACGATCAAGGCATGGTCTTACAGTCCGCTTGGCAAACCAAAAGGAATCATTCAGCTGATCCATGGATATGGAGAGCATTCCAGAAGATATATGCACATGATCGGGAAATTCCAACAGGCAGGATATGTAGTATATGCAGATGATCATCTGGGACATGGCAAAACAGGATATGACGGAGGAACATTAGGTGATCCGCATTCCGGCGGTTATATGACTTACATAAAAGATGAAAAACAACTGCATGATATCGCGACAAAAGACTACCCGGAGCTTCCGTATTTTGTGTTTGGTCACAGCTGGGGATCAATGCTGGCCAGAGCATATGCGGCATATTATGGGGAAGATATCAAAGGCTTGATGCTTTGCGGACTTTGTTCTCAGTGGAAGGGATGCGAAGATGCATACACCAATGAGGAGTTCAAGGCAGCATATGAAGCAGACCCATATCAGCCGGCAGGAGAATGGTTTGGCAAGGTGTTCAGCGGAATGACAGACCGGATTGACAATCCGAACAGTCCGTCTGACTGGATCGCCAATGATCCGAACGTCGTAGCTGACCATGCAGGAGATATGTTCAATACATTTGATACGACACTTGAGCTTCCGTGGGATTTTGTTCAGCTGTATCATTTTATTGAAAGTGATGAGTGGGCACCGATGGTTCCGTCTGAAATACCAGTTTATTTGATGTCAGGCGATCAGGATCCGTGTGGAAATTATGGAGAAGGCCTGTATCACGTGGCAAATCTTTTGGCGAACACAGGAAACAAAACAACCGTGAGAGCATATACAGGATATCGCCATGAGATTCATAACGAACTGGCGATCAGAGATGAAGTAGTAGATGGCTTGGTTCAGTTTGTGGATCAGATCCTTGGATAAATAAGAAGTGAAAAAAATCCATGCTATTGTTTGATATGAACAAGACAATAGCATGGATTTTTGTGTTAAAGTGTACTGTTTTCGGAAGGATTTAATGATTCGTAGAACAGCGCCTGTGTCAGATTGAAATATGGTTCAACAAACAGAAGTCCCACCCCACAGGAGAGGATGCTGAGAAGAAAAATTCCAAGGAAAGAGAGCTTCAGATAAAGCAGTCTGCCGCGGTTTCCATGGATCAGTTCATTGCTTTCACGAAGCAGCTGAACTGCGGTTTTTTCCGGATGATCACAGTACAGAAAAATCGTAAGGGAAAAGCTAAGATACAGGTACAGGATAA
>CAZEPO010000108.1:0-6736 GCA_964514125.1 uncultured Lachnospiraceae bacterium
AATAACATTGCAAACGCTGATGCCATGATCAGGTTCGGCAGATACATAACAACCTTAAAAAACTGTTTTCCGTGAATCTTCATGCGTGTATCGGTAAACCATACCGCAAGGATCAGTGCGATCACAATCTGAGGAATAAATCCAATGATCCACAAGATCAACGTATTCATTGTATATTTCAGCATATCTGATTCTAGGAGACTGGCAAAATTCTGTAAGCCAACAAAATTCGGTCCAATCTGCTTCAGTCCAGATCTGTAATATTCAAAAAAGCTGTATCGAATCGTGTCTGCTAAAGGAATTAATGAAAAAATGAAATAGCAGAGAAAAAATGGAAGGATAAAAAGATAGCCCCATTTGCCATAGCTGATGCTTTTACGTTTTTTCTTCATAAAAACTCATTCCTTTCCAGGAGAATCTGTGGGGCATTTTTATGCCCCACAGTCTACAAGTTCACATTATCCTATTATCTTTATTCCGGCCACTGGATTTCTGTGATTTCCGGATAACGCTCTTTAATTGCAATTTCAAAGTTCTCTTTTGCTTTCTCAAAGTCGATCTTATCCTGCAGATAATCGCCCATTGCACTCTGGATCAGTTCTACACAGCCCTGGTCGTAAGCAGAAAGCGGTGCGATCTGGATATTCTCAGCAACCGGTGCAAAGTATACGAACGGGTTCTGTCCGCCAAGGAATTCAGATGAGAATTTCTCATCGTTTTCAGCTGCTTCCTGCATGCCGCTGATTGTATTTGTAAAGTCAGAATAATCCTGAGAAATCTTCAGAAGATTATCTTTGTTTGCTGTTACAGCAAGGATGATATCTTTTACATGTTCCGGATTGTCAGTGCCTGCACAGCCGTGTACATAAGAACCACCCCAGTTATATTCCTGCGGAGGATTTGTAACTGCCCATGTTCCTAAGTCGCCGTCCCAGTTCGGATTCAGCACAAAGTCGATGCCCCATGCCGGAAGCAGGAATGCAAATACTTTTGATTCAGATCCCATTGACTGGTTCCAGTCTGAAGTCCACTGTCCTTTTACTGTAGCATCAAAATAACCTGCATCCAGCCACTCTTTGGAATCATTTACCCAGTTAATGATCTTCTGGTCTACTTTGATTGTTGTCTCACCCGGCTGTACCCATGATTCGTCAATGCTGTTGCCGTACAGACGGAATGTATCAGCATAAGATGCTAATGCATAATATCCTTTTGCTTTCAGCTCTTCTGCTGTTGCTTTCATTGTATCCCAGTCTTTTACTTTCTCGCCAACCTCAGCCGGATCATCTGTACCGAATACATCCAGAGCAATATCACGACGATATACTAAAAGTCCCGGACAGCACTGCCATGTAGATCCTCTCTGTACTCCATTCTGGTCAGATGCTGTTGTTTTTGTGAAGCTATACTGATCAGCCAGATCAGTTTCCGGATCAATACCAAGATCAACAAGCGGAATTGCTACATCTGCCTCTGCATCAGTATACTTGTTTACGTAGTCAGTTTCTGATAAGAAGATGTCGACTTTGTCATCTGCAGCAGCATCTGCCTGATTCATCAGTGCCTCATCAAGTTTCTGCTGATAAACTCCATCCTGGTTCGGATTAACGATCCAGTGAATCTCTGTACCGTCTTTCAATGTAGTAACAGTACCATCGTCTGATGTTGATTCAACCTCAGAATAAACAGCTTCTACACGCTCACGGAATTCATCATTCCAGGAATAGATGTTAATAACATTTCCTTCCTCTGCTGCAAACGCACTGCCTGCCATCGTTCCAGAGACCATTGTTGCTGCCAGTAATGTAACAATTAACTTCTGCTTCATAAATTTTCCTCCTGTTTTATCTTTATTGGGGGATTTCGCTCTCCCTTTGATGGTTATAGTTTATCTTTTTTTCTTCGATTATTATATTAGATTGATTGTAAAAATGTCAAATTCATGCTATGATAATAAAAAATTTGTTTTTTGAATGAAAGGGGGATTCATATGGGATTGGTTCAGGAATGGTACAAACAGGAAACAGCAGACAGCGAAGAAGAGCGCACACACCGACCGCAGAATGAAGAGCTCTCCTTTTATCAGGCTGTCTGTTCCGGCGATATTGACGCAGTCCGACAGAACTGTGAACAAAAACGCTTCACTGCATCTGATGGCGTGGGAACCCTCTCCCGCAATCCGATCACCAATCTGAAATATCATTTTGTTATCACGACCGCGTTCATCACAAGGTGCTGTGTTGACAGCGGGATGGAGATGGAACAGGCCTTCCGGCTGAGTGATTTTTATATTTTAAAGCTTGATCTGCTCCAGACGACCGAAGAAATCGCTGATCTGCACGACCGCATGGTGCTGGATTTCACAGGTAAAATGCGTCTTCAGCGCAAAAATGCAGGCACTTCCAAGCCGGTTACTGCCTGTATCGAATACATCTACGCGCATATCAAAGAACGTATTACCATCGAAGACCTTGCAGCTCATACCAGCTTGTCCACCAGCTATCTCTCACGTCTCTTCAAAGAAGAGGTCGGCATTTCCGTCAGTGACTACATTCGTGAGAAAAAAATAGAAAAGGCTCAGAATCTGCTGAAATATTGTGATTACAGTCTGATCGAGATTGCCAACTATCTGTCCTTCTCATCACAAAGCCATTTTATACAGATCTTTAAAAAACTAGTCGGTATGACACCAAAAAAATACCGTGACATCTACTACCACACCGGTTGGAGTGTTACACAATCCTAAACAGCAAACACCGCTGAATCGTGACAGCGGTGTTTGTTTTTTTATTTATACAAGATTTATGACATAATAACCTGAATTTCGGTATGCTCGGTGAGCAATTCAGCCGGAACATAGTTTCCTTCGATTTCTTTTCCATTGACAAGCATCTTCTTGCAGCCAGTTTCTGCATGTCCCGGATTCTGAACGGTGATATGCAGATGGCAGCCTCTGAAATCCTTCTCAATCTCAAAAGATTCCCACTCGCACGGAATGGACGGTGCGATCTTGATTCCATAGAAATCCGGACGCATACCAAGAATACCTTCTACACAGCCGACCATGATCGTCGACGCAGTTCCGGTAAGCCAGTGTACATGAGAACGGCCAAAATGCGGGCTGTCTTTTCCTTCTGTAAACTGTCCGTAGCAGTACGGCTCCAGTTTTCTTACCTCGGCACGGTCATTCTGCGCAGCCGGTGCATTCTCCATAAAGTATGCAAATGCACGATCGCCATGACCGCGAAGTGCTTCCGCAAGAATGATCCAGCCCTGAGACTGGGAGAAAATACCTGCATTTTCCTTGACACCTGCATTATAAATAACCGCAAGTGCGCCGTCAAAAGCATGTGCATGATACGGCGGCTGCATCAGCATTGCGCCGTACTCTGTGTTCAGTTCTTTCTGTACCATATCCAGTGCAGCATCTGCCTGCTCTGCCGTAGCCAGCCCGCTGATGACACTCCAGCTCTGCGGATTCAGCCACATATTGGCTTCCGGATCAGTACGTCTTCCGATCACTTCACCCGCCTCTGTAAAACCACGGATAAAGCGGTCTTCATTCCAGCAGAGATCATTCAGAAGTGTTCCGAGTGCACTCTGCTTTTCATTCAGATAATCGATGTATGCTTGATCTTTCTTATATTCTGCAAATTTTTTCAGAATTGTCATGGCAAGGTAGAACTGCATTGCCACAAACGTAGATTCTCCGTTCTTGCCGAGGCGCAGACAGTCGTTCCAGTCTGCATACAGTCCGGCCGGAAGTCCATGCGGTCCGAGACGGTTCATTGAGAATTCAACGGCACGTTTCAGATGCTCATACACCGTACCTTCCCCTTTGTTCGCAAATGGAATCACTTCATCGATAAACGCAAGGTCACCGGATTCCGAAATATATTTGTATACGGTCGGGAACAGCCACAGTGCATCGTCTGCCCGATATGCCGGATGTCCCGTTTCTTTCACATAGGAAGCATCGTCCGGCGTATCCTCATGACCTGCATTGTGCGTAAATTTGACAAGCGGAAGACCGCCTCCATTGTCCACCTGTGCAGAAAGCATGAAACGGATCTTCTCCACTGCCATCTCCGGTGCCAGATGAATGATTCCCTGGATATCCTGTACCGTATCGCGGTATCCGTATCCATTACGAAGACCACAATAAATAAAGGAAGCTGCACGTGACCAAATAAACGTCATAAAGCAGTTATATGCATTCCAGGTATTGATCATCGTATTGAATTCCGGACTCGGTGTCTTGATCTGGAAATGATCCAGTTTCTCATTCCACCAGCTTTTCAGTGTATCCAGCTCCTGACTGCATACAGCTTCTGTATCCTGATATCTGTTCAGAATCCGTTCTGCCGCTGCATTGCCCTGCATACCCAGAACAAAAGCAATCGTTTTGGATTCTCCCGGAGCCAGTGTGATCACAGTAGAAAGTGCTCCACAGCCATTTTCATTATAGTTGACTTCTCCTCCTAGATCGCCGCGTTCCACACCTTCCGGATTCTGGTATCCATGATAGCGTCCAAGAAACTTCTCTTTATCACCGCAGTAGGAAGCAACGTCAGCACCTGCCAGTCCGAAGAAACGCTCGGTTACGTTCTTGTTGTCTACTTCTTCTCCGGCATCCAGACTATCCAGATTGCCGTGAATCTGCTGGCGAATCCGGTTTCCCATAAAAGCAGTTCTCGTGATGAACAATGAATACTGCAGGTTGACCTGATCCTGCTCATAGTTGCTGTTGTTCGTAAATTCTGCATATCCGGTCACGGTCAGGCTGCGTTCTGTCTCAGAACAGTTGGTCAGCTTAAGATTCCACACCTCATATGCTTCGTCCTGCGGAACATAATACAGTGCCTCTGAATGAATCGCACTGTAGTCTGCAAGCATCTTGGTATAAGCGATTCCGTGTCTGCACTCGCTTTTGTAAGATTCCAGATCCTTGCCGACCGGCTGCCAGGAAGCAGACCAGTAGTCCTTGCTGTCGTTGTCACGGATATAAATATAGCGTCCCGGCTGATCAAAATCATTGAAGATATAGCGCAGTATTCTGCCGTTTGCACCAGATTTTGCAAAACTGTAGCCGCCTGCATTGTTGGAGATCAGTGCACCGTATTCCGGAGATCCAAGATAGTTCGCCCAAGGTGCCGGTGTGTCTGGTCTTGTAATTACATATTCACGCTTCGCGTCATCAAAATAACCATATTTCATGTCAATTCCTCACTATCCTATTTTTTTACTGAGATACTGCTCTTTTATTTCTGAATTGGAACCAGCTCCACGGTAATCCGGTGTACACCGTCTTCCAGCTGCGCAAGTACGTCTCGAGCAAGGACTGCCTGTCTGCTTTCCTGAATCGGCAGTTCTTTTTCGTCACATACCGCACGGCCAACCGTATATTCTCCAAATTCAAGTGCTTTCTCATTTTTAATCACAACTTCAAATTCTTTTCCTGCGAACTGCAGCTGAATTGCTGCTGTTTTGTTTTCGTCAAACTGTGCTTTCATAAGCTTCGGACTGATCACCAGGTCGCCGGCCTTTCCGCGCACACCGAATACTTCTGTGATCACGGTCATCATGTACCAGCTCGCCGCACCAGTCAGATAATGATACATTCCGCGGCCTTCGTTGTTGAAATATTCCGGAATGCCCGGATAAATCCTGCTTGTTTCAAAATCCAGAGCTTTGTCGGCCAGTGTCTGGAGTGCTTTGTATCCTTCCTTGGCAAAGCCACGCTGATAAAGCGCGTTCGCATACATGACAGTCATGTGAGAGAAAACTGCTCCGTTCTCTTTCTCACCATAAGCGAATCCAAACATTCTTCCCATATCGAATTTCAGCTCTTTGAAATCCGTATTCAAACGATAGCCGCCGACTGCTGCATCATACAGATACTGATCGGCACTGCTGCAGATCTGTGCAACCTGCTGCTCGGTTGCGGTACCGCTCATCACTGCAAATACCTGTCCCGTCAGCATCATGCGGACACCGCTCTCAAAGATGCCTTCGACTGCATTTTTGTGATCATCATAATAGCTGTTGAACCAGCCATTTTCTCCTGCGCTGATCCATTCCTGACTGCGGATCTGCTCTTTCAGCCAGCTGGATTTTTGCTCAAGATTCTGGATCAGTTCGTCAATCATGATTCTGATTTTTCTTCCGCTGACGTTATGTCTGCATGCATCTCCATAGCGATCCAGAACTTTTTGTTTTGCATCAATGCTCTCATAGAGTTTCCTGTCATCCTGCAAAAGAATATCGATTTCTTCCAAAAGTTCTACTGCCTGGCAGCCTGTCTTTTCTTTAAAAAGACGGAGTGCATCGGCCAGCTGAGCCAGATTGCCTGCATATGCACAGGTAAATGCCACACTCTCTCCATTTTTTTCTGCCATATCCAGCGCATCATTCCAGTCTGCGCCGCGCAGACGAATGATATTATGTGCTCCAACCTCATAGAATGCACACAGATTTTCAAGCAGAAGATGTTCGAGGATCGTTCCCTGATAAACGGCCCCAGCCTCCGTTTTCTGCTGCATACCGTATTCATCGTTCCAATCTGCGTCAATCTCTGTGCCTCGCTTTGTCTGCGTATCCTTAAAGTATGGAACCTGTGCTTTCAGGATTTCGATGTCGCCGGTCTGATCGATGTAAAGTTTCGTTGTGATAAACGGCCACACTCCATGATCCATCCACACACGGCTGATTCCATTTCTGTCTGCCACAAATTCAC
>CAZEPO010000109.1:0-4949 GCA_964514125.1 uncultured Lachnospiraceae bacterium
TTTCCGAAAAGAATAATACAGAAGAGGAGACACCGGATCATCATTATCAGTTCCGTGAAGAAGAGAAGCCGGAGATCACAAAGGATATTGCCAGCTATGAGCAGGGGGAGACTGTGAAGCTGAAGGCAGATGAGCCGGAAGAAGGTATGGTCTTTGCAGGCTGGACTTCTGATACAGAGGGAGTCAGCTTTGCAGATGCTTCTGCAGCAGAAACGACATTGACGATGCTTGATAAAAAAGTAGTTGTCAAAGCCACATATGAACCTGCACCGGTAGAGACAGAGGCAGTTGTTGAATCTGAGCCGGAAGTAGTAGATATACCGGCAGAATCAGAGACACCGGCTGTGTCATCAGAGAATCCAGCCGATGGAGAAGATATTACGGTTGAGGTCATCGGAGGAGATGCAGCGACACCGGTTGATACAGCAGCACCTGCTCCGGAGGCAGAGCCAGTTTTGTATAATTTGTATATCAATGATGGTACAGAATCCGGCAGTTACGCAGCAGGCGCACAGGTAACGGTTGTAGCGAATGATTATACAGCAGAAGGTTATCAGTTCAGCGGTTGGCGTGTTGATTATGAGAATGTAGTGCTGGATGATGCTTCATCAGAGATTACTACATTTATCATGCCAGAGCAGGAGGTAGTGCTTTCTGCACAGTATACAGAGATTCCGCAGGAACCGACGGCATATACTGTTACAGTCAATGATGGAACAGTAGAGAATGGAACGAACATCGGATCTTACCAGGCAGAAGCATGGGTTATGATCACAGCGAATGACCGCAGTGCCGAAGGCCTGGAATTCAATGGCTGGTTTGTAGATTCAATGAATGTAGAACTGGAAGATCTGAGTGCAGCATCGACAGGATTTGCGATGCCGGCATCAGAAGTGACGGTAAGCGCACAGTATAAGACTGCTGAGACTGCACCGGAGGCAGCGGCATCGGAAGCTCCTGCACCGGAGACTCAGATGAGCGAAACTGCAGCAGAGATACAGGAGTCTGAAACACAGATGAGTGAGACAGCAGCATCGGAAAGTACTCCGGAGACACTTCCGGCAGGTACCGATTCCGAGCCAGTACAGATTGAGACAAATGTTCCGGCAGAGACAGAATTGATTCAGACTGAGCCGCAGGTACAGACTTATGAGCTGGTAGTTGAGAATGGTATTGGCAGCGGTGAATATCCTGCAGGTACGATTGTTACTGTAGAAGCACCGGAAGAAGATGGTCAGACATTTGAAGGCTGGGCAACAGATAATACTGATCTTGGCATAGCAGATGCATCACAGGAGGTTGTTTCCTTTACAATGCCTGCTGAGTCAGTTGTGATCACAGCAGAATACAATGCAGAACCAAGTGCCACACAGTATGAGCTGACTGTTACGAACGGTACTGCTGAAGCTGCTGCGTATCCAAAAGATGCAGAAGTGACTGTGACAGCGACAAACATGGCAGACAAAGGACTTGTAGTTACCGGTTGGTCAGCTAAGGTTTATGATACCAGTGGTACAGCGGCAGACCTGGATCTGAGTGCAGCTCAGGTATCAGAAGACAAAATGACGATCAAATTTGCAATGCCTGAAGGCAAAGTAGAAATTGCACCTGTGTATGGACAGGATCCAAATGCGTTTAAGATCACAATTTCCAATGGATTGATCAACGGAAGCCTGACAGAGGCAATTCTTCAGAAAGATACATCTTTCACGATCACACCGAATGCAGCCCCATATGGTCAGGCGTTTGCGAACTGGACGATCAACGACGGTGCATATGATCTTGGTGATGCTGCCTATAATGCAAGCCTTACCTTAACAGCAACAGAGAATATGACAATTCTTGCCAATTATGACGGCATTGAATATGCAGTGACAGTGAATGATGGATTCAGTGATTATGAAGAATGTGTTGTCGGTACTGTAGTTTCTATTACTGCAGATGAAGCTCCGGAAGGATATGAGTTTGATTACTGGACGGTTGATACAGAGAATGCTTCTCTTGTTGATGCATACAGTGAGATCACTACATTTGAGATGCCGGATGGTGAAGTTACGGTAACAGCTCATTACAGACAGGTTGAGTTCAAGGTAACAGTAGAGAATGGATATGCCGACGAGGGATACTATTATGCTGGTGAGACTGTAACGATTTATTCCAACTACCCGGCAAGCGGTCGTGTATTTGATCAGTGGACATCGATCAGCGGCAACGTATCAACATTTAAAGATGCCTCCAGATGGAAGACAACATTTGTAATGCCGGCATCTGATGTGACAGTGAAAGCAGCTTACAAAAATGGCCCGTCTACAGACAACAATCAGATTCTTGATCTGGTAGCGGGTGGAGAGTATATCACAGGTCAGACAATCACATTTACTGCATCAGGTGCAGGGATGAACAATTCCAATCCGAACCCGGGCGATTATCGTTATCGTCCGTCAGGATACCAGATCGGTAATGTGACTGGTACATGGCAGGCTTCTCCATATACTACTTCCATGGCAATCAGAGCGACAGGTGAGTATACATTGAAGGTAATCTTCAACAAGGATGTATTTGATGGAAATAACTGGGTAAGTGACGGAACCAGTGATGCGAAGTCAGTAACATTCCGTGTGATCACGGAAGCAGAGAGTGTAGCGACTGGTGATGATACACCAATTATTTTGGTGATCGCATTGGCAGCAGTTTCCTGTATCGTATTTGTTGTTCTTCTGGTTTTGTTCCTGAAGAAAAAACGCAGATAGTATCTGATTTATGACAAATGATTTAGCAGTTGACTGACTTGTCAGTTGATTTAATTAAAGAAAAGGACGTTTTTGGTACCTAAGTATCAAAAACGTCCTTTTTGTAGTCAGATAAAGAAAATTAGCTGCAGAGAATAAATTTGCGAATGATTTCTGCGACTCCATCGTGATTATTGTCTGCTTCTGTGATATAGTTGCCATGCTCTGCGATGCCCGGAAAAGCATTGCACATTACGGCACCTACGTGTGCAGCCTCCAACATAGCGATGTCATTTTGAGCATCACCGGCGGCAACTGAATTTTTCAGTGGAATTCCTAGAAAATCACACATCCAACGAACAGCAAAGCCTTTGGAAATGCCGACAGGGACAATTTCCAAAAAGCTGTCATTGGAAAAAAAGCTGTCCAAAATTTCATCGTATTGGGAAAGTATTTCCTTCTGGAAAGATACCAGTTTTTCATGATCGTCGTAGTCAATCGCAATCAGTTTAAATGGATCAGCAGTCAAAGCCTCGTCAATCGAATCAACAATTTGAAAAGGAAGGCTGTTGACTTCGGCATAGCGATGAAGCGCGTCTGTATCAAATTCAGAAAGAATGTGAGTATCCGAATAAGTTTGGATATGTATATTCCGTGCATGTGCTGCCTGAAAAAGTGGTTTTACCAAATCTGATGGAAGTGTTTTTCCATAGAGAGTTTCTCTGTGATAGGTATCATAAATCTGTCCGCCGTTGTATGTGATCGCATAGCATCCTTCTTTGGTTAATCCAAGTTTTTCAGCCTGAACGCGGGCGCTTGCAAGTGGACGGCCAGTGGAGATTACAATTTTGTGACCTTGAGCCAAAGCTGCATCAATGGCAGCCTGATTGCCTGGAGTGATATTCTTATTGTCATCCAGAAGAGTTCCATCGAGATCTGTAAAGAGAATTTTTGTTTCCATAATAAAATAATTCACCCTCCGTGTTATTTGGAACTGCGTTCCTGTTCCATCAACTGTTCCAGTGCTTCATCGCTTTCGCTGATCCAGATATCCTCCTCCTGTGCAGTCAGACCCAGATATTCCCGCAGTGTACATGTTTCGTCACTGAAATTCCATTTATCAGTTAATTCAAAGATTTCATCAAAATCGGTCTCAAAATTCATATAGCGTTCGCGAAAAGTCATATATTGACTCCTTTCTTTTGTCGTAATTGGTTCAGAAGCTCGTATGGAATGGAAAGGTTGCCTTTGCCGATGCCAAGCGATATGTCTGGTTTGTTGAGTCCATGAAAATCAGAACCGCCGCTTGGCAGCAGGTCAAATTCCTGAGCAAGTTTTTGCAGATATTCGGTTTGTTCTTTGGTATGGGTTGAGTAATATACTTCTATTCCAATCAAACCGCATTGGCATAGCTGCCGCAGCAGTTCACGCAGTTCCTGATCACTGAAGTGATACTGGAATGGGTGTGCAAGAATCGGTATGCCGTGATAAGCTCTGATCAGTTTGGTTACTTCAAATGGTGTGATTTTTTCACGGGGGACAAAATATCTGCCGCCTTCATTCAGATACAGCTGAAAGGCATCTGATATGGTCGCAGCATGACCGTGTTCGGTCAGATAACGTGCAAAATGTGCTCTGGTCAGGATTGTTTCTTTCCCATAAAGAGCATGCATTTTTTCACAGGAAATATCAATGCCGTCGGAACGCATTTTTTGAATTACTTTTTGATTTCTTTGATTGCGCCCTTGGCGATAAAGCTGGAGCTGCTCCTGAAAACCCTGGCTTTGCCAGTTAGGTTCAAGTCCTACGATATGGATATCACGATCCATAAAACGTGTGGAGAATTCAATTCCGGGAATGACTTCGAGACTGAGCTGGTCAGCTACGAGCAGTGCTTCGGTAAGTCCGTTTGTATTGTCATGATCGGTTAGTGCAAATGCAGTCAGTCCGGTCTGCTTGGCAAGCTGCACCAGTTCTGTAGGAGATAAGGTGCCGTCCGAACAGTTGGAATGTACATGCAGATCGATCGTGTTCATAAGAAAACCTCCTTCTGAACAAGTATTGTTTGTGAAACCATTGTCAGTATAAACGAAAAAATGCAGGATGTAAAGGATGGTTCTGGATATTGACAGAAAGCGCAAAAGCATGCTACTATTTTTATACCTGCGAGGGGTATGATGCGGAGTTAAGAAGACCTATCCTTCAATGAAAAAAGATGAA
>CAZEPO010000109.1:5049-6679 GCA_964514125.1 uncultured Lachnospiraceae bacterium
AGATGAATCGGTTATAGAATAGATGATATCTATGCATACAAAGTGGATGGAAAGGATGACAAAGATGCAGGAAACAACGGAAGAGTTAAAAGAGTGCTGCAAAAAAAAGCATAGAGAAGAAAAGGAATATCGTGATCTGATCAACAGATTAAAGCGGATTGAAGGTCAGGTGCGTGGAATCGGCAAGATGGTTGAAGAAGAACGGTACTGCGTAGATATTCTTACGCAAGTCTCAGCTGTACAGTCAGCACTGAACAGTTTTAATAAGCAGCTTCTTTCAAATCATATTAAATCATGTGTAGTGCAGGATATTCAGGATGGCAAAGCGGAAGCAGTGGATGAACTCTGTGCGACGATTCAAAAATTGATGAAATAAAGCGTGAATACTCACCTGGGATACATGGGTGGTGAAAATAGAGGAGGAACAGAAGATGGTTTACGACTTTGACAAGGTGATTGAACGAAAAAATACCAGCTGTGTAAAATATGATGCAGCATCTAAGATGGGTATGCCGGAAGACATTCTTCCACTTTGGGTTGCAGATATGGATTTCCAGGCGCCGCAGGGTGTGATCGATCGTTTGAAGGATGCAGTAGAGCATGGTATTTTTGGATACAGCGAAGAACCGGAAGGATATTTTGAAGCGCTGCATAGCTGGTACAGCAGAAGATTCGGCTGGGAGATTGATAGAGAATGGCTGATCCGGACACCGGGTGTTGTGTTTGCAGTGTCGGCGGCAGTTCGTGCATTTACAAATGCAGGAGACTCTGTACTGATCCAGCAGCCAGTATATTATCCATTTAAGCGTGCAATCGAGAACAATGGGCGGAAAGCAGTCAATTGTGGCTTGGTATTAAAAGATGGAAGATACCAGATTGATTTTGATGCCTTTGAAAAATGTGCAGCCAGAGAAGAAGTGAAACTGTTTGTGCTGTGCAGTCCGCATAACCCGATCGGACGTGTCTGGGAAGAATGGGAGCTTCGCAAATTGGGCGAAATATGTCTGAGACATCAGGTTAAGATCGTCAGTGATGAAATCCACAGTGACTTTGTCTATCCGGGACATCGCCATCATGTGTTGGCTTCCTTATCAGATGAGTTTGCAGCAATTACTATGACTTGTACGGCACCGAGCAAGACCTTTAATCTGGCGGGTCTGCAGACCTCAAATATTTTCATTTCGAATGAAGAGATGCGCAGTGCATACCAGCATGTATTAGAAGTGCAGGACTGCGGAGAACTGAATCGCATGGGACTTTTGGCGTGTCAGGCAGCCTATGAGACAGGTGAGGAATGGCTGGAGCAGCTGCTTGTATATCTGAAGGGTAATCTGGACTATATTCGCAGCTTTCTTGCAGAAAAATTGCCGCAGGTTAAACTGATCGAGCCGGAAGGCACCTATCTTCTGTGGATGGATTTCAGAGAACTGGATCTGAATGAGAAAGAACTGGAAGAACTGATCGTGAAGAAAGCACGCCTCTGGTTAGATGGCGGAACTATGTTTGGAGAGAGCGGAGCAGGATTCCAGAGAGTCAATATCGCATGCCCGAGAAGCATCATTGCGGAAGCGATGGAGCGACTTTACCAAGCCATCAAAGAACACTGAGAAGTCACGAAAACATATACTTT
>CAZEPO010000110.1:0-2205 GCA_964514125.1 uncultured Lachnospiraceae bacterium
CCATATGCGTGGATCAGCTCGCCGTAGACCTTGTATTTGTCGCGTTTTTCCGTATCCTTGAGCTGGCGCTTCTGCAGGTCGTATTTTTTGCGGGAGCGATCCAGTGCAGTGGAAGCAATCCGGCGCAGATCAGATGATTTCTGGCGGATACGGGTCACAGTATTTTTCATGGCGTAGTAGGTTTCCAGCATTTCCGATGCAGAATCAAAAGCAATCGTCTGCATATCCTGATACATCGTCAGCGGAAGAGCGGAAAATTCAACCGGGACATGATCTTCGTCATAGATGATGCAGGGAGCAAACTGAGCATGCTTGATATCTTCCATCATCAGCTCAAACAGATGATACAAATGCAGCTGTTCAAGCTCTGAAATCGTATTGGCGCTCTGTGCGGATTCTAAGGATGCACGGTGGCAGAGTTCTTCTGCAATGACCGGACTGATTCCGGTATAGGAAGTATAGAGTGCCTTAGCGAGCGGCATCGGCTTGGCAAATACCGTACGGCAGAATTCTTCACTGGAAGTGTCGAGCGGATCACATTTTTCCTGTGTGACAGGGATGAAGTAGTCTCTTCCAGGCAGGACTTCACGTACGGAGCTTGTCTGTGCGGAGACATGCTTGATACTGTCGATGATCATTCCTTCCTGATTGCAGAAGATAATGTTGCTATGTTTGCCCATCAACTCCAGGATCAGGTCTTTCTGGCAAAGGTCGCCCATTTCGTTGCGATGTTCAATTTCAAAATGAATGATTCGTTCCAGCCCAGGCTGCCAGATGCGAGTGATCCTGCCGTTGCCGATATGTTTGCGCAGCAGCATACAAAAATTGGGTGCAGTCAGTGGAGCCGGTTTGTTGGTCTGGGTCAGATAGATCAGCGGGAGACTGGCACCGGCAGAGAGCAGGAGCCGATACTGTCCGGCTGGCCCTTTCAGTGTGAGCAGCAGTTCATCTGTTTCCGGCTGAGCAATCTTGCTGATGCGTGCACCAGTGAGAGCCTGCTGAAGTTCAGCAGTTATATTAGAAATTACAATTCCGTCTAAAGCCATGGAAAATCCTCCATATAATTAAAGATATCTTATCTGAATTTTTTCATCGTATTATCATAACAGATAAGCAAAGAAAAAACAATTCTGATTGACGGCTTTTCGGCAATGGATTATAATGAATTCAATATGGATAACTATGCGTTGATACGGAAATGCGTATCACAGGAGGACAAAATGATCAAGAGCATGACTGGCTTTGGTCGGTGTGAAAACCACCAGGGCGATAAAAAGTTTACAGTTGAGATGAAAGCGGTGAATCACCGCTATTTTGACGTAAATATCAAAATGCCGAAGAAATTCAGCTTTTTTGAATCTGCAATCCGCAATCTTCTGAAAACCTATATACAGAGAGGTAAGGTTGATGTATTTATTACGTATGAAGATTATGCAGAAGAAAATGTTGCACTGAAATACAACGAAAATATTGCGGCAGAATATCTGAAATACTTCAGACAGATGGCAGAAAATTTTGGATTAGATAATGATATCCGAGTATCTTCACTTGGCAGATGCCCGGAAGTATTCACGATGGAAGAACAGGATATCGATGAAAAAGCAATCTGGGAAACTCTGGAAACTGCTTTGAAGGGTGCCTGTGAGCAGTTTGTAGCAGCCCGTGAGCAGGAAGGTGAAGCTTTAAAAACAGATATTCTTGACAAATTGGAAAGAATGAACGAAAATGTAAGTCTCGTTGAGGAGCGTTATCCGCAGATCATTGCAGAATACCGCAAAAAGCTGGAAGATAAAGTGCATGAACTGCTGGCAGACGCACAGATTGACGAGAGCAGACTGGCATCAGAGGTTGTACTGTTTGCAGATAAGATCTGCACAGATGAGGAAACAGTACGTCTTCACAGTCACATAGCTACGATGAAAGAGACACTGCTTGCCGGCGGAAGTATTGGACGCAAGCTTGATTTCATTGCACAGGAGATGAACCGGGAAGCGAATACGATCTTATCCAAAGCGAATGATCTGACCACTTCCAACATTGCGATCGATCTCAAAACAGAAATCGAGAAAGTGCGCGAACAGATCCAGAATATTGAATAGCAATGAGCCGTGCTGAAGCAGACAGAAACACAATGTCTGCTTGCAGACAATTGTGAGACTGGCTGCTTCAATAGGGCGAATGCCCCCAAGCGAAAGAACGAAGTTC
>CAZEPO010000110.1:2305-6620 GCA_964514125.1 uncultured Lachnospiraceae bacterium
GAGCTTGGAAGCATGGCTCATTGGTGAGGTGAGCCGGTAAAGAAAGGAACAACATGGCAGATTTAGTCAATATCGGTTTTGGCAATCTGGTGAATTCCAGAAAGGTGATCGCGGTAGTCAATCCGGATGCAGCACCGATCAAGCGTCTGGTGCAGAATGCCAGAGAAGCACAGAAGGTTATCGATGCGACGCAGGGACGGCGCACAAAATCTGTTCTTATTATGGAAACAGAGCAGATTATACTTTCTGCAATGCAGCCGGATACGATAGCCAAACGTTTTGCATCCAGCCATATGCTGGAGCCAGAAGTGAAGGGAGAAGAAGAAAAATGAACAGAAAGGGCATCCTTGTTGTCCTCTCCGGTTTTTCAGGAGTAGGGAAAGGAACAATCATGCGCTGTCTGACAGAGCGCTATGGACACTACTCGTTATCGATTTCTGCGACAACGCGACAGCCGCGGGAAGGTGAAGAGGACGGACGGGAGTACTTTTTTAAGACAAAAGAAGAATTTGAAACATTGATCCAGGACAACAGACTGATCGAGTATGCCTGCTATTGCGGCAACTATTATGGCACTCCGCGTGACTATGTGGAAGATCAGATGGAGCAGGGCCGAGATGTGATCCTGGAAATCGAGCTTCAGGGAGCACTCAAGATTCGGGAACAGTATCCGGATGCACTTCTGCTCTTTGTTATGCCGCCGGATGCACAGACACTTGCTGATCGTCTGCGCGGACGAGGTACCGAGACAGAGGATGTCATCAAAGCCAGACTGGCAAGAGCAGTAGAAGAGTCGCAGGAAATAGAAGCGTATGATTATATGGTAATAAATGATGACCTTGATCAGAGCGTGGAACAGATTCATCATCTGATCGACAGTCAGCATAATTTAATTAAAAGAAATATAGAGTTCGTGGAAACTGTCCGCGGCGAATTAAAGGCATTTGCGAAAGGAGAAGAATAATTATGTTACATCCATCTTATTCAGAATTAATGAAAGTAGTCAACAGTGAGGCAGAGCAGGGAGAAACACCGGTAGTAAACAGCCGTTATTCCATCGTACTTGCAACTGCAAAGCGTGCGCGTCAGATCATTGCACGTCAGTCCAATGACAATATGGACGTTCCAATTATTTCCAAACCGCTTTCAGAAGCTGTTTCTGAACTGTATGACGGCAAAGTGAAGATTCTGCCGGAAGAGGAAAATACAGAAGAGGAAGCATAAGACACGGGAGGTACCCCGGTGAAAGAAGTAAAAGAATTTAGGAAAAGTTATATTCTGGTGTCAGCACTTTATGTTGTTCTGGGTATCGTATTGCTGATCTGGCCGTCAACATCAGTCAGGATGATCTGCTATGGACTTGGAATAGCCATGCTGGTACTGGGCATTACCTATGGAGTAATCTATTTTACCAAGGATAATCTGAGCAGCTTTCTTCAGATGGATCTGGTGATCGGGATCATATGTCTGGCATTTGGCATTTTTATTCTGCTGAATCCTGCATTTCTGGCTTCTGTACTTCCGTTTGCAATGGGAATCATCTTTTTGCTCGGGGCAGTAGTAAAACTGCAGAGTGCGTTCAATATGAAGCGCCTAAATTTCAGCAAATGGTATCTGGTACTGATCTGTGCACTGCTGATTGTGGCACTTGGTATCATATTGCTTTGCAATCCGTTTGAGAACGAGCGGTTTATGATCCTTTATATTGGAAGCTGTTTGATTCTGGATGGAATGACAAATCTGATCTGTTTGTTCTGTATCCAGTTTCGTGTCAAGAAGCTGGCACGGATCCAGAAAGAGAATCCGGAGATTAATCTCGATGAGCTGTTGGAACAGCAGAAAAGAGTAAAGAAGGATATTGTAGAATATGATATGGTCAAAAAAGACCGATAATAGGAGTAACGAATGAAAATATTATTTATTTCCCTCGGATGCGACAAAAATCTGGTCGATTCTGAGGAAATGCTTGGCCTGCTTCAGCGAAAAGGCTATTCTTTCACGGATGATGAGACAGAAGCAGATGTTATTGTGATCAATACCTGCTGCTTCATCAACGATGCAAAAGAAGAAAGTGTTCAGACCATTCTTGAAATGGCAGAATACAAAAAAACAGGAAGCTGCAAGGCTCTGATCGTCACAGGCTGTATGGCGCAGAGATATAAACAGGAAATTCTTGATGAAGTAGAAGAAGTGGATATGGTGCTTGGCACGACTGCTTACGAAGGCATTGTGGATGCAGTAGAGGAAGCATTGCAGGGTCAAAGAAAGGTATCTGATGTCTCCCTTTCCTATCTTCCGAAGACGGATGCAGGCCGGGTAGTTACGACAGGTGGTCATTTCGCTTATTTGAAGATTGCGGAAGGGTGCAACAAATGCTGTACGTACTGCATCATTCCGAAGCTTCGAGGAAAATACCGCAGTGTGCCGATGGAGCGTCTGATCGCACAGGCACAGGAACTGGCTGATCAGGGTGTCAAAGAACTGATTCTGGTCGCACAGGAGACAACCGTTTATGGTGTAGATCTGTATGGCGAAAAGTCTTTGCATATCCTGCTTGAAAAGCTTTGCCGTATTGCAGGAATTCGCTGGATCCGTATTTTGTATTGTTATCCGGAAGAGATTTATGATGGACTGATCGAGGTAATGAAAAAGGAGCCGAAGATCTGTCATTATCTGGATTTGCCGATTCAGCATGCGTCGAATGCGGTGCTGAAACGAATGGGACGCCGGACTACAAAAGAAGACCTGATCGCAATCGTGGAGAAGCTTCGGGAAGAAATTCCGGATATCGTACTTCGTACAACCTTGATCACAGGATTCCCGGGTGAAACACCGGAACAGCATGAAGAAATGATGGAATTCATCGATCAGATGGAATTTGACCGCCTTGGTGTATTTACTTATTCACAGGAAGAAGATACTCCTGCGGCGAATATGCCGGATCAGATTGATGAAGAAACCAAGCTTTGCTGGCAGGAAGAACTGATGGAGCTGCAGCAGGAGATTGCATTTGACCGTGCTGAGGCTATGACAGGAAGAACTGTTCTGGCCATGGTGGAAGGTAAGGTTGCGGACGAGAATGTCTATGTAGCGAGAACTTATGGTGATGCACCGAATGTAGACGGTCTTTTATTCCTGAGTGCAGAAGAAGCGCTGATGTCCGGCGATTTTGTGAAGGTCAAGATAACTGGTGCAGCGGAATATGACTTGATGGGAGAGATTGCAGATGAATTTACCGAATAAGCTGACGGTCCTGCGTGTATGTATGGTACCGATATTTGTGTTTTTTATGCTGTGGGATCATCTTGGAACAACAGGACGTTATATTGCAGCATTGATCTTTATTCTGGCGAGCATGACAGATTGGCTGGATGGCTACCTGGCCCGCAAAAATCATCTGGTAACAGATTTTGGCAAATTCATGGATCCGATTGCGGATAAGCTTTTGGTTTGTTCTGCCATGATCTGCCTGGTAGAGCAGGGGATGCTTGCTTCCTGGATGGTAATTGTGATCATTGGAAGAGAATTTATCATCAGCGGATTCCGTTTGGTTGCTTCGGACAAAGGGATTGTGATTGCAGCCAGCTACTGGGGCAAATTTAAGACAGTATTTCAGATGATCATGGTCATCCTGCTGATTTTGAATCTTGGCGGAATCTGGAATACGCTCGCACAGGTGATCACATGGATCGCGCTGATTCTGACCGTGATTTCTTTGGCTGATTATCTGAAGAAAAACTGGAGTGTTCTTGACGGAGAAATGTAACAGGTGAACAGAATGAAACCAGAAGAATGGATTGTACATGAACTCAAAAAGCAGAAAAAAACTGTGACGGCGGTGGAATCCTGTACCGGAGGTATGGTCGCTGCTGCGCTCACATCAGTGGCAGGCAGTTCTGCTGTCTTTCATCAGAGCTATGTAACTTATTGCGATGCAGCAAAGCATCGGATGGTAGGTGTGAAGCGTCGGACGCTTCGTGCATATACAGCGGTCAGCAAGGAGACAGCAGCTCAAATGGCACGCGGCGGTGCACGAAAGGCAGGCGCTGACTATTGTGTATCGGTGACGGGCTATGCAGGTCCGCCATCCGGTGACGAGGAAGTGGGGCTGGTTTATATCGGTTGTTTTGCGCAGGGCAGAACCATTGTGAAGGAATGTCATTTTGAAGGAGATCGCAATGCAGTGCGCCGTCAGGCAAAAGATCAGGCACTCCGGCTTTTGCAAAAATATATAGAATCATAAAGAAACTGAGGTAATACACTGTTTATGCAGCTGTATCGCCTCAGTTTTTTTATTTTCGAATCTGTTTCATCA
>CAZEPO010000111.1:0-6597 GCA_964514125.1 uncultured Lachnospiraceae bacterium
AAAAGGTCACAGGTACGCTGCGCTATATGAGCGGTACGGAGATGGTGATCCAGCCTACGACGTTTCGTGACAGTTCCACGATCGCGACTTTTATCAATATCATTCTCGGCATTTTGCTGGGCGGTGCAATCGTATGGTTTTTGTTTGTGCCGGCCAACAAGCAGGCGATCAATGATGCAGCGAACCGACAGGTGACGGAGGCCAATACCAAGCTTTCCGCAGAATCGGTAAAGGTACAGGAGCTGGAGGATGAGATTGCAGGCTATGTAGAGGATGCAGAGCGTGCCCAGAAGGACAAGGAAGATGCGCTGGCCAAGGCAGACAGCTATGAGGATCTGCTGGCAGTGGCGAATCTGTATGTCAGCGGAGACCAGTCACAGGCCGCCAGTCTGATCACAAATCTGAACGGCGAGGACTTTGACGGCAATGCAAAGACACTGTATGATTCACTTTCCGGAGCAGTGCAGGCAAGCCTTTACAATCAGTATTACGATGCAGGTGCAACTGCCTATGTGAACGGTGATTACGCATCGGCGGCTGAGCAGTTCCAGAAGGCAGTGGATGCTGATCCAAATGCCGTGCAGAGTACGCATGGAGATGCGCTTTTGTATCTGGGTATGGCATGGCATTATCTTGGCAACACTGCGAATGCAGACAAGGTATTCAATACGATCATCGAGAAATACCCGAATATTGCATCGACATATGGATTATCCGGATATCTTTCCGCGAATGCAGGAAATACATCAGGTGATACGACTGCTGCAGAGCTGAGTGGATTGTCAGGAACAACTGCTGGCCAGAACAATACGGGCGGCGGAGATGTCACGATCTATGATCAGGATCAGGTGATCGGTGACAGCGTAGAATACGATTACGAAAATGGAATTTATCCGGCATGGACGGATCCGAATACAGGACTTCAGTACGATGTATACGGAAATCTTCTGCCGGGACAGGAATAAAAGAGAAACCTCAGATCAGGGGAGTGCGAAAGCACTTCCCTTTTTTGTTAAAACAATATCAGCGTCAGGAAAGGAAAAACGATGGAACATATATTTGTGATCGCAGGTACAACACTACTGATTCATCTTCCGGCGGAGGTGGATCATCACAGCTCCGAACAGATTCGAAAGGAGGCGGATCAGCTGGTCCAAAGTCGGAATATCCGCTATATTCTGTTTGATTTTGAGCGAACGACGTTCATGGACAGCTCCGGGATCGGTATGCTGATCGGGCGCTACAAGCTGCTTCGCTTTCTAGGCGGTGCAGTGCTGGCCGTACGTGTCAGTGAACGGATGCAGCGGATTCTGACCATGTCGGGTATTTATAAGATCATTGATATTTATGAAGGGATACCGCAGGAGTTTGAAGGAAAATTTGTGCATGCGGATTAGGTGCTGAATCAAATGGAAAGAAGGGGGCAGGACATGCAGCAGGCAGTGAAAATGAGGTATGAGGAATGGAAAGAGCAGCAGGACCAAGCCAGAAGCGGAAGACAGAACGAGATGCGGCTGGAATTTGACAGCCGTTCCTGCAATGAAAGCTTTGCACGCGTGGCAGTAGCTGCTTTTATGACACAGCTCAATCCGACGGTGGAGGAGGTGTCAGATGTACGGACCGCTGTTTCGGAGGCAGTGACAAATGCGATCATCCATGGGTATGAGGGGAAGGTACGCAAGGTGGTCATTGTCTGTACAATACGCGGACAGGAGCTGTCAGTGGAAGTGACGGATGAAGGGAAGGGAATCGCCAATGTTCCGCTGGCGATGGAACCATTGTATACGACGAAGGCAGAATGTGACCGTGCAGGAATGGGATTTGCATTCATGGAGGCATTTATGGATTCGCTGGAAGTAGAATCGGAGCCTGGCAAGGGCACACGGGTACGAATGACAAAGCGCATCGCAAGAGAAAAGTCATATTCGCAGCCGGCTGTCTGTGCACGGGAAAATGAAGCAGAGGATCACAGTGCAGCACAGGCAGAAAGGTAAGGTCTGTCTATGGAGCATACCCTTGCATTGATCAAGCAGGTGCACGAAGGGGACAAAGAAGCCAGAGAACAGTTGGTAGAGGAAAATATGGGATTAGTCTATACAGTGGCGCAGCGTTTTTTACGGCGCGGCTGTGACTGGGAGGATCTGATACAGATCGGAAGCATCGGTCTTTTGAAGGCGATCGATCATTTTGACTGCAGCTTTGAGGTGCGGTTTTCTACGTATGCTGTACCGATGATCACAGGAGAGATTCGGCGTTTTCTGCGCGATGACGGAATGATCAAGGTCAGCCGCCTGCTGAAGGAATCCGCGGGCAAAGCATATCATGCCAGAGAGATGCTGGAAAAGAAGAATGGAAGGGAACCGACCTTGGAAGAAATCGCGCAGGAAACGGGAATTGCACAGGAGGATCTGGTGCTGGCCATGGAAGCCGTGTCAGATGTAGAATCCCTGAGCCAGACAATCTACAGTGGTGACGGCACACCGGTTTTGCTCGGAGACCGTTTGCCGGACCGTCAGGATCATGCGGAGGAACTGCTGAACCGGATGCTGCTTGCCCAGCTGATCAAGATGCTTGAAAAAGAGGAACAGGAGATTATCCGGCTGCGGTATTTTGAGGATCAGACACAGATGCAGGTCGCAGCCAGGCTGGGTATGACGCAGGTACAGGTATCAAGAGTAGAAAAAAAGATACTGCGAAAGATGCGCGAGACAGGGCGATAAAACACAGATTATAAAAAATTGATCATAAAAATTTCATAAACTATGAGCATCTGATACTGTTGCATTACCGGAAAATCTGTTATACTCTAAAAAGGACAAATGGGTAACGACATCTGTTTGTTGCTGATTCATAAAATGGTGGTGAAAAGAAAAGAGTGAATGAACAACAGCGTGTAAAATATACAAGAGAAGAACTTGCGGCGAAGGTCAAGGTGCCGTCTGTCGTTGAACACGATCTGAAGCGGATCATCAGCGATCGTCTGGAGCAGTGTGGCCTTTATTTTCGCGTGTTTTCCAGAATCAAGACAGCAGCCTCGATGGAGCGTAAATTTGAACAGAAGGAATACGGCGGAGAGCGGAAGCTGCAGGATCTCGTGGGCGTCAGGATCAATCTGTATTTCGATGATGATGTGAATATCTGTAAGGATATTATGGAGCATACCTTCGAAGTGCTTGACTGGTCCACCTCACAGCGCAGTGATGAGGAATTTAAGCCTGCCAAACTGAACGGAGTCTTTCGTCTTCCGGAGTATCTGAAGGCAGAAATCTCGACCGATACCTGGAACATGAGCATCGATGATACCTTTGAGATTCAGATCAAGACAATCTTTTTTGAGGGCTGGCATGAGATTGAGCATGATATGCGCTACAAGGGAGAAGGAATCTGGAGTCAGTATAAGAGTTTTTCCCGTTATCTGAACAGCATTCTGGCAACACTGGAACTCTGTGACAAGTCCATGGTCACTATGTTTGAGGATCTGGGTCACACGCTTTACAAATCAGGACGCTGGAGTGATATGATCAAATGTCATTTCCGTGTCAAGATGGGTGATGTGCAGATGTATCCGGAAGTGGAAGAGCTGCTGACGCAGGATCTGGAACGGGTGGATAACCTCGCCAAGAAGATTTACAAAACATCCAAGTGGACTCTGGTGGAGCAGCTTCTGAAGCGCAGCCGCAGGATACCGATCAACGTCAATACGATCATTGCGCTTCTGAATGACGGCCAGTTTCATGATGCACGCCTGACGGCGATCTTCAAACAGCGGGATGTCTATAATGACGGCAGAGAGCAGAGTCTGGGCGAATCCAGACATTATGTGCTGCGTCCGCTGAAGCGTCATACGGTATTTCAGATGACCACGGAGGTGGACGGTAGCAGGCTGGAAGGAGAGAAAAAGGCAGAGCCGGAGCTGATCTTTGAACGGTCAGCCATTCTGATCTATCAGTGGATCGTCAGCCGCTACGGTGAGCTGTTTACAAATATGCCGAAGGAACCGGCGACCTATCATGCGGATGTGATGGCATATCATGTGGCGATCAACTATGATCGGGAACAGAACAGCATGAATATGCATGTACGGCATATGGATCCGGAGGTTGGTGCACGGATCTGGTATTCCGAAGCCTGCCTGTACCGGACACAGGATGACAAGATCATGCTGAAACTGTCAAACGGTTATGCAGAGCCGGAGAAGGAAGAAAATTTTGTACAGGAGAGCGCAGGCACCTTTTTCAGCTATCCGGGTTATTATAAGGCCATTGTAGATAATGTCGGCATCCTGAATGCATTTCCATGCTTCAATCGCAGGCGGATCCTGCGGGAAGAATATCTGCCTCGTCTGATGAAAGCCTTGGAAATGCCGGATCGGAGGTTCCCGGTTGTTGTGATCATGTCCAAAGAGGCAGAGGACGGCATGATGGATGAAGAATGGCTGGGTCAGTTCCGCGTGTCAGATTTCACGCGTACGGTATGGCGGTATGCACATGTGCTGACCTGTTACGAAACAGTCGGCAGAAAGCTTTTGAAGCTGACCGGTCGTGATGCACAGGCAGAGGATGCAGTGCCGCGGCTTTATATCTTCTGGCCGGGCGGTCAGGCAGACAGCTACGGACCGGATGATGTGACGAACTGCAGCTTTGGCCGTCATCTGGAGGTACGCCGAGATGCCAGAACATATGATATTGTCCGTGGCGGTCAGGCATTTTATCATAAGATTGTTTCAGATCTGCGGGAATGGAATGTGTCAGCGGATATGTGGGAAGGATTTCAGCTCGAGATCATGACCAGGATTCCGAAATAAGTGCAGAAGATCGTCTGTAGATTCACAAAATAATTTCATAAATAGTATAGTTAATTTAGACAACAGAAAGCAATATAAGATAAGTTCTTTGTGCTTTCTGTTGTTTTTTGTGTATTTATTGAAAAACACTTGACTCTTCTATGATAAAGTGTTAAAAAAATAACAGCAATGACAAATAAATAACGAAATAGAAAACCGCTATTCGGACAGGAGGACATTATGAGTGCAAAAGTTACAATTATCGGAGCAGGAAGTGTAGGATCTACGATTGCGTATACGCTGGCTATGGGAAATGACAGAGTTTCAGAAATCGTTTTGATCGATATTAATCACGAGAAGGTAGAAGGCGAGGTTATGGATATTGCTCAGGGTACTTTTTTCCGTAATCCGGTTTCTATCAAAGGCGGCGATTATGAAGATGCGAAGGATTCCGATATTGTAATCATCACATCAGGTATTGCACGAAAACCTGGTCAGACCAGAATTGAACTGGCACAGACAAACGTAAATATTCTGAAGAGCATTGCACCGCAGATCACAGCTGCAGCACCGAATGCACATTATATTATCGTGAGCAACCCGGTAGATATCATGACCTATGTATTTACAAAAATCTCAGGTATCCCGGAGGATCATATCGTAGGTTCTGGTACGATCCTGGATACAGCAAGACTTCGCTACGGTCTGTCTGAGCATTACAAGATCGCTCAGAAAAATATCCACGCATATGTATTTGGTGAGCATGGCGATACTGCTTTTGTTCCATGGTCCTGTGCCGATATTTCAGGCGCACCGCTTGATGAATATGCGGAAGTGATGAAAGATAAGCTTGAGCTGGAGCCGCTTGACAAGGACGGCATGACCGAATACGTACACAAATCCGGCGGAGAGATCATTTCCAAAAAAGGAGCGACCTTCTATGCAGTTTCTGCATCTGTATGTCAGCTGTGCGGACTGCTTCTGGCATCCAGCGATTCCATGGCAACCGTTTCTACCATGATGCATGGCGAATACGGCATCGAGGATGTCTGCGTAAGTGTTCTGACTCTCGTAGGACCGGATGGTGTGAAGGGCAAGATGCCGCTCAAACTCACAGAGGAAGAGATCGGCAAGCTGAAACACAGCGCAGATGCACTCAAAGCAGTGATTGCGCAGATTGAAATCTAAACATTTCACGAATACCGGAGACGATACTTTTTTGATAAACAGGACGCTTAGCCTGAAAACAAAGGTCTGCTGGGGCAGTCTTTGTTTCTTGACTAAGCTGTCTATGACAGACTCTATAAAAAGAGAGCGAATTTCTCCGCTCTCATTATGATTTTTCTATCATTTTACTTTCCTAAATGATACCCCCACGAAACAAACACTTCATATCGACTGTATTCAATATCTTCATAATTTGTTTTAATGTATGGAATATAAGACTTTTTGATTTCTTCACCATGAGCAGAAATATTTGTAACGGATTCTTTCTCTATATCAACGATATTTCCGTTTAATCCATAATATAGAATAATAACTTCAGCATAATAACAGTCATAATTATTGTCATTTTTTACAGTGAGCATCAGGTAATCCCCATATTCTTGATTGACAAGATTGGAGGTTACAGACAAGTTGTCTATCACAGATTTATGGTAAAAATATTTCATGCCCTCCGTGTATTCATATGTAATTTGATAATATGAATATGCAACGGAAGGGATATCGAATTCTAATACGGCTTTATGGTCTTTTTCGAGATAGTTAATATAATCATTAGAATAATCTACTGGATTACCAAGCGCATTATA
>CAZEPO010000112.1:0-6475 GCA_964514125.1 uncultured Lachnospiraceae bacterium
CTTTGAACATCTTTACAAAAATCCACTGTGTCCATTTGTAGAACTCTGGATCTGTCGTATTGACTTCGCGATCCCAGTCATAGATCGCTGCGATGTC
The DNA here is from genome assembly GCA_964514125.1 of uncultured Lachnospiraceae bacterium. Taxonomy (GTDB): domain Bacteria; phylum Bacillota; class Clostridia; order Lachnospirales; family Lachnospiraceae; genus Choladousia. Next base: position 98 of record CAZEPO010000112.1, read on the forward strand.
ATTGATCTGTCTCTTGATATTGGCTACATTCGCTGCTGTGGACTTAGCAGGATGTACACCCATCTTGATCGCATAGTTCTCTGCCGGGAGACCAAATGCATCCCATCCCATCGGATGGATCAGATAGTAGCCCTGCATCATTTTATAACGGCTCCATACATCAGAAATAACGTAGCCTCTCCAATGTCCTACATGAAGTCCGTTACCTGACGGATATGGGAACATATCCAGACAGTAATATTTCGGCTTTTTGCCATCATCTACGTTCACTGGGTTTGCTTCCCAGTTCGCTCTCCATTTCTGTTCAATGGCTCTGTGGTTATATGGTGTTGCCATTTTTCTATTCCTCCAGTCATAATATCTTACTTATTCTATGCCTTTTCCCTTATCTTTGTCAAGATTTTTCAACAACAGTTCAGCCATGCGGAAAACAAAAGAAGATTCTGCGTCATACTTGTATGTAAGCAGCAACTTCTTTATTTATAATTCTTTATGACAATCTGCAGCGACTTGCGTCCCATATATTCATTGACAGACGGATAATAGGTCAAATCCATCATTATACCATTTCCTCTGCCCCAGAACAGCTCCTGTACCTTCTGGTCACCGTATTTTTCGGTGAGATACTCTTTCATCGCATCAACCTCCCCAAAGTACATGGCATCCATCACACAGCCCGCCTGATTCTGCACGCGGAATTTCAGCACATTGGCATTTTTGCCAAGAATCTTGGCATTCAGGAGCATCAGCTGACGCTCTGCAAAAAGCGGTTTTTCGTTTCCTTTCCCAAACGGCTCCAGAAGAGACAGTTCTGCGATCCGATGTTCAGTCAGATAATCGATCGGCATCGGCACATCAATGCTGACCTTCTCCATCTGTTCTTCTGCAGTCAAGGTACAATTCTCGTTCAGTCTGCGTCGCATTTCCGGAATCCGTTCTTTTTCCAGCGAAAAACCGGCTGCCATCGGATGACCGCCGAACTTCAGGAACAGATCACTGCAGCGAACCATTTCATCGAACATCGAATAATGTTCGGTCGAACGGCCGGAACCCTTGGCTGAGGTTTCTCCATCTGTCACAACAAAAGTTGGACGGTAATAACGCTCTCGCAGGCGGCCTGCTACGATTCCGGCAATGCTCTCATGACAATGCGGCAGGTAGATGACCAGCACGCGGTCATTTATGTATTCACCAGATTCAATCATTTCGCATGCTTCTTCTACAGCCTGTGCAGTCAGATTTTTTCGCTCATCATTGAGCTCTTTGAGCTGACTGGCTAATTTTTCTGCTTCATCCTTCGTTCCTGCCAAAAGAAGTTTCATTGAGCGTCTGGCCGTATCCAGGCGGCCGCTGGCATTGATGCAGGGACCCAGTACAAATCCAATATGATAGGAATCAATACTTTCCTTCTCAAGCCCATTGGCATAGATCAATGCGCTCAGCCCCAAATTTTCGGTCTGACGCAGCCGCTTTAATCCTTCTTTCACAAGGATCCTGTTTTCACCATCCAAATCCATCACATCGCCGATCGTTGCAAATCCGGCAAAGGTCAAAAATTCATCTGCTTCACTTTGTGGAATTCCAGCCAGACGATACAGCATACAGATCACCTTCCATGCGACTGCAGCTCCGCAGAGCTTTTTGTATGGATAGGCGCAGCCCGGCTGTTTTGGATTGACCAGCACATCTGCCTGAGGAAGGATAAAACGTCTGTGTGTCTGTCCATTTGTTTCCTCAGAATTGTTTTCATTGCATAACTCCACAGAGCCATCATTCTTTTTTTCTGTATTTTGATTCTCTTCACCGATTTCTTCGTACAGCGGTTCATGATGATCTGTGACAATGATTGTCAGTCCTTTTTCTTTTGCAAAAGCAATCTCATTGATCGCAGCAATGCCATTGTCACATGTGATCACCGTATCAACCTGCTCTTCCAGTGCCAGTTCAAGCAGATGAATGTTCAGTCCATATCCGTCCTTCATCCGATCCGGTATCTCATAATCTACCTGCCCTCCGCAGCGGCTGATTCCCTGATACAGAATGTAAGTTGCATTTACGCCATCAATATCATAGTCACCGATAATCCGGATTTTTTTGCCCTGCCTGATCTTTTGCAGAAGCAGTTCTGCCGCTTCCTGACAGCCCTTCAGCAGTTCCGGTGGATACAACATATTTATATCTCCATGGAGATATTTCTGAATTTCATTATCATCGATCACATTCCGATTGCGGATCAGACGTGCTGTCACCGGATCAATCCCAAACTTTTGCGAAACAGCTGCAAAGTCGGCTTTTTTCATTGTAACCAGCCATTTTTCCTGTTTTCTGATTTTGCTCATATTTGTGTTCCTTTTCAAGATTTTACTGTGCAATGCATATCATATTTGCATGACATATCCAAACAGATAGCTGCTTCATTTTTCAGATACTGATACAAAATGCCCCGCATTTTACAGCGGGGCATCTGAAACGGTTGCAAATCCGTTATTTTTTTGTTTTCTGACTTCTGCTCTTAAGTACATACCAGAGCGGTCCTGTCACGCATACGGAAGAATATCCGCCTGCTACAACACCCACGATGATCGGAAGTGCAAATTCTTTGATTGTTGCCACACCCAGTACATACAATACTGCAACACTGAGGAAGGTTGTAAAAGAAGTATAAATACTTCTCGTCAATGTCTGTGTGATACTTGTATTGACAATCTCTGCCAGAGAAGCACGTTCCATCAGCTTCTGATTCTCTCTGATACGGTCAAAAATAACGATGGTCGCATTGATTGAATAACCAACGATCGTCAGCATACATGCAATAAAGGTATTGCCAACTGAGATACGGACTGCAGCATAGCATGCAAATACGACCAAAACATCATGGATCAATGCCAATACCGCACTTCCTGCAAAACGGAAATCTTTGAAGCGGAACCAGATATAGACCAGCATACAGAGTGCTGCGATCACAACTGCGATCACTGCATCCTGACGCATTTCGTTGCTGACAGTAGAAGAAATCGTTTCAAAGTTGATTGCTTTTTTGTCAATGCCATACGCTTCCTGAATGACAGCTGAAATCTCTTCTCTCTCATCGACCGATAATGCACGTGTCTTGATGAATACTTCATTGGAGCCCGCAACCTTCTGTGTCTGGATCTCAGCATCGCCTGTCACTTCCATGAAAAGAGGTTTGACATCCGCATCAAGCTGATCGATCGTGAGATCTTCGTTGAACAGTACACTGGTAGAGGTACCGCCCTTGAAGTCCATACTCAGGTTCAGTGCACCTTTACCGGATGCAGAGTTGATTCCCATAAACACCGGTCCAACTAAAATCATAACCAGTGAGATTGTAAAGAAGATATGCTTCTTACCAACAAAATCAACACTCTTGTAGTGTTTTGCCTTGCCGTAATACTTTTCATCCCGGAATCCAACTGCATACAGTGCGTTCACGATCAGTCTGGAAATTACCAGAGCAGTGATCATAGAAAGCACGATACCAAGTGCAAGTGTCTGTGCAAAGCCTTTGACACTTCCTGTTCCCATCAGATTCAGTACAAATGCTGCGATCAATGTCGTAATATTGCCGTCGAGGATTGCAGAAAGTGCTTTCTGGAAACCTGTCTTGATCGCGCCTTTCACAGAACTTCCTGCTGCAATTTCTTCCTGAATACGCGCATAGATGATAACGTTGGCATCGACTGCCATACCGATCGTCAAGATGATACCTGCAATACCCGGGAGCGTCAGAGTTAAGTCAAACGCATTCAGAGATACCAGAGTAAGTGCTACATAAATCAGCAAGGTGAATGCAGCCACCACACCAGGAAGTGCATATACCACAATCATGAAGATCATGATCAGACCGATGCCGATCGCACCTGCGATCAAACTGGTACGGATCGCATCTTCGCCGAGCTGTGCACCGACTACGTTAGAACGAATCTCTTCCAGCTTCAGAGACAGGGATCCGATACGGATCGAGGAAGCAAGGTTTTTTGCTTCTTCTGCATCGGCCATACCGCTGATGATCGCTGTTCCATCCGGAATCGCCTCATTGACAACCGGAGCACTGATGACCTGCTCGTCATATACGATCTCGATCACATTGCCGACATTCGCTGCTGTCGCGTCTGCAAAAGCAGTCTTGCCGTCCTCTGTCATCGTGAGCTCAACCACATAAGAAGTAGCACCCATCTCGTTCTGCTGTACCTTGGCCTGTGCATCAGATACCTGCGTACCGGTCAGGACAACCGTACCGTCTTCCAGACGGAACTCCAGAGATCCTGGTTTGCCGAGTTCTGTGAGGATCGCATTGGCATCGCTGACACCAGGGATCTCGATATTGATCCGGTTCGCACCCTCCTGATAAACGAGTGCCTCGCTGCTGTATGTATCTACACGCTTCTGCAGCTTGTAAACCGTATCCTTCATATCTTCTTCCGACGGTTCCTCATCACCTACTGTCTGATAAGTGATACTGACACCACCGGAAAGGTCTAAACCAAGAATGATGTTTTTGGCTGCTCCTGTTCCTGTCTTGCCGATGCCAAATACTGTCGTATACAGCAGAAGTGCAAGCAGCAGAACCATAGAAACAAGAACAATTCTTCCTTTTTTCTTATTCATGCAAATCAAAATCCTTTCCTTATAATAGTAAGGCAGAATGTTGCCCGGAAATTCTGTCTTTGATCTTATGCTTCATCTGCAAGAGCAGCTTTGATCATGATCGCGCACTCTACACGCTTGCGCTGAAGCTCACAGCCGATATCATATGCATCCTGAATTGTGCCGTGGAAATTGTATGAGTTTGCTGCACAGCCGCCGCTGCAGTAGAATTTTGCAAAACATTTTTTGCATTTTTCTTTTGTATAAACGTTGCAGCATTTAAATTCATCGATAATCTCCGGCTTTGTGATTCCTTCGTCTACATTACCCATAAGATATTTATCAATACCTACGAACTGATGACATGGGTACAGGTCACCCCACGGAGTCACTGCCAGATACTCGGTACCCGAACCGCAGCCAGACAGACGTTTGTATACACACGGGCCTCCGGTCAGATCCAGCATATAGTGGAAGAAAGTAAAGCCTCTTCCTTCTTTTTCACGCTTGACCATCTCTGCTGCCAGCTTGTCGTATTCTTCACAGATCTTCGGAATATCAGCCTCCTGAAGTGCATAGTCCTCTTCTGCCGGAGCTACTACCGGCTCTACTGATATCTGCTTGAAGCCTTCATCTGCCAGATGGAATACATCCTCTGAAAAATCCAGATTATGATGAGTAAAAGTACCTCTTACATAATATTTTTCCTGGTTTCTGCTCTCTGCAAACTGTTTGAATTTCGGAAGCACCAGATCATAGCTGCCCTTTCCTTTGCGGAACGGACGCATGAAATCATGCACCTCTTTGCGGCCGTCGATACTGAGCACGACGTTTGCCATCTCTTTGTTGCAGAACTCCATGACTTCTTCATTCAGAAGTACACCATTGGTTGTAAGTGTAAAACGGAAGTTTTTGTCATGCAGCTTCTCCTGCTCTCTGCCGTATTTGACCAGATCCTTTACAACCTGCCAGTTCATCAGCGGCTCACCGCCGAAGAAATCGACTTCCAGGTTACGTCTGGAACCGGAATTGGCAATCAGAAAATCGAGCGCTTTTTTGCCGACTTCAAAACTCATAAGTGCACGTCTTCCGTGATACTCGCCTTCCTCTGCAAAACAATAGCGACAGGCGAGATTGCAGTCGTGAGCAATATGCAGGCAAAGTGCCTTTACGACTGTCTTTCTTGCTTTGTAATCAATGATCGCCTTTTCATAAACATCTTCTGTAAAAAGGACACCAGCTTCTTTCAGTTCATTGCACTCAGCCAGTGCTTCTCTCAGAGATTCCTCCGGATATTTTTCCTGAAGGGTGCTGATCACCGCTTCCTCAGACTCTCCCTGATCCAGCAGGGCAATGACATCGTATACCAGCTCATCCACCACATGAACAGAACCGCTGTTCACATCGAGAACGATATTATATCCATTATTTTTGTACTGATGGATCACACCTAAACTCCTTCCTTATCACACAAAAAGAGTTCGCATCCGAACTCTTCGTGGGTGACTGAATTAATTTTTCAATAATTTCTTTATAATACAAGATAAGCAGCGAAGCCTCTCCGCTGCTTATCAGTGAAAACTTCTTATTTGTGGTTTTCGCAAACCTGGTTGCCTACTGTACAAGATGTCTTGCAAGCAGACTGACAGGATGTCTGGCACTCGCCGCATCCGCCTTTTTTCAGTGTATTCTGTAACGGTTTTGTATTCAATGTTTTAATGTGTTTCATCTTCTTGATCTCCTTCACTTTTTTATTGTCAGCAAAGCACA
>CAZEPO010000113.1:0-6437 GCA_964514125.1 uncultured Lachnospiraceae bacterium
CCTTCGCCGCCGAATCCATAGCCTTTTTCCATCAGTCGCTGGATTGCCAGACCCGGAAGCTGCTGCAGACAGCCAAGATCGCCGAAGTGTGTTACGATTGCCTGATAGTTTTTCTCCTCGAGGAATCGCTCAAATCCAAGCTCGATCTGTGCCTGAACTGCCACATGTCTGCGGAATTCTTTTTCGTCTCTTCCTTCCAGAAGAATTTCATATTTGTCATAGTACTCCTCAACCAGAGTGTTGGTATCTGCTTCTGATACAGCCTTCACAGCCTCTGCGATCTCATTGACCGGATATGCATCGATTTCCCAGCCGAATTTGATCTGTGCTTCTACCTTGTCACCTTCGGTAACTGCTACGTTTCTCATATTGTCAGCGATACGCATAACACGAATATGGCTGCTCTCCATGATACCGACTGCAGTTCTCATCCAGGAAGCAATCTTCTTCTGTGTCTTTTCTGAGCTCCAGTGTCCTACGACCACCTTACGCTCGATTCCCATTCTGGAAACGATATGTCCGTACTCACGGTCGCCATGTGCTGACTGATTCTCGTTCATAAAATCCATATCGATCGTATCGTACGGAATCTCCATATTGAACTGTGTATGCAGATGCATCAGCGGTTTGCGGAATTCCTGTAATCCAAGAATCCAGGATTTTGCCGGAGAAAAGGTGTGCATCCAGGTAATTACTCCTGCACACTCTTCGTCTGCATTTGCTTCGTTAAATGTCTTACGGATCACTTCGTTTGTGATCAGAGTCGGTTTCCATACTACTTCATATGGAAGAAGTCCTGATTCATTTAATTTGTCTACAATGATTTTGGAATGTTCTGCTACATTGCGCAGACATTCGTCACCGTACAGATCCTGAGAACCTGTAGCAAACCAGAATTTATAGTTTTTTGCTGCTTTCATGATATATCCTCCTTGCCGTTCTGCCTAAAACATTTTTTGAAATAATTCGCTCTATTCATTGCTTAACGCTGTCACTTTTACAGAACTACGTTCTTCAATACTGACCGGAAATTCATAGGTTACATTTGCATCCGGATTCTGAATCAGACGAAGGATTCCTTCTGCCGCCTTGTGCCCCAGTGCTTCCATCGGGTGTGAAACCGAAGTCAACGGAATCGGATTGAGCCTTGCCAGTTCAGAATTGTCCACGCTGATCATAGAAAAATCAACCGGCAAATGAATTTTTTCAGTCTTCATCAGTTGTGTCAGTTCATGTGCCACTTCATCATTGTAGCACACACAGGCTGTACAATCTCCAAGCCGTCTTTGAACCTTTTCTGAAATATCCGAAAAATTCTGGGCATCGCCTGTATCAATCCAACAGATCCGATCCTCCTGAATCTCGATTCCCGCATGGAGCAGTGCTTTCAGATATCCTTTGTAACGTCTATGCCCCTGTCCATCATCCGATTTAAAGATTCCTGCAATCCTGGTATGACCATGCCGGATCAGATATTCTGCAGCTGTCCTTCCTGCCATCTCATCATTCATACTGATGTGCGGAATATCCAGCTCCGGATAATAACTATGGAAAAACAGGATTGGAATACCTCTGGATTTCAGCCTGCGGTAATATTTGATATTCGGATTCGGTATACCGCTCATAACCGGTTCCACGATCAACGGATTGCGGCTTTTTTCTTCCAACAGACGGATCAAAAGCCGCCGCTCTGTTTCCAAACGATTGTTGGTGAACATGATCTGAGCACCATATCCGGCACGCTCGAGTTCCCTTACCATAGACTGCAGGATCCGCGGAAAGATATAGCCGTCCACATAGGTACTGATGATCGTCACTGTCTTAGACAGTTCCAAACTTTCTTCCTCTGTCTCTCTGACATCTTTTACATAGGTACCGCTGCCCTGCACCCGTTCGAGAATTCCCTCCTGTACCAGCAATTCCAGTGCATGACGAATCGTCTGTCTGCTGATACCAAAAAGCGCACTGAGTTCATTTTCGGATTCCAGCTTATCACCAGCGCAGAGTTCGCTGGATCTTATCCTGTTTTTTACCCATTCAATCACCTGTTGATATTTTGATAACTTCGCCATTTTTCACACCATCATTGCTGCTTTCTTTCAAAAATTAATTTTTCTTTTTCTTTGTTGTAACGTCAAGTACAACCGCACCGAGCAGTACGGCACCCTTTACTACCTGCTGCATATCAGTAGACATACCGCACATGGACATACCATTGTTCAGAACACCCATTACCAGAGCACCTACTACTGCACCGATAATCGTACCAACACCACCTGCTGCCGCAGCACCACCGATGTAGCAGGAAGCGATCGCATCCATCTCAATACCGCTTCCCATTTTCGGGTTTGCACCACCCTGACGTGCGGAAAGAACGATACCTGCAAGTGCTGCCAGAACACTCATGTTAACATATACCCAGAAGAATACTTTTTTCGTATTGATACCGGAAAGTCTTGCTGCTTTCGCGTTACCACCCATTGCATAAACCTGACGGCCTGCAACTGTTTTGCTTGTGATAAAGTAGTAGATTGCAACTACAAGACCAAGAACGATCAGCTGTACCGGAATACCATTGTAACGTCCCAGCTTGTAGAAGAAGAACCATACGATAGCAAGGATTACGACATCCTTTGCAATCATCTGCCACGGAACCAGATTTGCGAATCCATACTTGTTGTTTGTTTTGATTGTTTTCATCTCACCAACGATCAGAGCTACTGTCACAACCGCTGCTACTGCGATACATACCATATCCAGCTGTGCTTCGCCGCCAATGGAAACCTTGATTGTCGGAAGGAAACCTGTACCGATGAAGGAATAATCTGCCGGAAGCGGTCCTACTGTCAGAGACTTCAGAAGTGTATAAGTAAGACCACGGCCCATCAGCTGTGTTGCCAGTGTAACAACGAATGGCGGAATATCCAGATATGCAATAAAGAAACCTGCAAATACACCGATCACCAGACCGATTCCGATCGCGATCAGCCATGCCGGAAGAACCGGCCATCCCTGCTCAACAACAAGCTTCGCTGCACAGGAAGCACCAAGTGCTACAACAGAACCTACACCAAGGTCAACGTTACCAGTCAGTACACAGAGAAGCATACCAGACGCCAGAATGATAATATATCCATTCTGCATGATCAGGTTGTTGATATTAACCGGTGTAGCATTTGCTCCGTCTGTGAGTACATAAAAAATCAGAAAGATGATTACGAGAGCTGCAATCATACCGAATGATTTCAGATTCAGATTGACATATTTCTTCTTTGTTTCCATTAGTTTTCTCCTTTCGCATTACTGTCCATAATACATTTCATAATGCTTTCCTGACTCAGTTCCTGACGACTCAGCTCGCCAGCGATTCTTCCTTCATTGATGACATACGCGCGGTCACAGGTACCGATGATCTCCTGCATTTCAGAGGATATCACGATAATTGCCTTGCCGGCACGTGCCATATCGTTGATCGCACAGTAGATTTCATACTTCGCACCGACGTCAATACCACGAGTCGGCTCATCAAGGATCAGGACATCCGGATGCGTCATCATCCATTTCGCCAAAACAACTTTCTGCTGGTTACCACCTGAAAGAGCACCAACACTCTGGTGAATCGAAGTTGCCTTGACATTGATCTTTGCCTTGTATTCTTCTGCGTCCAGATTTTCTTTTCTTTCATTTACGATCTGACCCTTTGCATAATACTCCGGCAAAGCAGCCATCGTCATATTTGTCTTTATATCGTTAATCAATACAAGACCATATGTCTTACGATCTTCTGAGGTATATGCAATCTTATTCTTGATCGCTTCCCGCACGGTCTTTGTACTGATTTTCTTTCCATGCATATATACTTCACCAGAAATCTTCTGTCCGTAAGAATGTCCAAAAAGACTCATGGCAAATTCGGTACGGCCTGCACCCATCAGACCTGCCAGACCAACTACTTCTCCGGCACGCACCTTTATATTGATATCCTTGAGCACCTGTTTCTCTGCAATCTCCGGATGATATGCACTCCAGTTCTTAACTTCCAGAACAACATCTCCGATTTTGCAGTTCTCACGTGCCGGATAACGATTGTTCATCTCACGGCCTACCATACCTTTGATGATACGGTCCTCTGTCCACTCGTCCACACCCTTTTTGAGTGTTTCGATCGTTTTGCCGTCTCGGATAATTGTGATAGAATCAGCCACATAACTGATCTCATTCAGCTTATGTGAAATAATAATACAGGTAATACCTTTTTTCTTCAGCTCCAGCATAATCTCAAGAAGCTGTGCAGATTCTTCATCATTCAGCGCTGCTGTCGGCTCATCGAGGATCAGCAGGTCAACATTTTTGGCCATTGCTTTTGCAATCTCGATCAGCTGCTGTTTGCCTACACCAAGTGTATTGACCGGAGCATTGAGATTTTCATTCTCCAGACCAACATGTGCCAGTGCCTCTTTTGCACGGCCTCTCGTTTCCGTCCAGTTGATCACACCTTTGATCGATGTTTGCTCATTTCCCATAAATACATTTTCTGCGATGGAAAGGTACGGGCTGAGTGCCAGCTCCTGATGAATGATTACAATACCCTTGTTCTCACTGTCCTTGATTCGATGGAATTTGCAGGTCTCACCTTTGTAGATGATATCTCCTTCGTATGTACCATGTGGATATACACCGGAGAGTACATTCATCAATGTAGACTTGCCTGCTCCATTTTCACCGCATAATGCGTGGATTTCGCCCTTTTTGACCTGAAGATTTACGTCATCAAGAGCTTTCACACCTGAAAATGCTTTCGTAATGTGCTTCATTTCCAGAATAATATCAGACATTTACTCTCTCACTCCTTGTTTGCTATAAAATAAGGGCGGCGGATTTTCCCGCCGCCCATTTCGTTGCGTCTTTATTCAGCTCTGGCTGCAATTACTGTGCAAGCTGCTCTGCTGTGTAGTATCCGCCGTCGATCAGAACTTCTTCATAGTTAGCCTGGTCTACTGCTACCGGTGTACACATATATGTCGGAACTGTGATTGCACCGTTGTTGTACTGCTCTGTATCGTTGATTTCCGGCTCTGTTCCCTGAAGAACTGCGTCAACCATTGTTACAGCCTTGGAAGCAAGGAGACGTGTGTCTTTGTAGATAGACATTGTCTGTGTTCCATCGATGATGTTCTTTGTAGCCATTACTTCTGCGTCCTGACCTGTAACCATCGGCCAGTTCTCTGCTGTATAGCCTGCGCCCTGAAGAGCTGCCTTGATACCATATGCAAAACCGTCGAATGCGGAGCAAGCGATGTCAAGTTCTTCGTCTGCATAGTAACGTGTCAGGATATTTTCACAGTTTGCCTGAGCTGTTTCCTGAGACCATCTGAGGATACATGTTTCTTCAAATGATGTCATACCAGATTTGCAAACCAGTGTTCCGTCATCCAGGTACTCCTGAAGAACTTCCATAATACCATTGTACAGGAACAGTGCGTTGTTGTCGTCCGGAGATCCCATGAAGAACTCGATTGTGTAGGACTCACCAGCTTCACGAGCTGCATCCAGGTCTTTGTTCTCTTTGATGTAGTTACCGATTACAGTACCAACACCCTTGTTGTCGAATGTTGCGTAGTAAGAAACAGCGTCTGTGTCCATAAGAAGACGGTCATAAGCGACGATCGGAATACCAGCTTCTTTTGCCTGTGCCTCTGCGTTTACAAGAACACCTGAGTCAACAGCTGCGATTACGAGACAGTCAACACCTTTACCTACGTAGTTCTCAAGCTGAGAAACCTGCATAGCTGTGTCATCCTCTGCATACTGAAGCTCTACGTTGTAGCCCTTCTCTTCCAGCTGTGCCTTCATGTTAGCACCGTCGTTGATCCAACGCTCAGAAGACTGTGTCGGCATCAGGATACCTACTGTCTTTGCTTCCTCTGCGGATGCCATCATACCTGTACCAAGGATCATGGAGCCTGCGATTGCTACGCTAAGTAATTTCTTGTTCATGTTTCTTCCTCCTTTAGATGTTTACATTATGTACAACTTATACGTTCAAGTTGTACAGTTTTTGAAAAAGGAATTCGAAAGATCAAACCATCTTATCGACGTTTTGAACATTGCAATTCGTTTTTCAAATCGTTTTGTAAGCATATTATATAATCGTTTTTATTTGGAGTCAATATTTTTTTGTCTTTTTTCTGATTTCTGTGCACTTTCCCTAATCCAAGTTGTACATACATCTGTTTTTTCCTTTACAACTTATCACTTCTAAACAATACAACTTGGTTGTCCAACAAAATCTCCCCTGTATAATCTCCGCTCCGTTCCTCCGGAACGGATGCGCAGTTCTTGCGGAATATGCATTCGATACTTCTATTATACCAGAAAAGATCCGGAATGTCCCCAAAACAGTGATTTCCGGCTCTTTTAACAGAAAAATCCGAGGC
>CAZEPO010000114.1:0-6422 GCA_964514125.1 uncultured Lachnospiraceae bacterium
CCACTTTCTGTTCCAGCTTCTTCCAACTGTCTTTCCTTACTTTCCAATTCATTTTGTTCATTCGCTGCTCCACGCATTTTTCTCTAATCTATGCCCAACCACAGTACTTTATGCTGTAAGAGACAACTGAGCCCTGCATCACCCCAGTGTATACACCATGACACCTGTGATGATGATCAGATTGCCGATCAGCTGTCCCTTGTTGAACCGCTCTTTCAGCAGCAGATAGGACAGCACCATGACAAACACATAGCTGAAGGTATCGATGACCGCACCGTAGCGCATATCGACTTTCGTATAGGCGTAAGTGTTGAGCAGCAGCACAGAAAAAGAGATTCCGTACGCTGTGATCACACGCCAGTTCAGATATTCATATATCACACTCTTATATTTTTTGCCTGCACTCTGTTTCAGCAGAATCTGTCCGACTGCGGAAAAAAAAGTGCCTGCAAACATCAACAATAAATAAGGAAGCATACTTTACTCCTTTTCACTTTCTGCACTTAAGGAAACTACCACTACACCGATCAGAACGATGAACAACCCGATGATATTCTGGGTTGTCAGATGTTCGCCGAAGATGCTGACTGCCCAAATCTGACTCCAGAGCAGATAGACGCTTCGATTGGCATAGCCGATGTTCAGGTCAAATTTTTTGATGATCTTCTGCCAGCAAAACGCATACAAAAAGCATACGAAGAACATCAGAAACACAAACAGATACAGTTTTGGGTTCCAGATGCCGCCTTCATTGAATGCGATTGATGCAAACTTGGAAAAGACGCTGGTAAAAGAAAACATGACCACACTCAGATGCAGAAACAGATAATCTTTTATTTTTTCCATAATTCCTCCAGTGACGTTCCGTCTACCTCTATGCAGCTGTATACGCGGCTGACCATTTCATCAAGCGCTTCTACACGTTCTGCCTTGGTTACTACATGACCGATCCTTGTCGTACCGTTTTCCATTGCCTCGACCGGATGACCGACCGGAAAATCCAGTGCGATCTGAGTACCGTCCCGCCGCAGCTCTGCAAGCCGCTTTTCTTCGATTTTTGTGATCGTTCCGTTCACCGGACTCATCAGCAGCTTTGCCATACAAGGGGTCAGCTGCGCCGACGCCTCATCGTCTGTGCCTGCCTGTGTATGGCCAAGGTCAAGTGATTCTCCGAGTGCATTCTGCAGAATCGTTTCATAAAAATCAAAGCCATAATACATCGAGATCAGCTCCGGTATACAGGTTGCTCCGGTGCGGCCGCCAAGCTCGATCATATAGACACGGTCACCGTCCACAAACACATCTGCATTGACAGAACAGTTATCCAGTCCAAGCGCTTCTACCGCGCGCTGCATCTGTACTTTGATCTCCTCCTGAGCCTTCTGCGTGCCCCGGTATGGAAATCCATGTCCTGCCGGAATCGTGATCTTCTCACTGCGGTACACAAATTTTTCATGCGGTGCCAGAAAGATCAGTCTGCCACCCTGCACGACACCGTCTACACCAATCTCCGTGCCTTTCAGCATTTCCTCAACCAGTGCATAATCTTTGGCTGAACGGGAAAGTGCATCTTCAAATGCCTGTGCCAGTCCTTCCTTTTCACGGACGATCGTGATGCCACGGCTGCCCGAGCTGTCCACACGCTTTACAACGACCGGAAGCCCGATCTCCTCTGCTGCCGCATAGACTTCTTCCAGACTTCTGACAATCCGGAAACGTGATGCCGCTACCTGATGTGCCTGAAATGCTTTTTTCATCTCTGCCTTGTCCGTCGCGCGGACTGCTGCTGCTTCGGACACTCCTGCGAGTCCCATACGCTCGCAGACATAACCGATCGTCGCTACCGCCACATCGGTACCCGTGGTGCAGATTCCGTCAATCTGTTCCTCCAAAGCCGCCTGCAAGATCGCTTCTTTGTCGATCGTATTGATATAATAAACCTTGTCTGCCAGTGCAAATCCGGGATAGTCCCCTGGAATACTTGCCACGATCGTATACAGACCGAGACGCTTCGCCGTCTGGATCAGCGGCACCTGATAAACACTTGCACCAAGTATCAAAATCTTTTTCATGCTGTTACATTCCTTCCGTCACGGACCTTTTTGAAAGGTCCTGACCTGTTCTCTCTGGTCTACTCTTCCTTCGCTTCAGCTGTCGCAGCTGCTTCCGCCAGGGCACGATCCTGATTCACCAGTTCGCGGATCATACCGGAGAGTTCCTGTCTGCTGTTGACTGTCTCACGCACAATGTACTGCGGTGTATTGTTCAGGATCAGAATGATCTTGCCGAGGTATTCTCCGATGATACCGAGTACCATCAGCACCAGACCAAAGAACAGAACCATCACACACAGCGTGGAAGACCATCCCACGGTGATATCCGGGTAAACGATCTTGTTGATCACAACTGCGATCGCGATCAGCACACCTGCCAATGCAGAAAACATACCAAGGAAAAAGGATACCCGAAGCGGGATCACAGAAAAATTCCAGTATGCCAGCCACAGATTCATCAGCTTTTTCAGCGTATAATTGGAAGTGCCGAATTCGCGTTTGAAATGCTCCACCTCAACGTTGCCGATATTGTGGGTCACACGATAAAAGATACCGTCTATGTACGGATTAAAGCTGTCGTATTTTTTCACTTCTTCTTTGACCGCCTTCGTGATGATCCAGAAGTTGCTGGATACGATCTCTTTCGGGCGGTTCAGCATGATCCTGGAGCTGACCTCATTGAGCTTGCTGCTCAGATTCTTCAGGGAAGAATTTTTCTTCTCCGGGTAGGTACCATAGACCAGATCATAGCCTTCTTCGATCTTGTGGATCAGCTTGAAGATCTGAGAAGGATGCGTCTGAAGGTCATCGTCCATACCAAGGATATAATCGCCGTTGGCATACTGGAGTGATGCCATCAGTGCATTATGCTGTCCAAAGTTGCGCATCAGATTCACGCCGCAGACATTCGGATGCTCCGCACCGAGTTTTTTGATCTCCTCAAAAGTGCCGTCCTTGGAACCGTCATTGACCAGGACAAATTCGCACTCATATCCTTCGTTCTTCTCAAATTCTTCAATCACCAGTTTTACTACCTTGCGGATACTCTTTTCTGAATAATAGCAAGGTATTACGATTGAAATTAACATGTTTCTCCTCCATTTTTGTTCCTTTTATGACTGCAGTGCATCATAAAACAATGGTGCGCCGCCTGTATGCAGAAACAGGATCTTGCTGTTGGTAATGCCCTGTTCCCGTATGTATTCTTTCATACCCCAAAATGCTTTTGCAGTATAGATCGGATCCAGCGGCAGGCCGTTGCGGCAATACTCGTTCCGGATCAGCTCCTTGATCCGCTCATCGTACTGTCCATATCCGCCAAGCCGGTACTGATCCAGCAATACAATCTCCTCTTTGAAATGCTCCGGCAGTGTTTTGCCAATCTTCGCAAAATAATCCCGAATGCCTTCCTCTGCCACCTGATATGCGCGCTCAGTCTCCCGCGACGAGATCATCACGCCTAATATTTTTTTGGAATCCCCAGCAAGCAGATGTCCGCAGACCAGTCCGGCATGTGTCGCACCGGTACCGCAGGGACAGAAGATATAGTCAAATGCCCATTCCTCCGCCTTCTGCTCTGACATACTGCGCTCAAAACGCTGGATTTCCTCATATGCCTGTGCATAAGCTGCAGCGGCTGTGCCCTCGTTGCCTCTGCCGAATTTGTCTCCATATATATAGTAAGGATTTCTGCCGCGGCTGCGCAGCTCGTCCATCACACGTTCGACGGTCGCTGCGATCTCTGTCTTGCCGCAGTGTACCATCTGTGCGCCTGCCCAGTCGATCAGGTAGGTATTGTTCGTCGGAGCTGCATCTTCCTGTCCGTCATGTGAACAGATCATCGTACATTCCACGCCTCTGCTGCTGCAGAGATTAGAAAGCACACGACACAGGTTGGAATGTCTGCTTCCGTATATGATCATGCTGTCACAGCCTTTTTCCTGCATATCCTGAAAAAAAGCCTCTGCGATCCGGACCTTATTTCCTCCCATAGAAAAAGGCAGGAGGTCGTCCCGCTTCATAAAAAACTGATTGCCATCATTTGTCTCCGGCTGAAGATATTGAATTACTGTATCCATTTTATTTTATCCGATAATCGGTTGTTTCCTCCTGAACTAATATTGTCACTGCTTGATTATAAAGCATTTATCCCTGCTGTGCAAGTAGACAGAAAAAGCCAATGTGAAAAATAGATTCCTCACATCGGCTTTTCGCTGTTTCTGCATTTCTATTGCTGCTTCTTACTGAATGTTCGCACTGATGATATCCCAGACAAAGTCTTTCTCATTGCCCAGAACCCATGCTGCATTGCCGGCCAGATCATACTGGCTGACCAGCGACGCTCTTTTGGCAACCGAATCCTCATCCTCCAGCCATACCTGACAGAATTTTCCTTCTGCATTGGTCCACTGTGCATACTGCTGCCCGGTGCTTTCATCGTACGTCGAAGTCACTCCATTCTCGGCCAGAATCTTCTCGATCCCGCTCATCGAAAATGCTTCACTGGTCACCTTCGCCGAACCGTCGGCCAAGGTCTCCGTATACCAAAGTCTTGTATAAAATGGGATTCCGCTGATCAGCTTGGATTTCGGAACCTCTGTCAGCATATTTTCTATGCCTGTGATCTCAAAATCCATCGATGCAACACTGCCTACGAGATCAGAACCCGCATAATGCTCATCATAGCCCATCACGATCACATAATCACAGACAGTACCAAGTTCTGCCCGGTTATAATGTCTGGAAAAATCCATCGGCACAGGAACATCGACAGAAAGGATGATATTGTTCTTTCTGCACAGGATTGACAGTTCGCGCATAAACTGCACGTAATCATACCCTGCCTCCTGCGAGATTCCCTCAAAATCAATATTGATTCCATCCAATCCAAGCTCCAGTGCCTGGCTGATCAGATAATTCTGTACCTTCTGTCTTGCTGCACGTGATGCAAGCAGCGTTGTCGTACTTACATCCGGACTGAAATTGCTGATCAGCGCCCAAACCTGAAGTCCCTGTCCATGTGCACGCGTCACATAAGATGCATCCGCATAGGAAAGAATCTCTCCTGTATTGTCACTCAGAAAATACCAGGTCGGTGAGATGACATTCACTCCTGTCATATTTTCGATATCGGCCTCCAGATCCTGATTCATCTCCGGATAATCAATCTGATGCCATACCAGGTTCACACGGTCTTCTCGTGTAATGCTGGTGTAGGGAGCCCCCTGATAATAAGTCTCACGTGTGATCTCTTCCACATTCTTCAGACGATTCTTTTTCACATAACCGATATAGCCATCCGGCGTGCGGATCCTGGACCATTTCTCTGTCTGCTCTAATATCGTCACATTCACGCCTTCTGAAACCTCTGTGATGATCGGGCTCTTGATATCCCCCTGATAACGGACCGCTGTATTCTTTTTCATCGTTCCTGCTGTGACTGCAATACTTCCGGCAGTCACTACAACCCGCGATGGTGCATCAAAGATCTCAAACCTCAGATTTGAGAACTGCTGCATAAAATTCGCAGAAAGGTACATCCCTGACGAGGTTGTCTTCACGATCTCATAACCCGCATCAAAGGTTTCTCCGTCAATCGTATAGATCGTGCTGTTCGGTGCGATCTCCATGATCTGATCCGCGGTTGTAAACAGCATCATCCCCACGGACGCATCCCAGTGAAATCTGGAATTAAGTCGGCTCTGCACCAGCGTGTAATCAATGTATGCGCTGCCCTCAAGGATCAATGCCCGCTCCGTAGCGACCTGATCCTCCAAAATGATCACGGCCTCATTCTCTCCCAGCACACCGCCATGAGAAGAAACCGTCTCTCCGTTTTCATTCGTCTCTACCTGTACGCTGCCTGCTATACCAAAATATTCTTCTGCCGTCATCCGCTTCGACGTAGGCATAAATTTGGCAATACACACCAGGATGATCGCCAATATACCGATTCCCACGATCAAAGCAGAAAGCAGCTTAAATGATCTCTGCTTCATTTCTGTACTTCCCCTTTCATAATCTGTGCACACTGCAGACTAAAATCTCCAGACAAAATACCTCTAACCTGTTTTCTGCACCTGCATTCGCGAACAGTTTAACATACAATCGCAGAAACCGTCATTATTTTCAGGCAGGTTTATTAAAAAATTAAGAAAATGCAAAAAGGGAAACCTCTCGTTCAGGCTGCTTTTCCTTTCTTTTTATTTTTGTCGTATTTCTGGATTTTGCACGTCTTTTGTATTACAAAAACTGCGAAGATGCGTCGTGATATATTTTTTACCATTATTTTTGTAAAAACAGGGCGCACAGGATGATTTTACTTGCGTAAAAAATGGAAATTGATTATAATGCGTAAAAGAAGTTAGA
>CAZEPO010000115.1:0-6422 GCA_964514125.1 uncultured Lachnospiraceae bacterium
GTCCAGTTCAAAATGAATCTCCTGTGAACATACACCTTTTGTCTTGTATACCATAATATAGATCCTCCTAAGATAGAACGCTTTTTGTGAACAGGACAAGTATAACGGTTTTGAGGTGTTTATTCAAGTGATATTCATTGAGAAAAAATGGATTACATGATAGAATAGATTAGCTGAAGTTCATTTGCTGTCAGAACTAACGTGAAATGAACTTCAGCTGGAACGAACAAGAAAAAGAAATGGAGCATTATCATATGAAAAAAGTAGGTATTATCGGTGCAATGGAGATTGAGGTTGCACGTTTGAAAGCAGATATGGAGATTCTGCGTGAAGTCAAAAAAGCAGGTATGATGTTTTGCGAAGGAACGCTGATGGGTCAGCCGGCCGTTGTGGTACGAAGCGGAATCGGCAAAGTAAATGCTGCGGTATGCACACAGATCCTTGTGGATGAGTTTGGTGTCGATGCAGTGATCAACACAGGCATCGCCGGTTCTCTGAATGCAGAGATCAATATCGGAGATATCGTAATCTCCACAGATGTTCTGCATCATGACATGGATGCTGTGAATTTTGGTTATGAACCGGGACAGATTCCGCAGATGGATGTCTTTTCCTTTGCTGCAGATGAAGCACTTGCTTCCAGAGCAGAGGCTGTCTGCCACAAAGTGAATCCGGAGATTCAGGTGTTCCGCGGACGTGTGGTCAGCGGTGATCAGTTTGTAGCGGACCGCGACGTGAAAGACCGCATTGCAACGCAGTTCCATGGTTTTTGTACCGAGATGGAAGGTGCTGCGATCGCACAGGCAGCCTACCTGAATGAGATTCCGTTTGTGATCATCCGTGCGATCTCTGATAAGGCAGATGACAGTGCGACAGAAGATTACCCGACCTTTGAGCGGAAGGCAGCAGAGCACAGTGTGCGTCTGGTGGAAGGACTGATGGAAGCAAGCCGCTGATCCGGCTTAGAGCTGCGTGAAAGCGGAGATTTTGTATCCGGTTGCCAAAGAAGCAATATGAATGCAGGCTGCGAAGCAGCGTGAGCAGATACCGAGTGCTCGTATCATTCCGTTATCATATATGAGAATAAGCAGCAGATGCAGGCGAAGATTTATTGTCTGCACCTGCTGTTTTTCTGTATTCCAGTTAGGAGAACTGTAATATTTCTCTGCAAAAACTAAGAGAAAGTGTCGAACGATTTTGCTTTACAGAAAAAATTTTTTGTGGCTATAATGGCCGTACTTGAGCCGGTGCAGTGAAAGGCGCCATCGCAGAAGCCAAAAGGCTCTGTCCAATCGGGCTGCATATCTCAGTCAAATTTTTTCAAGGGGGAAATCCATATGTTACAGTTCATCATGGAACGAAATGTGTTGCTTTACGTACTTGCTGCTGCCTGCGCCGTAGGTGTGGCCAGTCAGATGATCCTGAAACAGGTATACGAACGATTGATCAGAGATACGAAAAATACTTCCGAGCCATGTGGCAGGCTGGTGCAGCAGCTTCGGCAAAGATTTCAATATTGCTCCCATCTCAACGAAAAAGTCGGAGATGTCAGTGCATTGATCCGTAAAAATCTGATGGAATACCGCTTCTGGGGAATGAGCCTGCATCAATGGCAGCGCATCGGCGGTGAAGCATTGGTTATCAGTGTCATGTGTGCGTTTGCCGGAACCGTCATGACGGTGCGCGGCGGCGGTGCAGTTGTAACAGGGAATACGTATTTCTGGCTGGGTGTGGCAGCAGCAGGGCTGACTGCAGCAGCGTATGGAATTGCAGATACAAAATATCACAGAGAATGTCTGGAAATCGGACTGACAGATTATCTGGAAAACAGCGGTGCAGTCAGAGACTACCGTGAAGCAGAGACGGAACCGGAGCCGTCAGTTTTTGCAGCAGCAGAATCTTCTGCACCGGTGCTCTCGATGCCGGAGGGCCGCAGATCCAAACGCCGTGTCAAGGCAGAGAATGCGGCAGCAGTGACACGGGCACAGAAGGAAAAGCTGGAACTGAAGGAAAGTCTGGCCAGGATGAAGGCCGGTATGCAGGAGACTGCGGCGGAACGTGAGCGAGAGCGAAATGCGGATATTCTCAGGCAAATGGATCCAAAAGAGCAGGAACGGATCCTGCGGGAGGTGCTGAAGGAATTTCTTTCCTAAAGGGCAGCAGCCCAGCAGTGCTTCCACGAGATCCCTTGTTGCCATTTGACCAAAATGATGGTAAAGTCAAAAGATATGACAACAACAAGAAAAAATACAAATGACAGGAAGAATTGATTTGATAGAAAGAATATTAAACGGCTGTCGTGTGGCAGCGGAGAGTGAAAACAGAAAAAAAGCGGGCAGATATGGAGCAGTGTTTTTGACTGCTCTATTGCTCGTTTATTATTGCCGGCATCCGGAGCTGTATTCTGCAGACGGAAAGCTGGAATTGCTCCAGAGTCCAAGAACCTATGCAGCAGCAGGAATCAGCCTGCTGCTGATCGCATTTTGTCTGCTGCCGAATCAGCTGAGTGAACAGGTCAACAGGCGGCTTTCATGGCTGTGGTTTGTGCTGGCACCTTTTGCCGTTTATTTTTCGCTTTATTATCTGAATGCAGAAAAATTCAATATTGATTTCTGGGCGCTGAATAAGATCGCATTGGTACTTACCTTTGTATTTCTGTATCTGTTACAGGGAATCCTGTTCTGCCTGACCGGAAGCATCCGATGGGCAGTGGTGAGCTATGCAGTTCTTGTGGCGATACTCGGGATTGCCAACTGCTTTGTGATCTCATTTCGTGCGATGGCGCTTTCTGCAGCGGATTTTTTTTCCATAGGCACTGCCATGACGGTAGCTTCCGATTATACCTATGAGCTGACCTGGCATATGTTTATGGAAATTTTGCTTACTTTTGCAATCTGCACTGTGAGCCTGAAGCTGCGCGGCGGCAGGATGCTCCATCCGGCGGGCAGGGCAGCGCTGTTTTTGCTGTGTGCAGTTCTGTCATACCGCTATTATTATGTTTGCTGCCGGACAGATTTTTTGGAACGGCATGAAATCCGTTCACAGGGCTTTACACATCAGCTGCGCTACAAAGAGTATGATATGCTGTTTACAACACTGTGTACCTGCTTTTATCTGGCTGCTGACCGGCCGGACGGATATTCCGTGGAGCGGGTGAAGGAGATTGCGGAGCCATATGAAAAAGATACCGCAGAAGCAGCAGATACGCCGAATCTGATCGTGATCATGAATGAGTCTTTTGCAGATTATGAGAACATCGGCAACGGTCTCACTTTGTCCGAGGAAGCGATGCCGTTTGTGCACAGTCTTACGGAAAACACGATTAAGGGAAATGCGTATGCTTCTGTATTTGGAGGCAATACGGCTAATTCGGAATATGAGTTTTTGACCGGCAATACGATGGCATTTCTTCCGGCATCCTCTGTTGGTTTCAATCTGTTCGTGCGTGGGCAGATGCCGTCAGTGGCATCTCAGCTGAGTACACAGGGCTATGATACGATGGCGATCCATCCGTATCGCGGTACCAATTATCGTCGGCACATCGTATATCCGCAGATTGGATTCGATACATACTATACGAGAGATGATTTTGAGAAGCCTTCTTATATTCGCAAATATATATCGGACGATTGTCTGGCAGACCGTATTATCGAAGAATATGAAAAGAAAGCCGGAGACGAAACGCCGTTTTTCTGTTACAATGTAACGGTTCAGAATCACGGGGGCTATACGATGAGCAATGCTGCAAACATTGATTTCAGGATTTCCGTTCTGGATGAAGCAGTGGATCGCAGCAAGACAGAGATTTATGTGAACCTGATCCGGGAAACCGATGCAGCCTTTCAGAAGCTGGTGGAATATTTTGCTGCCTGCGAAGAACCGACAGCGATCCTGATGTTTGGTGACCATCAGGCGAACCTCGGAGACAGCACATATGAGCATCTGATCGGTACAGATTGTACACAGGAAGAATTGATGGAAAAGTATAAGGTGCCGTTTGTAATCTGGGCGAATTATGATATCCCGGAAGAGAACATCGAACGTACCAGTCTCAATTATCTTTACAGTATCATGGCAGACCGGCTGAGATTTCCTATGACCGGATACCAGAAATACCTGCTTGCACTTTCCGAAAAAGTGCCGGTGATCAATACGGTTGGTTATTGGGGCGACAACGGCAGCTTTTACGAATTGGATGATCCAGATTCGCCTTATGCGGAGACACTCAACGAATATCGCATTCTGGAATACAATTATATTTTCGGAAAGCAAAATCGAGAACTGGAGCTGTTCGGGTGATCTTGATCACTTTTGGGAAAAGTATGTGCGCAAAAACGGTTTTGTGTTATACTTTACCGCAGAACATGAGGCTGATTGACGGAAGAGAGTCTGTCTGACAGACCGGAGGAATTATGAAAGAAACAATTGATAAGATCAAAGAAATCTGCGAAAAATATCAAAAAGAACTAGTGGTGCTGGGCGTTGTGTGTTTGGCTGTGCTTTTCTTAAAAGAACCGAAGCCTGCAAAAGAAACAGCGCTGATTTCCAAAACGCCGCAGACCGAGGATTTGCTGACAACCGAAACGGAATCGGTTGCGAGTACGGAAACAGGGACAGAAACAGAAACCGAGAGTGAGACAGAGGTGCCGTCAGTGACCAAAGAAGAGCTTGAACGCTTTTTGCGCAGACTGCGTGCACGGTATGGCAGCAGTTTTCAGGTTCCGATGACCATTCCGCAGGAGCGGATCTCGCTGACCTTGCGGACATTGGAGGATACACGGATTCTGCATGATTATCAGACACTTGATCCGGAAACACAGAGGGGTGAAGTGGCAGAGTGGGCAGGAGACAAAGCGACACGGCAGCTGTCCGATCTTCAGGCAGCATTGGAAGAGCAGCTTGCGGCTTATGACGGCAAGTGGTCTGTCTATGTCAAAAATCTGTCTGCAGATGAATCCTTTGTGATCAATGACAGTCCGATGAAGTCGGCAAGTGTCATGAAGCTTTTTATTATGGGAACCGTATACAAAGCGTTCGAGAGCGGTGATCTGGAACGGACGGATGAGATCATGGCACTGGTAAAGGATATGATCATTTACAGCGATAACGAGGATTCAAATCAGCTTTTATACCATTTGGGTGATTCTGATTATGCAGCCGGCATTGCGAAGGTAGATGAATTTATCCAGGAATATGGATTCAGTGAGATGACCGTTGAGTATAATGGATTTAATAATTCTGCGACAAACACAAGCTCGGAACATTTCAACCAGGTATCAGCCAAGGACTGCGGCAAGCTTCTGGAAGATATTTACCGCAGGAACTGGGTTGGCCGTGAGGTGAGCAATGAGATGGAAGAATTGCTTCTTTCGCAGAATACAAGATACAAGATCCCGGCAGGACTTCCGGAAGGTGTGCTCTGCGGCAACAAGACCGGGGAAATGAGTTCGGTTGAAAATGATGCAGCAATTATTTATGCAGGAGACTGTGACTATATACTGGTCGTGCTTTCTAACGATTGGAGCAGCAAGGATAAGGCAATTTCCAGAATCCGGTCAATCTCCAGTACGGTATATGAATATTTGAACGAAGAATAGAGGAGGAAAAACGTGTTTCGGCTTTGGGGAAAAATATGGAAAGAAAACCGCATGGTTCAGGATATGGTTTTTGAAGAACAGAGTGATGATACAAGAACGCACAAGATCTTTCGTGGCTTGGAAGAAATCTGCCATACCTTCGATCTTGGCAAGCCAATCTGGCTCGATGCGACGATCAAGGAATTTCAGCGTCACAGCAAGGCAAGGTTTTATCAGGACAGTTTCATAGAAGAAATTGAATTTGATTATCTGGAGATTCAGGTACTCGAAGAGGGGTAAAGAGAAGGTTTATTTTGGTCCTAAAATGAGGAGTGCCCCCGGCGTCTGGTACACCGGAGGCTATTATGAAAAAATTTATCAATATGTGTAATGAAGCCATTACATCATACATACGAGACTATCTCTCAAGAACTGATTATACTATAACAATGACTTATGAATAAATAATGAACACACCATGAACAAACTGTAAAAACATAGTGAAAACGACCAAAAAAAATATGTTTCTTAAAGAATATTAGACAAAATGCACATACAAATCATTGCGGCATTGAGGGGGAATTCGATTCTGTCAGGAAAACTTACGCTGTTCAAAGGCGAATAGTGATCAGGTGGAAATGAATGTACATATGAGCATATGAAACGGCAGAAATCGCAGGAAAAATAGGACTCGAGTCCGTAAATTAGAGCAAAAATCCACTTCCTTTTTTGTGGTGTTTGTAGTAGTATGGTTGTATCAGTATGTATAGGGCATATTGGGATGAGAACTTGTATTTTTGAAAGGAGAAATTATTATGAGTACAGCACATATAGCAGCAGAAATTG
>CAZEPO010000116.1:0-6413 GCA_964514125.1 uncultured Lachnospiraceae bacterium
GTATTTTTGAAAGGAGAAATTATTATGAGTACAGCACATATAGCAGCAGAAATTGGCGATTTTGGTAAGACAGTCCTGATGCCGGGCGATCCGCTCCGTGCAAAATATATCGCAGAAACATACCTTGAGAATCCGGTTCTGGTAAACAACGTACGTGGCGTAAACGGCTACACAGGAACTTACAAAGGCAAAAAGGTTTCCGTAATGGCAAGTGGTATGGGTATGCCGTCCATCGGTATCTACTCCTACGAGCTGTTCAAATTCTTTGAGGTAGAGAGCATTATCCGTATCGGTACAGCAGGCAGCATGCATCCGGATCTGAAGCTTCGTGATCTGGTACTTGGTATGGGATGCTGTACAGATTCCAACTTCGGACATCAGTACAATCTGCCGGGTAACTTTGCTCCGATCGCTTCCTTCGATCTTCTGGAAAAAGCAGTAAGCGTAGTGAAGGGTATGGATGTAAACTACAAAGTAGGTAATATCGTTTCTTCTGATATTTTCTACAACGATGATCCGGAAGCATCTGCAAAATGGCAGAAGATGGGTTGTCTTGCATGTGAAATGGAAGCAGCAGCTCTGTATATGAATGCAGCTCGCACAGGTAAGAAGGCTCTGGCTATGATGACAATTTCTGACTGTCTTCTGACAGGTGAAGTGACGACTCCGGAAGAGCGTCAGACAAGCTTCAACGATATGATGATGGTTGCACTTGAGACAGCAGAAGCATAAGTAAGAATGATACATACGGGGATGGATTCTGCGCAGCGGGGTCCATCCCTGCGTTTTAAGGATAGAAATACCGGCATGGAAAGCGGCCGGATATCTCGAGAAGGTGAATAAGGGAGAAGTCAAATGGGAGATCTGAAAAAGGTTATGGAACTCGAAGAGAAAAAGGATAAGGCTGGTCTTGGCAATCCGAAAAAGAACAAGCGTAAGATCTGCGTCGTAGGACACAAGAATCCGGATACGGATTCCATCTGTTCTGCGATTTCGTATGCATATCTGAAGAATCAGACTGATGAGGAATGTCGTTATGTAGCAGTGCGTGCAGGACAGATCAGTGCAGAGACACAGTATGTCCTCGAGCGCTTCAAGACGGATGCACCACGTCTGCTGGACAATATCGGAACGCGTGTCAAGGATATGGATATCCGCCGGGTGCCGGGTGTGCGCAGCAATATTTCACTGAAAGATGCATATACACTGATGACAACGCAGAATGTGTATACCCTGCCCATTACCAATGAGAAAAATCAGATCACAGGGCTGATCACGATCAATGATATTGCGAAATCCTATATGGAAGAGCAGGACAGCTCGATCGTTTCAGTTGCCAAAACTCCCTACCGCAATATTTTGGAAACACTGGAGGCGGAGATGGTTGTCGGAGACCCGAATGGATATTTTGACAAGGGTAAAGTGATCATAGCCGCTGCGAATCCGGATGTGATGGAGAATTATATCGAAGAACATGATATGGTCATTCTGGGCAACCGATATGAATCACAGCTGTGTGCGATCGAGATGCAGGCTGGCTGTATCGTAGTCTGTCTGGGAGCACCGGTATCGAGAACAATCCAGCGAATGGCAGCAGAGCGCGGCTGTACGATCATTGTGACGCCGATGGATACTTTTGCTGTGGCACGTCTGATCAATCAGAGTATGCGATGGAGAATTATATCGAAGAACATGATATGGTTATTCTGGGCAACCGATATGAATCACAGCTGTGTGCGATCGAGATGCAGGCTGGCTGTATCGTAGTCTGTCTGGGAGCACCGGTATCGAGAACAATCCAGCGAATGGCAGCAGAGCGCGGCTGTACGATCATTGTGACGCCGATGGATACTTTTGCTGTGGCACGTCTGATCAATCAGAGTATGCCGGTCGAATTTTTTATGCGCAACGAAAATCTCATGACATTCCGTATGTCCGATTATACAGAAACAATCCGTGAGACGATGTCCAAAAAGCGTTATCGAGATTTCCCGATCCTTGATAAGAAGGGATCCTATGTGGGTATGATCTCCAGACGAAACCTGTTGGGTGTTCACAAGCGCGGACTGATCCTGGTCGATCATAATGAGGTGTCCCAGGCAGTTGACAATGTGCTGGATGCCGAGATCTTGGAGATCATCGATCATCACAGACTGGGAGGTTCACTGGAAACACTGGCACCGATCTACTTCCGAAATCAGCCGGTGGGATGTACTGCGACGATTATTTATCAGATGTTTTTGGAAAAGAATGTGCCGATCCCGCAGTCGATTGCCGGTCTGCTCTGCAGTGCGATCATTTCGGATACATTGATGTTCCGTTCACCGACCTGTACATTCCTGGATGTCAATGCGGCACGCGACCTGGCAGCAATTGCCGGAATCGAATGTGAAGCGTATGCGCAGGAAATGTTTACGGCGGGCAGTGACCTGAATGCCAAAACACCGGAAGAGATTTTTTATCAGGATTTCAAAAAATTTGAGTTTGGCGATCTGAATATCGGAATCGGACAGATCACCTCGATGAGTGCAGATGAGCTGGCGAATATCAAAAACCGTTTGATCCCATATATGGAACGCGTATATGAAGCGCATGCGATGGATATGATATGTTTTATGCTGACCGATATTATTCAGGAGTCGACAGAACTGCTTTGCTACGGCAAAGATGCAGAAGATGTGGTTCAGGAAGCATTTCACCTGAAGCTGGAAAACAATATAGTGAACCTTCCGGGTGTTGTTTCACGTAAGAAACAGCTGGTACCGTCCTTTATGAATGGGATCAGTGTACTGTCCGGAGTATAAGGACGAAGAAGAAAAACGTGCCTGACATGATGGACAGGTGAGAGGAGAACGATGAGCAGACAATCTTGGAGAGCAGGGAATATGCTTTATCCGCTTCCGGCGGTTATGGTAAGCTGTGCACGGCCGGATGAAAAACCGAATATCATTACAGTGGCTTGGGCGGGGACGACCTGCAGTTCGCCGGCTATGGTATCGATCTCGGTGCGGCCTGAGCGTTATTCCTATGATATCATCAAAGAAACTGGGGAATTTGTTATTAATCTGACAACGGAAGCGCTGGCCAAAGCAACCGATTACTGTGGTGTAAGATCCGGTCGGGATGTGGATAAGTTTCAGGAAATGAACCTCACACCGGGAAAAAGTATCCATGTAGCAGCTCCGTATATCGAAGAATCTCCGGTGAACATTGAATGCCGTACGACACAGATCCTGGAGCTCGGAAGCCACCATATGTTTGTGGCAGAGGTGCTCGGTGTAAATGTAGATGAAAAGTACCTGGATGAGAACGGCAAGTTCCAGCTGAACAAGGCTGGTCTTATGGTTTATTCCCACGGCGAATACTTCGGTCTTGGCCGAAAAGTCGGTAAATTTGGCTATAGTGTACAGCGAAGAAAACCGGCAAAAAAGAGCAAAAGATAAGAAAAAACGTATGGCAATATTACTAAAACGTGTAGAGAACGTTAATTTTTATTTACAAATGTGAGGAATGTGGTATACTGTTAATAGTTTTGCTTAAAAGGAAGACTAATTTTTGATGTCATAAATAACGAAAGTAACGATGCAAAGAGGACCTAAATGGCTGTCTTTTGACCGTTACAGTGGAGTATAAATACAAAAAATAGAGGTGTCCTATGGAACAGTATATTATCAGAGGAGGCAATCCGCTGGTCGGTGAAGTGGAAATCAGTGGTGCGAAAAATGCAGCACTCGGTATTCTTGCTGCCGCAATTATGACAGATGAGACCGTACTGATCGAAAACCTGCCGGATGTGCGAGACATTAATGTTCTGCTGGAAGCTATGGCAAGCATTGGTGTCAAGGTAGAGCGTCTGACGAAACATGCTGTACTTATGAACAGTGAGCATATTGGCGAAGTCAGCGTTGACTACGAATATATCAAGAAAATAAGAGCATCGTATTATCTGATCGGTGCGCTGCTCGGAAAATACAAAAAAGCAGAGGTTCCTCTGCCGGGAGGCTGCAACATCGGCAGCAGACCGATCGACCTCCATCTCAAAGGCTTCAAGGCTCTTGGTGCGAAGGTGACGATCCGCAATGGCTTCATCATTGCAGAGGCAGAGCATCTGCGCGGCAGCCATATCTTTTTGGATACGGTCTCAGTTGGAGCGACGATCAATATCATGATGGCAGCGTCCATGGCAGAAGGCAATACGATCATCGAGAACTGTGCGCGCGAACCGCATGTTGTTGATGTGGCGAATTTCCTGAACAGCATGGGAGCCAACATCCGCGGTGCAGGTACGGATGTAATCCGTATCCGCGGTGTGCAGAGATTTCATAAGACAGAGTATTCCATCATTCCGGATCAGATTGAAGCAGGCACATTTATGTTCGCCGCTGCTGCGACGAAGGGAGATGTCATGGTCAAAAACGTGATTCCGAAGCATCTTGAAGCGACGACAGCGAAGCTTCTGGAGATAGGCTGCGAGGTGGAAGAGTTTGACAATGCGGTGCGTGTAGTCGCATCGAAGCGTCTGACCAGTACAAATGTCAAAACATTGCCGTATCCGGGTTATCCGACGGATATGCAGCCGCAGATCGGTGTCACACTGGCACTGGCGCGCGGTACAAGTATTGTGACAGAAAGTATCTTTGAAAATCGATTTAAATATATGGACGAGCTGGCACGCATGGGTGCTGACGTACGTGTGGAAGGTAACACGGCGATCATAACCGGCGTGGAGAAGTTCTCAGGAGCACGTGTCTGTGCACCGGATCTTCGTGCGGGAGCAGCGCTTGTCATTGCAGGTCTGGCAGCAGACGGCATTACAACTGTGGATGACATCGTTTATATTCAGCGAGGATACGAAGATTTTGAAGAGAAACTTCGCAGTCTCGGTGCAGAGATTGAGCTGATCAACAGCGAAAAAGAAGCACAGAAATTCAGACTGCGGATCAGCTGATAAAAGAGAAAAAGAAGGTTGCAGCTTCAGGGCCGCAGCCTTTTTTGTAAATCATGCTTTATGAGTTCAAAGGGCTTGTGAAGTATTGTTTGTCAGAATCTGTGCGGCTGCAGATTTGGGCAGATGAAAGGAGGAGACTTATGATTAAATTGTATCAAAATGGTGTGTATCTGCTGAATAATACAGAGATTATCGAGGCAGATCAGGAAGCGGAAGTGAAGCTT
Source organism: uncultured Lachnospiraceae bacterium (assembly GCA_964514125.1). Classification (GTDB taxonomy): domain Bacteria; phylum Bacillota; class Clostridia; order Lachnospirales; family Lachnospiraceae; genus Choladousia. The sequence continues at coordinate 5,173 of CAZEPO010000116.1, forward strand.
CAGGCAAAGCTTGGTACTGTGCCTTCGAAAGAAGAGGCAGCGAAGCAGACGATCGCATGGTCGATCCTCAGGGATCACAATACATCCGGCAGCATGGAAAAGCTCCGGATCAAATTTGATAAGCTGACTTCTCATGATATTACCTTTGTCGGCATCATTCAGACGGCTCGTGCGTCAGGACTGGAGAAATTTCCGGTGCCGTATGTACTGACCAACTGTCACAACTCTCTTTGCGCTGTAGGCGGTACGATCAATGAAGATGACCATATGTTTGGTCTGACCTGTGCCAAAAAATACGGCGGTGTCTATGTTCCGCCGCATCAGGCAGTCATTCATCAGTTTGCCCGCGAGATGCTCGCAGGCGGCGGCAAGATGATCCTTGGCTCTGATTCACATACCCGTTACGGTGCACTCGGTACTATGGCGATGGGTGAGGGCGGTCCGGAGCTGGTCAAACAGCTGCTGGGTCAGACCTATGACATCAATATGCCAGGTGTGATCGGTATCTATCTGACAGGCAAACCGGTTCCGGGTGTAGGTCCGCAGGACGTTGCACTGGCGATCATCGGTGCTGTGTTCGGCAACGGTTACGTCAACAACAAGGTTATGGAATTCGTTGGTCCGGGTGTTGCAAATCTGAGCGCTGATTTCCGTATCGGTGTGGATGTCATGACGACAGAGACAACCTGCCTGTCTTCCATCTGGAAAACAGATGATCAGATCAAAGAGTTTTATGAGATCCATGGCAGAAGTGAAGATTATAAAGAATTGAACCCGGGTGCGGTGACCTACTATGATGGTATGGTTTATGTCGATCTGAGTGAGATCCGTCCGATGATCGCGATGCCGTTCCATCCGAGTAATACATATACAATTGAAGAACTGAATGCGAATCTGATGGATATCCTCGACGATGTAGAAAAACGTGCAGCAGTCAGTCTGGACGGTGCGGTAGATTTCACTCTGAAGAACAAAGTGCGCAACGGCAGACTGTATGTGGATCAGGGTATCATAGCTGGATGTGCAGGCGGCGGCTTTGAAAATATCTGTGATGCGGCAGATATTCTGAAGGATAAATATATCGGTTCGGATGAATTTACCTTGAGTGTTTATCCGGCAAGTACACCGATCTATATGGAGATTGCGAAAAACGGCAGACTGGCTGAGCTGATCAAGAGCGGTGCTGTTGTGAAGACGGCGTTCTGCGGACCGTGCTTCGGTGCAGGCGATACACCGGCAAA
>CAZEPO010000117.1:0-6396 GCA_964514125.1 uncultured Lachnospiraceae bacterium
TTGCAGGGGCGTTTATTATTGCATTTTTATTGGGCGACAGCCCTCCAGCGAGATGTAACGTAGTGAAATCGAGCTGGCTCTGCGCAGCTTCCTTTACTCCTTTGCACTTTTTATGTGCAAACTAATCTTAATTTTTTTATGCTATCTATCCTGTAAATAAAACAGATTCCCCGAAGGAAAACCTCCGGGGAATCTGCTTATTCGTTCAAAAATCCTGTTTTTACTTTACGGTGATCGTACAGGTTGCTTTTGCCTTGCCTGCCTTAATCGTGATTACCGCTTTTCCTTTTTTCTTCGCAGTGATCTTACCTTTACTGCTAACAGTCGCCACCTTTTTATTGGAGGTACTGTATTGTATAGCCGCCTCACTGCCTTTCGGAGAAAACTTTGGTTTCAACGTCAAACCCTTGCCGACTTTCAGCGTCTTCGCTTTTGGAATACCTGTGATTTTGGTCGGCTTCACTGTCTCTACCGTCACCTTTATTTTTACTGACTTCTTGCCGGATTTGACTGTGATCGTCGCATTACCTGCTGCTTTCGCCGTGATCTGTCCCTTGGAATTGACCACTGCAACCTTTTTATTGGAAGTCGTATATGTCATCTTATCCAGCGTTGTCACAGGTGTGCGGACTGGCTTCAATGTCAGCTTGCTGCCCTTCGTCAGTTTGATTGACGTATCTGCAACAGTGATCTTTTTGGTCGCAACTGCCTTTTTCTGAACATCGACTGTAATAGATGCACTGATGCCGCTCTTCAGCGTCACAGTAATCGTTGCATTGCCGACCTTCTTTCCAGTGATCTTACCGCTCTGATTCACCGTCACAACCTTTGGATTACTGCTCGACCATCTGGCGATTGCATCACCGTCGGTCAATCCGGTCACAATTGATTTGATTACAGCTGATTTATTCAGCTGCAGTGTCAGCTTCTTCTCTGTCAGTTTGATTGTCGCCGGAAGTTTGGCTATTGCTCTGCTCTCCGAATACTGACATTTCTGACAAGTCCGGACTTCCAAGCCCGCTTCTGCTCCTGTCGGCTGTTTTGTCGTTGTGTAGTCACTCCAGAGATGTCCTGTCGCTTCTGTTGTCCTGCTGTTTAGCGGTGTGCCGCAGGTCTTACATTTCTGTATTTCTGTGCCGCCTGCCGTACAGGTCGCTGCCGTTTCAGTCTGCCAGCTGCCTGGTTCATGCGGTTTGGCTCCAGTCGTTCTGCTTTCTATGATCTCACCACAACCTGCATATATACACTTCTGTACTTCTGTACCTCCTGCTGTACAGGTCGCTCCATTTTGCAGCGTCCAGCTGCCAGGCTGATGTGCTGTCTTGCTGATTGTTTTGGTCGTGGTTGCTGCGCAGGCGGTACAGGTAAGTTCACGCTCTCCTTCCTTCTGGCAGGTCGGTTCACTGGTCACAACGCCTTCGTTCCAGCTGTGCTCACGCATCGGAATCTCAGCTGTATCCATGACCCATTCGCATTTTCTGCACCATTTTTCTTTCAGTCCCTTTTCAGAACAGGTCGACCAGTAGACGGTCTGCCAGCCGTCTGCTTCAGTCCAGCTATGCTCACAGAAAGAAACCCGAATATTCATTTCTTCCGAAGCACGAGAACCGTATCGATCATAATAGTCTGCTGTGAGATAAAAATAACCCACTGTCTCTGTCTTATTTGCTGAGCTTATTGTCATTGTTCCATTGGCTGAATCCAATGCATAAGTCATTGTATCAGTGTCCCATTCATCAATAAATGTCGGATACAGACCCCATTTTTCCACATTTACATATTTTTTCAGCTCTCCATTCTCATAATAGCCAAGCTTTGGACTGAGCGTTACCGGCGCAATTGGTGCCGCAGTATAATCCAGTTCCATATCAAGCTCATACCATGAATCTTCTAACATAATTTCCACAAACGCCATCATTTTATACGGTTCGGCACCGTTCTGTGGAATCGTCACCTCGATATCCACGATTTCCGAGCCATCACTGGCAGCCAACACCTTTACTTTTCCATCTTCACTGACTTGCAACTGTCCTTCTGACCTATCGATGTAGCGTACACTATACTGATCCTCCGTCAAATCCGTATAGCGAACCTCCCAAGACTGATTGCTTGCATTCCACACACTGTTCAGCTGTTTTACAGTCAGACAAATCTGCTTTGTTTCACCTGGCTGCATATGACTCGTATTACCCTGCAGGAATGTATAAACTTTATAAGAAGAGTCTATCACCTTGACTTCAACATCAAACGTTTTTTGTTCGTCTCCATCCAGATAGGTATAGGTCAGAGTTGCAGTTCCTACTCCAGTCGGAATAATATTTTGCTTATCACCGTCCTTTTGAATCTCCACAATATCTGAATTAGAAGATTTCAAATCTACCAAAGGATATGAGAGAGTAGCTCCATACGGATGCTCCGAATCCTCAACATATTTATTGATCCAAATACAGTTTTCCTCTGTATCAACGTTGTAACACAGTTTTCTGCCAAGCAAAATTGGTGAAAATCTGGAAACTGTCCAATACTCTTCCGGATCCCGCATCTCAAGTCTGCACCTGATGCTGCAGAGTTCGATTGACATTTTATCATTACTTTCTTCTGTCGTTTTATCCAGCATAACTGCCGCTTCTATAAATACGTCCAGGGCTTCCTCCGGGTCCTGATCCGGATTCTGTTTTTGCCATGCTGCTTTCTGCTCAGTAATCCACTGATTCAGATTACTGCCGCTTAGAATCGTCAGAAAATCTTTTCCTGTCTTATAATTTTCCTTCTTGTCTGCTGCAGTAGATATGCTTTCATTCTGCACTCCATCTGCGACCTCTTCTGCAGGATAAGAATAAAGATTCTCTCCGTCAGTGATTCCGATTGTCCACTCGAGATATCGTCCGTTTTCAAGTAATCCTTCATCCGTTTCCAGCGAGAGCGTATAATTCTCTTCATTGGTAAAGATCCAAGTATCCCTCTCTCCTCTGGCATTACTCAGCCAGATTTCTCTACTATATTCTTGGAATTCCCATTCCCAGCTGGAGGCCGTCTGCCATTCAGCATCCTCATCCTCCCGGATCTCGGCAATTACTTTTACGCCGGTTCTGTCCTCATCTGAATCAATCCACGCTACACTAATCGGTATTTCTTTCGACTGCGCTGATTCTGGCATTGTCTGCGTTGTACTCACCGAATAGACTGCTGTATATTCTTCCTCCTCATCATCGTCCGCTTCGATTGGTTTGATCGCAACGTTCTCATCTGAACACTTCAGTTCAATTTTCCCTCCTGAAGTTTTCCAGATATAACGCACCTGTCCCTCATAGTCTTTTCCGCTTCCTGCATCATTCTGCTGCAGCTTCAGATTCAATGCCACCGGCGGATCAATCTCTCGATCGATATACTGTTTCGCTGCACCATTCTCGCCGTCTACGACAATCTTATAATCGCTTACCTTTACCAAGATTCCGTCGCCAGCTGTAAGCAGTTCACCACCTTTATATGCCTCTGGTACAATCACGGCTTCACCATTTGCCATTGCCGTGATATCGATCGTGTATGGATTTGACTCATCCTGTTCTATTTGTATTACTTCGGTCGCGTTATTATCTGTGGGCCATTGATCTTCTATCTTCCATTCGATTGTGACATCAGATGGATTTTTACTATTATTCTGCTCATAATTCCAATAAATGAGATCAGCTGAAATCTTCTGTGTTTCCTCTTGGTACATCAGAAGTTCTCTTTGTGAATTTTCAAAATAATAGCCTTCTCCAATAACTTCTATCGGAATTATTTTTTTAGCTTGCTCTCCATCACTATCTGTATAGGTGACGGAAAGTTCCGCTTTACACGGTTCCATGAGATTCAGTTCCCAGCAGTCACTCTCCTGTTCATCCTTCGCTTCAAAATATTCCAGAGTAACTGCGTTCTTTGAATAGCCTTCCTCAACTTTGAGCTCGACATCGTTAATCGGAAGGTATTCTTCTGCTCCATATGGATTTGCCGCATTTTCGATATACAGCATAAACTCTGGCCAAATCGTATAGCTTTCGTCTGTCTTTCCTATCATCACACCATCTTCGTTCAGACCAAACCCAAAGTCATACTCGTTCACTACGTCATTCAGCCAGATATTTGTACAGCTTGTTTTGCCCAAACAGCACTTACTATCTTTTGAAAGAATACTTGTCTGTACGGTAAAAGAATCCAGATTTTTTTCGGTCAACCAGTTTTGAATCTCCTGCAGGTTTAAATTAACTGCTGCGGCTTCAATCTTCGTTTCTTCGGATACAGTAACAGCGTCTAACGTATAATACGTTATCAAATTCGTATTTTCCATTTCAATTGGGTTATCTTCATCATCGAAGTTTCCCAGCTGCCACTCTATTTTGTATTGATCCTTGTCAATGAGATTCTCTACATCCAGCTGAATCCGTGGATTCGGATCGTCCATGTAAAAGCCATAGTCGTTAAGATTCTCATACCAGATATTGTAATTCTGACCTTCAAAGTTCAGCCATAACAACGCCACCGCATATGATTCACCATCTATATAAGCTTTCAGACAAATATTCGTGCTTTCACTGCCCTGTTTTGTCAGCGTAAACGGAGCAGTACCAGTATTTGATTCTCTACCTAACACTTTATTGTTCGCATCTTTAATCTCAAGCTTGTCCAGATCCCAACCGTCCCAATACCATTCAACATTATCAGGAGTGGCCATATTGACACCCTGCAGTTTTGGGGTTACAGTAATTGATTCGCCATGCTCCAGACTGTAAGAATAGTTGGAATCATTTGTCTCATCCCCAAGGTCAATCCTAAAATAGCTATCACAAATATTGATACTCCATGATTCCCGGGCACGCTCAACAGGAAACCCGTTTTCCGGTGTCACCTTTAATACAGCAGTGACTTTGGCTTCTGTATCTCCATCTGCTATTGCTGTTACTTCACAACTCTGTCCATCTTCACTTGGTTTAAGTGTGACTTTATCAAGATCTGCAATCCATTCGATCGTCTTGGTTGGTCTAGTGGTATCTTCAGATTCATATTCTTCATATATCGATGCACGCAGAGTCACCGTTTCGTCCTTCCGGAGGTTCGTATATCCATTGCGATCCCTGTCTGAAGTTAGATTGAGTGTGAAGCGATTTTCACAAACATTGATCTTATAGTCATATGAATACTCATCAGAATAACTTGGTTCATCATTCTCATCTCTGCTTGTCACAATCTTATATTTGACTGTTACCGCTGATTCTCCGTAGTCCACAGCTTCGAACTGATAATATTCCTCCCCGTCGTCCATTTGCATTAAATCACAGGTAATGGAAGTTTCCCCTTCCTCTGCTGTATTGCTGACCGATACACCTGTAATCAATACTGGACAATTTTGTCCGTCTGGAAATTCTGGATTTCTTATCCAGACACTGTTTTCCTTCATCAGCCATGCATTCCAGCCTTTCATGACATCTTGATTTTTTCCAGGCAGATCTGACAGTTCCTGACTGACTTCGCATAAACAGATGTTGCGGTTCACTTCGTCCACATACGCTGTGATAGGATCGCCTTTTTCATCTGTGCCTATCTCCGCGACCACTTCTGCCTTTATATTGAACCATGCATTATCCTGTAGTTGAAGCTGCTCCTGAATCTTTTGACCATACAAAGTGATCTGTTTTGTATCCTCTGAGACAGAGTATGCTTCGTCTTTCAATGATAGTATCTTGTTGTATGTTTTATTAGCTGCATCATAGATTCCTACAGTCCAGTTCACTGCCCAATGCTCATCATCTTTGACTTGCTCCATTGCCTCGACTGTCTGTGTAACTGTTTCACAGTTGAAGAGTCTATCCTTAAACGACTGTGAAATGTCCCCCTCATCTACACTCTTCAGATTATCTATATAATTAATCTCCCAAAATAAATACTGTTGCTGACCAACTCTATCCCAATCTTGCTGGCCTTCTGTCATCGTTTCTACATACAGCATGACCTCGATTGCATTATCATTGGTCAGTCGCTTCAGCTGAAAATCCACACCGGTGTCTGCAGTCACAGATGGATTCTCTTGCGACAGAACAATTCTATTCTCTGTACCGCCCTCCTTCGAAGCTTTTTCCATATAGGAAATCTCCATCTGGTCCGGATTCCATTCCCAACGATAGCGGGTATTTCTCACGGGGTTAGATGTTGTCCCCCCATTCGCATAGGTATATTGATTATACACTGCATGTACATTTTTGGTTTCACCCACCAGCATCTGATTGATCGGTGTCGTCTCGACATTGGTATAGCTGTTTGTAATATGTACATTAACTGTTTGTTCTTTCTCCCAACCACCGTTCTCTCTCGTCACTGTGTTTCCATTTTCATCAGTCAGATAAGCCTTTACTGTAATGGTTT
>CAZEPO010000118.1:0-6338 GCA_964514125.1 uncultured Lachnospiraceae bacterium
GAGAACAGAAAAAAGCTCCTGGAGAAATCTCCAAGAGCTTTCAGCTGCGGAAGATGGGACTTGAACCCACACGATCGCATTGATCACAAGATCCTTAGTCTTGCTCGTCTGCCAATTCCGACACTTCCGCGGAACAAAGAGAATTATAGCAGAGGTATTGTCATCTGTCAACAGAAAAATACAAAAAGTTTAAAAAAATCGAAAAAAACATTTTTTTGGAAAAATTCAAAAAAGGTGTTGACATTTTTCGGAGGCTGTTGTATTATATGGATTGTGAGTTGCAGCGATGCTGACTTACAGCAAACGCGGAGATGGCGGAATTGGCAGACGCGCAGGCTTCAGGTGCCTGTGGTAGCAATATCGTGAGGGTTCAAGTCCCTTTCTCCGCACTAAGCTTTCCGAGTGTCGGGAAGCTTTTTTTTTGGAAAAACCGGAACGGACTAGATTTAATTTGACTTTTTACTGCAATCCGGTGATAATAGAATGAAATCAGGCAACTATTAATAGTAAAGGGAAGTATAATCAGGAGGTATCCCAAAATGCCAAGAAACAGAGATGATCATTCTCAGATGCAGAATGGAAGAAACGCTTATAATAATGAAAGAAGACCGAAGAAGAGCGGGATGAATGTGAAGAAAGTCTTTGCAATCAGCTTTTGCATTGTACTCGGAATTGTTTTTATCAGCGGCGGCGTAGTCTATAAGCTTGGAACAGATCTCTACAGCAGCATCAACTATGTTGCAGATGAGGATGTTCAGATGGTAGAGACGCTTCCGGAGGAAGTGATGGAGGAGACACTGAGCACAGAGGAGCGTACCGGTGTGGCAGTCAGTGCAGATGAGCTGGACAATATCCACAGTCTGATGAACAATCTTTCCAAGAGAGAGACTGCATCTGACGAAGATATTTACAATGTATTGCTGGTAGGTGTTGACCGTCGTGACAAATCCTGGAATGGTAACTCTGATGCGATGATGCTGGTTTCCATGAATAAGAAAGAAGATAAGGTATCGATCGTTTCTTTGATGCGTGATACTTATGTAGATATCGAAGGTGTTGGTTATGCGAAGCTGAATGCAGCATATGCATACGGTGCAGGACCGCTTCTGTGCCAGACGATCACAGATACTTACAAGATTCAGGTTGACCGTTATGCGGCAGTAGATTTCTTTGATCTCATTGATATCATTGATATTATCGGTGGTGTATCTCTGGAAGTAACTGCGAAGGAAGCAGAGGTTGCCAATGGCTATATTCTGGATATGTGCAACCTGATGGGTATCGACGGATATGAACATCAGATTCCTTCCGAAGGTGGATTTGTGCGCTGTGACGGTGTGCAGGCAGTAGCATTTGCACGTAACCGTTATGTCGGCAACTCTGACTTTGAGCGTACCGAGCGTCAGCGTTATGTGATCCAGCAGCTGATGGCTGAGGTGAAGCAGATGAGCGTTGCGCAGATGACAGAGAAGATGCAGGCGATTCTGGGTCATGTGACGATGAATATTCCGGAGACAGAGATCTGGAGCATGATCGGTGAGGTTCCGGACATTCTGGAATATGAGTTTGAGATGAGCCGTGTTCCGTATGATGATATGTACAGTGTGATCTATGTCAAAGGACAGGATATGCTGGTACCGGATTGGGATCCGACACTTGAGAAGCTTCATGACACAATTTATGGAGAATAAAATCAAATAAACAAATACTTCCGCTGTGGTTTTGAAAATGAGCCGCAGCGGATTTTTTATGCGCGAAATCAAAATTGACAGTACATAGGGAAGGGCGTATAATGCATTTAAAAAAAGAAAATGTCTGGGGAGCGTATGCTCCCCTATATGATAATTTAGGGGAATTTTTTGGAAAAGGAAGGACTTGAAAAATGATATCTGAGAAAATGAAGCCATATCTAAAAAATAACTCGGCAATCCGTGCAATGTTTGAGGAAGGCAAACGGCTGGCGGCATTATACGGCGAAGAAAATGTATATGATTTCAGCCTGGGCAATCCGAATGTGCCGGCTCCGGCTGAGTTCAAGGAGGCTATTATTGAGATCCTGGAGAACGAAGATCCTGTGACGGTGCATGGCTATATGAGCAATGCAGGTTTTCCGGAGGTGCGCAGAGTGATCGCAGATGATTTGAACCGCCGTTTCGGAACAGCATTTCATGAGAATAATCTGATCATGACAGTCGGAGCAGCCAGCGGTCTGAATATCTGCCTCAAAACGCTGCTCAATCCGGGCGAGGAAGTGATTGTTTTTGCGCCGTATTTTCTGGAATATGGAAGCTATGTAAAAAATTATGACGGAACACTGGTGACGATCGGTGCAGATACGGAGCATTTTCAGCTGAATCTTACCGAATTTGAGCAAAAGCTTTCGCCGAACACCAAAGCAGTGATCATCAATAACCCGCACAATCCGACGGGCGTTATCTTTTCGGAGGAAACAATCCAGAGACTTGCGGCGATCATGGAAGCCAAAGAAAAAGAATATGGACATGCCATCTATCTGATCTCAGATGAACCATATCGTGAGTTGGCCTATGATGGAAGAAAGGTTCCTTTTGTTACAAAGTATTATGCGAATACGATCGTGGCTTATTCCTACAGCAAATCGCTGTCTCTTCCGGGAGAGCGGATCGGCTATGTGATCATTCCGGATGAGGTGGAGGACAGTGCAGATACGATCACAGCGGTGACGATCGCGAATCGGATCAGCGGCAGTGTCAATGCTCCGTCACTGGTCCAGCTGGCAGTGGCAAAATGTGTGGATGCGCAGGTGGATCTTGCATACTATGACAGAAACAGGCAGACTCTGTATGAAGGGCTGACTCGTCTCGGCTTTGACTGTGTCAGACCGGAAGGAGCTTTTTATCTTTGGATCAAGTGCCCGACGGACGAGGCTGCATTCGTTGCAGCGGCCAAAGCACACAATATCCTTCTGGTGCCGGGCTCTTCATTCGCATGTCCTGGCTATGTGCGTCTGGCTTACTGTGTATCTTACGAAAAAATCATCCATGCAATGCCTGCATTTGAAAAGCTGGCGAAAGAATATTTTTAAAGAGGACAAAATGCCATGAAGATAATTATTGTCGGGCTTGGTAAGGTTGGACAGACACTGGCTGCCGAGCTTAGTAAAGAGGGGAATGATATTACGGTTATTGATAATCGTGAGCAGATCGTCCAGGAGTTTGCCAGTCAGTACGACCTGATGGGCGTAGTTGGCAATGGTGCGAGCTATTTGACACAGAGAGATGCGGAGATCGAAGCGACGGATATTTTGATCGCGGTTACAGACTCAGATGAGCTGAATCTGCTCTGTTGTCTGATTGCCAAAAAGGCGGGTAACTGCCATACGATCGCGCGTGTACGCAATCCGGAATATAGTGCTGAGATTGGATTTATCAAGGAAGAGCTGGGATTGGCGATGGTCATCAATCCAGAGCTGGCAGCAGCCAGTGAAATTGCCCGCAGCCTGCAGTTCCCGTCTGCGATCGATGTGGATTCATTTGCCAAAAGCCGTGTAGATCTGCTGAAGTTCCGTGTTCCTTCGGATTCCATACTGAACGATCTGCGTCTTGCTGAACTTTCGGCGAAGGTGAAGGGCAATGTCCTGATCTGTGCAGTCGAGCGCGGTGACGAGGTCATCATCCCGGACGGTAATTTTGTGATCAAGCCACGAGATCTGGTCACGATCGTGGCCGGCAGTGTGGATGCCAATGCATTTTTCCGTCAGGTAGGGATTACGAGCAACCAGATTAAAAATATGATGATCATTGGAGGCAGTGATACGGCTTATTATCTGGCGAAAAAGTTGATCGCGACCGGCATTAAGGTGAAGATCATAGAGAAAGATATGAAACGCTGCGAGGCGCTGTGCGAACTGCTTCCAAAGGCAACCGTTGTGTATGGTGACGGTACAGACAAGGAACTGCTTCTCGAAGAAGGACTTGGCCGCTATGAGAGTCTGGCGGCACTTACCAATATCGATGAAGAGAATATCCTGCTTTCGCTTTATGCCAAAAAGGTCGGCAATATGAAAGCAGTGACGAAGATCAATCGGATCACATTCGATGAAGTGATTCGGGATATGGATCTGGATACGGTGGTTCATCCGAAGAATATCACGTCGGAGCATATCATCCGATATGTGCGTTCTATGAAGAATTCCATTGGAAGCAATGTGGAAACTCTGCATAAGATTATCGACGGAAAAGCGGAAGCGCTGGAGTTTGTGATCCGTGATCACTCTCGTGCGACGAATCAGCCGCTTCTGGATCTGAAGATCAAAAAGGGTATTTTGGTGGCTTGTATCACACGCAAAGGCAAAGTGATCATTCCGCGTGGTTCGGATCAGATGCAGCCTGGCGATACGGTCATTATCGTTACGCATCACAGTGGCTTGAATGATATCGAAGATATTTTGGAAAAGTAGGATACAGAGATGAACTATAAAATAATCAAATATATCACTGGATGGGTGCTGATTTTTGAGGCGCTGTTTATGGCACCGTCGCTTTTGACAGCATTGATCTATCAGGAAAAGGCAGGGTATTCTCTGCTGATCTCCATGGGACTGTGTCTTGTAGTGGGCTTTTGGCTTTCAAGGGCAAAACTCACCAGCAAAAGTATGTATGCACGGGAAGGTTTTGTGGCGGTGGCGTTTTGCTGGATTGCACTCAGTGCATTTGGTGCACTTCCGTTTGTGCTTTCAGGAGCAATTCCTTCTTATATAGATGCAGTGTTTGAGGTTGTGTCGGGCTTTACGACGACCGGATCCAGTATCCTGACGGATGTGGAGGCACTTCCGAACTGCCTGATCTTCTGGCGCAGCTTTACACATTGGATCGGCGGTATGGGAGTACTGGTTTTGGTGATGGCGGTCCTTCCGCTTGCAGGCGGCAACAATATGTACCTGATGAAAGCAGAAAGCCCGGGTCCTTCTGTTGGTAAGCTGGTTCCGAAGGTCAAACGAACAGCGGGAATCCTCTATGCGATGTATATAGGTCTGAGTATTGTGCAGCTGATCTTTTTGCTGCTTGGCAGAATGCCGCTCTTTGATGCGCTGACCACAACCTTCGGTACAGCCGGTACCGGTGGTTTCGGTATCAAAAATGACAGCATGGCCGGTTATTCTCCGTATATACAGGTTGTTGTCACGGTGTTTATGATCCTGTTTGGTGTGAATTTCAACGTATATTATCTGATTCTGAAGAAACGTATTCGTCCGGCATTTCAGTCTGTTGAGGTGAGAGGATATTTTGCAATCATTGCGGCCTCGATTGCACTGATCACGATCAATATTCTTCCGATGTTTGCAAATGTGGGAGAGGCACTGCGGCATGCTGCATTTCAGGTGGGCAGTATCATCACGACAACCGGTTTTGCGACAACTGATTTCAATCTGTGGCCGTCTTTTTCCAAGACGATCCTGGTGCTTTTGATGTTTGTAGGAGCCTGTGCCGGCAGTACAGGCGGCGGAATCAAGGTTTCGAGAATTATCATTCTCTTCAAATCTATTTTGAAGGAGCTTGATTATATTGTGCATCCGCATAATGTTAAAAAGCTTAAGATGGATGGCAGAGTAATCGAGCATACGGTGCTCCGCTCTGTGAACGTGTTTTTCGCATCGTATTTTCTTGTGTTTGCAGTTTCACTCCTTTTGGTTTCACTCGACAATTTTGACTTTACGACGAATTTTACTGCGGTAGCGGCAACGCTCAACAACATTGGTCCGGGACTTGAACTGGTCGGTCCAACGGGCAATTTTTCACAGTTTTCGAATCTGTCCAAGCTTGTGCTGACGTTTGATATGCTGGTAGGCAGACTGGAATTGTTCCCGATTTTAATCTTATTTATGAGAAGAACCTGGTCCAAATAGGGGGTAAATGTCTTTACAATCAAAAAACAGAGTGGTAAAATGGGTGGATAAATGTGCTGAGGTAGCAAACATACAGCCTGAGTATGAAAAAATGCAGCCGACTGCGGAATCGACTGTAAGAATAAATTAGGAGCAAATAAAATATGCGAAGAAAAAAATTGCTTACAGCTGCACTGTGTGCAGTGCTGATATTGGCAGCTGATGTAGTCAGCAGCATAACTGGTGTAAGTGGTTTGACGGCAGACAAAATGCAAGTGGCAGCTGCAGCGGAAACAGATCCTGCAGCTTTATCAGAGGAACAGTCGGAGAAGGGATCGGCAAGCCCGGCACCGGCAGCAGAGCAGCCAGTGACAAGTGCACCGGAAACGCAGCCGGCTGCACAGCCAGCGACGAGTGCACCGGAGACACAGCCGGCCACACAGCCAGCGACGAGTGCACCGGAGACACAGCCGGC
>CAZEPO010000119.1:0-3281 GCA_964514125.1 uncultured Lachnospiraceae bacterium
ATCGTGGCGGGCGGTGTCGTGGCGCTGATGATCGGACTGGGCATCATCACACGATTTGTCGGTATCTCGCATACGGCGAAGTATGTTCGGTATTATGAGGATGCGATCCTGCTTGGCACGATTGTCGGTACAGTTCTGACGGTATTCAAGGTACAGCTGGTACTTGGGAGCTGGATTCTGGCATTGGCCGGATTGTTTATGGGAATCTTTGTAGGCGGATGGATCCTGGCACTGGCAGAGGTGATCAATGTTTTTCCGGTTTACAGCCGCAGACTCGGTATCACAAAAGGACTCAGCTGGATCATCATTGCAATCGCTGTTGGAAAAGTGGTGGGGAGTTTACTGCACTTTTTCTGGCGTTTTGGATTGTAAAAATAGGGTTTTGACAGAAATAGACTTGATTTTTTGCTCAGATGATGTTATGGTGAATGTGCTCATATGACTGACGGAAGTGGGGAACCACAGGGAGTATGAGCCGTAGGAAGCCGACCGTCTGGGCATTTTTGATGCTTGGAGTTCGGTTTTTTTTATTGTTATGAAAAAAGGAGAACGCATATGGAAATGATTTGTTTGGAAAAAGAATTGAAGGAAAACAGTTATCCGGGCAGAGGTATCGTGATCGGTAAATCTGCAGACGGCACAAAAGCAGTGGCTGCATACTTTATCATGGGAAGAAGTGAGAACAGCAGAAACCGTGTGTTTGTAGAAGACGGAGAAGGAATCCGTACACAGGCATATGATCCATCCAAGCTGACTGATCCGAGCCTGATCATTTACGCTCCAGTGCGTGTCCTTGGAAATAAGACCATCGTGACCAACGGTGATCAGACTGATACGATCTATGAAGGAATGGATCGCCAGCTGACCTTCGAGCAGTCTCTGCGCAGCCGCGAGTTTGAGCCGGATGCACCGAACTACACACCGCGTATTTCCGGTGTAATGCATGTGGAGAGCGGCAGATACAGCTATGCGATGTCGATTCTCAAGAGCAACAACGGTAACCCGGATGCCTGCAACCGTTATACCTTTGCATACGAAAACTGTGTGGCTGGCGAGGGACATTTTATTCATACCTACAAGTGTGACGGCAATCCGCTTCCGAGCTTTGAGGGAGAGCCGAAGCTGGTAGCGATTCCGGATGATATGGATGTATTTGCAGATCTGCTCTGGAACAGTCTGAATGAAGACAACAAGGTGTCTCTGTTTGTCAGATATATTGATATCGCGACTGGGACATATGAAACGAAGATTATCAACAAGAATCAGTAATCAAAAACAGTCTTAAAAAGTATGGCTGAACTGTTACAAATTTTGCTTGGCTCTGAAGTGTTACAAGCTTAGAAAAAAAGGAGTAAGGATCATGAATGAATTACAGTTAAAATATGGCTGCAACCCGAATCAGAAACCGTCCCGCATTTTTATGGAGAACGGAGAAGAACTGCCGATCAAGGTGTTGTTCGGCAGACCGGGCTATATCAATTTTCTGGATGCCTTTAATGGATGGCAGCTGGTAAAAGAACTCAAGGAAGCGACCGGACTTCCGGCAGCGACTTCTTTCAAGCATGTTTCTCCGGCTGGTGCAGCAGTGGGGCTGCCACTGACAGAGACACTGGCGAAGATCTATTGGGTAGAGGATTATGAAACACTTTCTCCGCTGGCATGTGCCTATGCAAGAGCAAGAGGTGCAGACCGTATGTCCTCTTTCGGTGACTTTATTGCTCTGTCAGATGTCTGTGACCGGGACACGGCGCTGCTGATCAAGCGTGAGGTATCGGACGGCGTGATAGCACCGGGTTATACAGATGAGGCACTGGAAATCCTTTCTCAGAAGAAAAAAGGCAATTACAATGTGATCCAGATTGACGAGAATTACCGTCCGGCACCGCTTGAGCGGAAACAGGTTTACGGCATCACATTTGAGCAGGGCCGTCAGGAGCTTCCGATCAACGATGAGTTGCTGGCGAACCGTGTGACCGAGAACAAAGAGATTCCGGAAGATGCACAGATGGATCTGAAAATTGCGTTGATCACGCTGAAATATACCCAGTCCAATTCCGTCTGCTATGTCAAAGGCGGACAGGCGATCGGTATCGGAGCCGGACAGCAGTCTCGTGTACACTGTACGCGTCTGGCAGGTCAGAAAGCAGATAACTGGTTCCTGCGTCAGTGTCCGAAGGTGCTTAACCTTCCGTTCTCTGATCAGATCACAAGAGCAGAACGTGACAATGCGATCGATGTCTATATCGGTGAGGAATATATGGACGTTCTGGCAGACGGCGCATGGGAGCGGATCTTCACTGAGAAGCCGGAAGTCTTTACCAGAGAAGAGAAGCGTGCATGGCTGGATCAGATGGAAGGTGTTGCACTTGGCTCAGATGCCTTCTTCCCGTTCAGCGACAACATCGAGCGCGCACACAAATCCGGTGTGAAATATATTGCAGAGCCGGGCGGATCCGTGCGTGATGAGGATGTGATCGCGACCTGCAACAAATATGGAATGGCGATGGCATTTACCGGAATCCGTCTGTTCCATCACTAAACAGAAGAATTGAACGAAAAAGAAAAGCAGAAGACAATCAGGCTGTTTGAGTCTATTTTGTCTTCTGCTTTTTTCATGATGGGTTGAAGCATCGCTGCAAAAAGAATTGATATAGAAACATTTCACAAAAGATTTAGATTTGCGGTATTGATTTATGAGACTTGGATAATTATAATGAAACAGTAGCTGTTTCGGCAGTGAAGAAGAAAACCCACCTGAGATCGGGTTTAACATAAAATGAGGAGGACAATATGGAGAATAATCAGAGAGATCATCGCCAGCAGGGCGGCGGCAATCAGGGACCGAACCGCAAGCCTGGCAAGAACAACTCTACCTTCATGATATTTCTGGTAGTGACACTGGTTACGCTGCTTGCCATGGCGGTCCTGAATAATGTGTGGAATGATACTACATCAGTAGAGATCACATATGATCAGTTCCTGGATATGCTGGAAGCGGGACAGGTAGAGCATGTTACGATTACATCGACAGAACTGGAGATTGAGACAAGCAAGAGTCTGCTGTCTGATATCTTTGGCACGGCGGAGCAGAAGGTTACCTATTATACAGGCAATCCGGACGATCCGAATCTTGTGGCACGACTTCGCAAAGCGGATGTAGAATTTTCCAGAGAGATTCCGGATACGACGACGAATCTGATCTGGAACCTGATCTTAAGCTTTGCACCGCTTCTTATTATATGGATCATCTTTGGCGTTGTGATGCGCAAGATGGGCGGCGG
>CAZEPO010000119.1:3381-6328 GCA_964514125.1 uncultured Lachnospiraceae bacterium
AGTCTTTGCAGGAAGTAGTTGACTTTCTGGAGAATCCGGGCAAGTATACCAAGATCGGTGCCAAACTCCCGAAGGGTGCGCTGCTCGTAGGACCTCCTGGAACCGGTAAAACATTGCTTGCTAAGGCAGTGGCAGGCGAGGCGAAATGCCCGTTCTTTTCTCTGTCAGGATCTGATTTTGTAGAGATGTTTGTAGGTGTCGGTGCATCCCGCGTCCGCGACCTGTTTGAAGAAGCCAAAAAGAATGCACCTTGTATCATTTTCATCGATGAGATTGATGCAATCGGTAAGAGCCGTGACAGCCGTTACGGAGGCGGCAATGATGAGCGTGAACAGACGCTGAATCAGCTGCTTGCTGAAATGGATGGTTTCGATACATCCAAGGGTCTGCTGGTTCTGGCGGCAACGAACCGTCCGGAAGTATTGGATCAGGCGCTGCTCAGACCGGGACGTTTTGACAGACGCGTCATCGTAGACAAGCCGGATCTGAAGGGCCGTGTGGATATCCTGAAGGTACATGCCAAGGATGTTCATATGGATGAGACTGTGGATCTGGAAGCAATCGCACTGGCTACTTCCGGTGCAGTTGGTTCTGACCTGGCGAATATGATCAACGAAGCCGCAATTCTGGCAGTAAAAGAAGGAAGAAGTGCAGTGTCACAGAAGGATCTGTTTGCTTCCGTGGAAGTCGTACTTGTAGGTAAAGAGAAAAAGGATCGTATCCTCAGCAAAGAGGAACGCAGACTGGTATCTTATCATGAGGTTGGTCATGCACTTGTCAGTGCACTGCAGAAGGATTCTGAGCCGGTACAGAAGATTACGATCGTTCCGCGTACAATGGGAGCGCTTGGCTATGTTATGAATGTACCGGAAGAGGAAAAATACCTCAATACCGAAAAAGAGATCCGTGCAATGCTTGTTGAGTTCGTAGCAGGCCGTGCAGCTGAGGAAATTGTATTTGACACAGTGACCACAGGTGCAGCCAATGATATCGAAAAAGCGACCAGTGTTGCAAGAGCGATGATCACACAGTATGGTATGTCCAAACGATTCGGTCTGATGGGACTTGAGGTACAGGCGAATCAGTATCTGGATGGCCGTCCGGTCATGAACTGCAGTGATGTGACTGCGGCAGAGGTAGACCAGGAAGTGATGAAAGTACTCAAGGAGTCTTATGAAGAAGCGAAGAGACTTCTGACTGAGCATAGAGAAGCACTTGATAAGATCGCAGAATTCCTGATCGAGAAAGAGACGATCACTGGTAAGGAATTCATGAAGATCTTCCATGAAGTAGAAGGTATTTCAGAGAATGCCGAGAAGAAAACGGTTTCACGTATTGCAGAGCGTGTGAGCGAAACAGCAGTACAGGAGGAAACGCAGACTGAGACACAGACAGACGCTGCAGAAGAAGCTGTTATAGTTGATGAAGCAGATGCCGATGTGCAGGAGGCAGAAGAGACCACAGCTGAGATCGTTATTGAACCACTGGATATTCCAGAGGATACAGAAGAATAAAAAAATGGGGCACTTCTTATCAGTGCCCCGTTTTTTTGTGTGAAATTTAGCGCTCCCAGCGTCCGGAAGCACCGCATGGCAGTACCAGACCGCTTTCGGTAACCGGAAGACCGATTTCCTGGGATTCTACATGACCGCCGAATTTCTTCAGTTCGGTAGAAATCATGTAGGTAAGCACAGCAGGAGCTAAGCCTGTTGTGTAGGAATTGACCAGGAAGAAGAGCGGGTCATCGCTGAGCAGCTTGGATGCAAGCTGAATAAATGGATAAATGGACTCTTCAATCTTCCAGATCTCTCCTTTCGGGCCGCGTCCGTAGGATGGCGGATCCATGATGATGCCGTCATAATGGTTGCCGCGGCGGATCTCGCGCTCTACGAATTTGGTACAGTCATCGACCAGCCAGCGGATCGGTGCCTCAGACAGACCGGAAGCTGCGGCATTTTCTTTTGCCCAGCCAACCATACCTTTGGATGCGTCCACGTGTGTGACAGCGGCACCTGCAGCAGCGGCTGCCAGTGTGGCTCCTCCTGTGTATGCAAAGAGATTCAGAACTTTGATCGGTCGTCCGGCATTGCGGATCTTATCAGAGAACCAGTCCCAGTTGGTTGCCTGTTCCGGGAAGAGGCCGGTGTGCTTGAAGCTGAACGGTTTCAGATGGAAGGTCAGATCACGGTAATGAATACTCCACTGCTCCGGCAGATCGAAGAATTCCCATTCTCCGCCGCCTTTTTTGCTGCGGTGATAATGGCCGTTCATTTTTTTCCATCCATAATGACGTTTTGGTGTATTCCAGATGACCTGCGGGTCTGGACGAACCAGAAGATAATCGCCCCAGCGTTCCAGTTTCTCGCCGTTTGAGGTATCAATGACCTCATAATCATTCCAATTGTCTGCTATCCACATAAAAATAATTTCCTCCTATATAAAAACAAGACCTGTATTTGTTTGATTCTGTCTGATTAAGAATGTTCTTGTGTCAGTATAAGCGATAAAGATGCCAGAATCAAGGAAAAGATAAGGCATTTTTATTCAAAAGCTTAGCCGAACCTTAGCCTGATGATCTTTTTTGCCGGATCAGGATTCCTGGAGCGGCAGTTGCAACTTTCCTGGTGATTCGTTATAATAAGAAAATCACTTTCTGCTTTGGCAGAAGATTAGAAGCGGTATGGGAGTTGAAATTTATGGATAGGAATCTGCTGAGAGAGCTGCAAAAATACGGTGCTTCGGATTATTATCCGCTGCATATGCCGGGGCACAAACGGAATCTAAGTCATTTTCAGGATCCTTTTGCAATTGACATCACGGAAATCGACGGGTTTGATAATCTGTTTCATGCGGAAGGTCTTTTGCTGGAGGCACAGCAAAGAGCAGCCAGACTGTATGGGGCAGATGAGACCTTTTATCTGGTCAACGGAAGCAGCTGCGGGATTTT
>CAZEPO010000120.1:0-6293 GCA_964514125.1 uncultured Lachnospiraceae bacterium
TTCGTTTTCTGCCGCCTGCTTTTCTCTGCGCAGCAATTCTGACTGGATCACAGTCGTATGCGAGCACGATCTCATATCCGTCGTTTTTCAGATAGCAGCCGATAATATCTGCAATCTCTTTTTCGTCATCAAGGATCAGTATCTTACTCATCTATTTTTCCTCAATTCACAAAAAAGCCATGTTGCCATGACTTTTTTGTATTGTTCTATTCATTTGTCTGTTATTCACAGTTACCAACTGTTCTCGGATACGGAAGCACGTCACGGATATTGGAGATACCGGTCAGATACATCACGCAGCGCTCAAATCCAAGGCCGAATCCTGCATGCTTGGTTGAGCCAAACTTACGCAGATCCATGTAGTGTGCATAGTCTTCTGTCTTCATGCCAAGCTCTGCGATACGTGCTGCCAGCTTGTCATAATCATCCTCTCTCTGGCTTCCGCCGATGATCTCACCGATTCCCGGTACGAGACAGTCCATAGCAGCCACTGTCTTACCGTCGTCGTTGAGCTTCATATAGAATGCTTTGATCTCCTTCGGATAATCGGTCACAAATACCGGTTTCTTGTAGATCTGCTCTGTCAGATAGCGCTCATGCTCTGTCTGCAGGTCGCATCCCCAGGATACCTTATAATCAAATTTGTCATTGTTCTTCTCAAGAATCTCGATTGCTTCTGTATAAGTCACATGACCGAAGTCAGAGTTGACTACATGATTCAGACGCTCGATCAGTCCCTTGTCTACGAAGGAATTGAAGAAGTTCATCTCTTCCGGTGCATTCTCGAGTACATAGCGGATGACATATTTGATCATGTCCTCTGCCAGTCTCATATCATCATTCAGATCTGCGAATGCGATCTCCGGCTCGATCATCCAGAACTCAGCTGCATGACGTGCTGTGTTGGAATTCTCTGCACGGAAGGTCGGTCCAAATGTATAAACACTGCGGAAGGACTGTGCGAATGCTTCGACATCCAGCTGTCCGCTGACAGTCAGGTTCGTTGCCTTGCCAAAGAAGTCCTGTGAAAAATCTACTTCTCCGCCTTCTGTCTTCGGAATCTCGTTCAGATCCATCGTGGTCACCTGGAACATCTCGCCTGCACCTTCACAGTCACTGGATGTGATCAGCGGAGCATGTACATAGACAAAGCCTCTCTCCTGGAAGAACTGATGGATCGCATACGCTGCCAGAGAACGTACACGGAACACAGCCTGGAAAGTATTGGTACGCGGACGCAGATGCGGAACCGTTCTCAAAAACTCCATGGAGTGACGTTTTTTCTGCATCGGATAATCCGGTGTAGAAGCACCTTCTACGGTAACGGATGCTGCCTGAATCTCAAACGGCTGCTTCGCATTCGGGGTTGCAACCAGAGTACCCTCTACGATCACTGCCGCACCGACATTCAGTTTGGAAATCTCTGCAAAGTTCTCCAGCTTGTCGGAATATACTATCTGAAGTGTCTCAAAAAATGAACCGTCATGAAGAACGATAAAGCCAAAAGTCTTGGAATCACGGATACTGCGTACCCAACCGCCGACTTTGATCTCTTTGCCGATATATGCATCGCTGCTGCGATATAACTCTTTTACGGTTGTAAAGTCCATTTCATTTCTCCTCCTCAAAATCTAATTCCTAATATCATAGCATATTTTACACTTTCCCCGCAAGGCTTATCTAATAGATATTCAAACTTTTATAGAATCTCCACCTGATCCAGGAGCTGTTCAAAAAGTTCCCTGGTACACATCAGGGTGCCGTCCTGCATCACAGATCCGCCGGCTGCAGCCATGGCATACTGAAGTGCTTCGCGCTCCGTTTTGCCGTTCATCAACGCGATTGTCATACCGGCTACCAGAGAATCACCTGCGCCCTGGATGCCGCGCACCTCCACCTTCAATGCCGGTGCCCGATAAGCATGCTTATCCGTAACCAGCACCGCGCCTTCGCTGCCAAGTGACACGCAGCAGTATGCTGTGCCGCGGCTTATCAGTTCTTTTGCTCCTTCTGCCGCTTCCTCCAGAGTACGAATAGGTCTTCCAAGAATCTGTCCGATCTCATCCTGATTCGGTTTCATCGCATAAGGGACTGCTTCCGCCCCGTACAGCAGCGGTTCACCGGAAGCATCCAGCAGAGTCCGGATTCCCTGTTCCCTGGCCATTCGGATCATTCTGGCATAAATATCCGATGGTACACCCGGCGGAATACTTCCGGTCAGGATTACCATAGACTGTTCGTCCAATGTTTTAAGCATGCTTTGATAGTTGGTCAGCAGCTGCTGCAGATCCTTTTCCTCAATCCCGGCTCCCTTTTCGTTGATCTCACTCATCACACCGGTGCTGCTTTCAAAAATCTTCAGATTCGTCCGCATAGCGCCCGGCAGCGTAACCATCTCGCAGCGACCGCCGCACTCGGCAAGCCGCTGTGCCACTGTCTTCCGGCTTCCTGCATAATCAAACCCTATACAGATGCATTCCTGCCCCAATGACTGAAACGCTACACAGACATTCGTTCCCTTGCCTGCCACATCCTCCTGCGTGCGCTGTACACGATTTGTCCCTCCATATACAAACTGGTCAATCCAGATCGTCTTATCCACACAGGGATTCAGCGATACGACCACCGCACATTTCTCTTTTTTCTGCATCATTGAACTTCTCCCCTTGTATCTTTTTTCAGAGCATCGTTTTTATTACTATAGCACGCCTTCCTTCTGGCAGCAAGCTGGTTTCCCGATCAAAAAACAGAGGCAATGAGTTCGCTTTCTCATTGCCTCTGCCATTAAACTTCTCTTTTATTTGTCATGAATCTGGCTGTGCAGCTCCTGCAGTGATTTCACCTGGCTGTCGCCGTGGTTCTTCACATAACGGATACCTTTGGCAGTTGCCCTGGCTGCTGCCATGGTCGTGATATACGGCACTTTCGCTTTGATCGCTGCCTTACGCAGGTAACTGTCGTCTGTCACTGCATCTGCCCCTGCCGGAGAGTTCACGATCAGCTGGATCTTGCCGTTGGTGATCAGGTCGTATACATTCGGACGGCCTTCCATCAGCTTCTTCACTTTCTCTGCTTCGATTCCTGCTTCGCGGATCAGGTCGCAGGTCTTGCCGGTTGCCACGATCTTGAATCCAACTTCATCAAGGATCTTCGCTACCTCAAGCATCTCTTCTCTGTCCTTGCGGTTGACAGAGATCAGTACAGTGCCTTCCAGCGGGAGCTTGGACTGTGTAGCCTCCTGTGCCTTGTAGAATGCTTCACCGTAGGATTCAGACATACCAAGTACTTCACCTGTGGAGCGCATCTCCGGTCCGAGTACCGGGTCAACTTCCTGGAACATGTTGAACGGGAATACTGCTTCTTTGACTCCGTAGTACGGAATCTCCTGCTCCTTCAGTGACGGAACCGGTGACGGACGTCCTGTGATCTCAGATGTAATGATCTCAGTTGCCAGCGGGACCATACGGATGTTGCAGACCTTGGATACGAGCGGAACAGTACGAGAAGCACGCGGGTTGGCTTCCAGCACATAAACCTTGCCGTTTTCGATCGCATACTGCATGTTCATCAGACCTTTGACATGCATTTCCTCTGCAATCTTTCTGGTATATTCTTTGATCGTCTCTACATTTTCTGCGCTGATATGAGCGGACGGAATGATACATGCGGAGTCACCGGAATGTACGCCTGCCAGCTCGATGTGCTCCATAACAGCCGGAACAAATGCATGTGTGCCGTCACTGATCGCATCTGCCTCACACTCCAGTGCGTGATTCAGGAAACGGTCGATCAGGATCGGACGATCCGGAGTCACACCAACTGCAGCCTTCATATAAGCTGCCATATTTTTGTCATCATAAACGACTTCCATGCCGCGGCCGCCAAGTACGTAGGACGGACGAACCATAACCGGATAACCGATCTGGTTGGCGATCTCGATCGCTTCTTCTACGGTAGTAGCCATGCCTGATTCCGGCATCGGAATCTCAAGCTTCTCCATCATCGCACGGAACAGATCACGGTCCTCTGCCAGATCAATGACAGACGGAGCGGTTCCGAGGATCTTCACACCGTTCTTTTCCAGATCTGCTGCCAGATTCAGCGGTGTCTGTCCGCCGAACTGTGCGATCACGCCGACCGGTTTTTCTTTCTTGTAAATGCTCAGTACATCTTCCAGTGTCAGCGGCTCAAAATACAGCTTGTCAGACGTATCGTAGTCTGTGGATACCGTCTCCGGATTACAGTTGACGATGATCGTCTCGAAGCCGAGTTTCTTAAGTGCCATCGCTGCATGTACACAGCAGTAGTCAAATTCGATACCCTGTCCGATTCGGTTCGGACCGCCGCCAAGGATCATTACCTTCGGACGATCTGTGTTGACCGGATTCTTGTCCTCTGCATTGTAGGTGGAGTAGTAGTAAGCATTGTCCTGTGTACCGCTTACATGCACGCCTTCCCATGCTTCCTCTACGCCCAGCTCGATGCGGCGGTTGCGGATGCTGTCCTCAGAGATCTCAAGGATCTGGCTCAGATATTTATCAGAGAAGCCGTCTTTTTTCGCAGTGATCAGCTGTTCATCTGTCGGAAGTGCGCCCTTGCCTGCTGCCAGTGCTTCTTCTTCCTCAACCAGCTCTTTCATCTGCTCGATGAACCAGTGTTTTACTTTGGTGATCTCATGGATCTCTTCTACGGTTGCCCCCTTGCGAAGTGCTTCGTACATCACGAAATGACGCTCACTCGATGCGGTTGCAAGCATCTTCAGAAGATCTTCTTTTGTGCGTGTATCAAAATCTTTGGCATGTCCCAGACCATAACGTCCTGTCTCAAGGCTTCGGATCGCTTTCTGGAATGCTTCCTTATAAGTCTTACCGATACTCATGACTTCGCCGACTGCACGCATCTGTGTGCCGAGCTTATCTTCTACACCTTTGAATTTCTCAAATGCCCATCTTGCAAACTTGATCACTACATAGTCGCCGTCCGGAACATATTTGTCCAGTGTACCGTACTTGCCGCACGGAATATCCTTCAGTGTCAGACCGGTTGCCAGCATTGCTGATACAAGCGCGATCGGGAATCCGGTTGCCTTGGAAGCCAGAGCGGAAGATCTGGAGGTACGCGGATTGATCTCGATTACGATGATTCGGTCAGTCACCGGATCATGTGCGAACTGTACGTTTGTACCGCCGATTACTTCTACGGATTCAACAATCTTGAATGCCTGCTCTTTCAGTCTTCTCTGACAGTCTTCGGAGATTGTCAGCATCGGAGCAGAACAGATGGATTCACCTGTATGTACACCCAATGGGTCAATATTTTCGATAAAGCATACCGTGATCATGTTGTTGTCCTTGTCACGGACTACCTCTACCTCAAGTTCTTCCCAGCCAAGGATAGATTCTTCTACGAGAACCTGTCCTACCAGAGAAGCCTGAAGTCCTCTCGCACATACAGTGCTGAGTTCATCTTTGTTGTAAACAAGGCCGCCGCCTGCACCGCCCATGGTGTAAGCCGGACGCAGTACAACCGGATAGCCGAGTTTGTCTGCGATCGCAAGTGCCTCATCAACCGTATAAGCAACCTCACTGCGTGCCATCTCGATACCGAGTGCATCCATCGCTTTCTTGAATTCGATACGGTCCTCACCACGCTCGATCGCATCGACCTGAACGCCGATTACTTCTACGTGATATTTATCTAAAATACCTGCTTTGTTTAATTCTGCGCATAAATTAAGACCCGACTGACCGCCTAAATTAGGGAGCAATGCATCTGGCCGTTCTTTGGCGATGATCTGCTCTAAACGTTCCACATTCAATGGTTCAATGTAAGTAACGTCTGCGGTATCCGGATCTGTCATAATAGTTGCTGGGTTGGAATTGACTAGTACAATTTCATAACCGAGTTTTTTGAGTGCTTTGCACGCCTGCGTACCTGAATAGTCAAATTCGCAAGCCTGACCGATGATAATAGGGCCTGAACCAATAATCAATACCTTTTTGATGTCTGTTCTCTGAGCCATGTTATACCCTTTCCTTTCCTTCACTACTTTTTGGCATTTTTCCTATCTTACCACTTCTGGCGGGAATGTCAATCCTGTTCTTTGTATTTTTTTGCATTCCTCATAGCAGTGTTCATCACACCGCTTGTTACAGTATATCACATTATTTTAAATTTGACGACTGCGATTCGCAAAAAAAGTCGAAATCCCCTACTCGGAAGATTTCGACTTTTTGGATTTTATTTCAGTTTAATCTTGACAGATGCTTTCTTGCCGCTTCCATCCTTTGCTT
>CAZEPO010000121.1:0-6280 GCA_964514125.1 uncultured Lachnospiraceae bacterium
TCTGCTGACGGTAGACGGTGCGACCACCTGTGGCTTCATGGACTTCCACTCTGTCAATAAAGGCATAGAGCATGGGCTACGATTATTCAGCTTTTTTCTTTTATATGGCTGAGTTGCAAGCCGAGATGCAACTTTGTAATTCGAAACGCAGTTTTGGACAAAACTTATACAAAAAAATACAAAAAAATCTCCGTCATTCACAATCGAACAACGGAGATTTTAATATACATAATTTTATCTATTCTATTTTGCTTTGAATCAATTCTTCCTCTGTCAACTCTATGATCACTACCTCACCTTCGTCTTCTTTTTTCCGGAAATATTCCATATCTTTCTCTGTCAGGATTTCTAAATTGTCCATTGTCTTTCCTTCTTTCTTACATCATTGCCCTCATCAATACTGTCACTCTGTTTCCTGGTAAGAAAATTATATCTGTTTCTTCTTCATTTATTAAAATGATTTCACCATCCAGCCAATATCCCACTAGCTTATGCTTGTGAAGTTGCTCAACACCTGCACAGATATATGTTGCTTCTTTTTCATATATTGGAAGGGCTTCCTGCTCGTTGACTAAATAGCCATGGTATTTTTCTGGCATCATCAGGTAGCTTTCCTCTATTGTCTGCAGATCGTTGTAAATCTCTGACTCTTCAAAAATCCCCCGATACAACTCTGTTTGTTTTCGGTAGGACTCTTCTTTTCCTGCCGCTCCTTTACCATCCAGATAGAAGGATCTTCGGCCAGCCTCATACAGCTGCTCTTTTTCTTTTCTATTTGTATATGGTCCCATCACACTTGCTTCTTTGAAAACAGCCTTTTCCAGTGTTCTATATTTATCATCAAAAACAGGATCATATCCTTTGACCAGCACAATACATTTCTGATTATCCATTTTCCGAATCTCATCTGGTGTCATAAGCTCTCTGCCAATCACATCATAGTTGCGGCTGCTGGATCCGTGACTACCTCTCGTCTCTCCCGTAGATCGTTTTTCCAGTGTATATTTTCCCAACTGTTCCGATACATACTTGAATGTACTCTGCTCGTTGCCGCCAAGAAAAATAAACGTATCACAATTTCCTGTGATATTTTCCCACGTATCTTTGAACATCGCCTTAATCTGTGCCATGTTTTGGATAAAAATATTGCAAGATATCCCTCTGCTTCGCATCGTTGAAATATCTTTGCTGAAATTATCCGGCAGTGCACAGTTCGCAAATTCATCCATCCAGAAGGATACCGGGATAGGCAATGCTCCACCATATTTATGATCGGCTTCATAATACAGCGTTTGAAAAATCTGCGTGTACAGAAGTCCTACTACAAAATTGTACGATGCATCACTGTCCGGAATTACACAAAAGAGTGCTGTCTTACGGTCAGGATTGCCATATACGCCACCGCCAATCGCCGGAATATCAATCTCATCTTTATCTAAAATCCGTAGTATGTTTGGATTTTGCAGATAGCTCAGTCTTGCATTTGCCGTAATGATGATGGAGCGGATCGTATCTGCCGCTCCGCTTTTTACTTTGCGGTAGGTAACAAGTGCCGGATGTGTCTCCGGAAGTGCAAACATCAGTTTATCCAGTTCGGACTGTTCTTTTGGATTTTCCTGTACCTGTGCTTTGTTCAGCAGTTCCAATACGCCACGGAAATTTGCCGGTTTGCCCTGCTTCGGATATTCATACCAGACATAATACATGATTGCCTGCAGGAGCATTCCTTCTGCTCGCTCCCAAAATGGATCTCCTTTGCTTGCGTCTTTCGGTGTCGTATTTACCATCAGGTTATTGATCAGTATGATAATGTCTTCATCATTTCGTATATATTCAAACGGATTGTAGCAATCCGATGCTTCCATATCAACAAGGTTCAATACTACGATCCGGTATCCATGTGCTTCCAGGTAGTTTCCAGTGTCCCGGAGCAGCTCCCCCTTGGGATCTGTGAAAATATAAGACTGTGTTCCGCACTGATAAGCATTCGGCTTTACCAATCGGAAGCTCTTACCGGCACCGCTGCCGCCAATGATGAGCACATTATTATTCAGAGCCGTTTTTTTCGTATCAAAACTAATCCGGATATGTTCCGATATAATCTTATTGTTTGCTGCATTTTCATCCTGCAATTTCCGGTTCAATTCATCTGGTTCTGCGAACCTTGCCGTTCCATATTCTTTTCCTGGCATCAGATTCCGGATAGAACTAAGATGGGATAGATAAGCGATCCCCCAGATAGCAAGTCCTGCGATACAAAACGATCCTGTCTGCTCTGTGATCTGTAAAGGAAGTGGATGGATCAGCGCATCCTTCACAATTTCAGAAATTGTTTCAATTGTAGCACCTGAGAAGTTTACTTTTCCAAGACAATACGCACTATACAACACTATGATCAACAGCAGACAGAAAAAACTGTGATTTGCTTTCTTTTTTGGCTGCACCTGCTATCTTCCTTTCATTTTTCTGGCTTTGGAAGCAAGCTCTGTATGCTGCTGCATTTCTTTTGCCTTGCTCTTTTTCTGCTTTTGTC
Organism: uncultured Lachnospiraceae bacterium; assembly: GCA_964514125.1. Classification (GTDB taxonomy): domain Bacteria; phylum Bacillota; class Clostridia; order Lachnospirales; family Lachnospiraceae; genus Choladousia. The sequence goes on from CAZEPO010000121.1 coordinate 2,534, forward strand.
CGCTTCTTTGTTTCTGTTTTTGCAGGTCGTTTTTCTTTTGTGCATCTGGTTCTTTTGGCGGATTTTTTTGATACATTGCCAGTATGATTTCTTTGCCATTTTGCAAATGCCCATCTCCGGTCTGCAGATCAATTACATTATAATGCTTGCTGTCGAATACCGCATATTCTGCAGGTACAACCTTTCCGGTAAACTTGTTCTTTTTCTCTGCAATCATATCCTGTTTTGGTATCATGACCGCATGAATGCCATCCGGCATCGGATACAAGCCCCAAGTCGAGTGTGTCTTGATTGGTTCTCCCTTGATCCAGCTCACATGCTTGCCAAATTCCACCCTGCTGTCATGCTTTCTGACTGCATCCCAAACCTCCGGCACCTGCAACACCTCTTTGAGCGGAAGTAAATTCTGACCAGCTTTATCTCGATTTTTTTGTGGCAATTCCGATAATGCTGACCTCGTCAGATCAACCAATTCCTGTGTCATCTCTCCATTCGTTTGCACACCAGTTCTGGCATAATCCTCCGGACTAATCGGACCCACTTTGATATGACCATATTTTCCATGCTGGTGATCTAATAAAAATGCTTTCAGCTTGGCTGTATCGGCAGGCGGGATGACATACTGTGTCCTTCCATCACCACCACATAAATCTGGCAGCCTAGAAAATAAAATACCATGCGCAGTCAGTTCTTTTTCAATCATACGAAGACTCTGAGGATCCTCGGTACTCATGTTAATAAATAGGAAGTCTCCGCCGCAGATCCTACGGAAACGATTGAGCGATACTCGACCCTGCCACTTGGCCAAGTAAATGGTATTGAGCACTTTCAGGATAAAGGCTGCACTTTTAACCGTAATATTGCCAAGCAGGTAGGCACTCTTGCCTGTCACGATTACAATCTGCGTTGCATCACTGACTTCACTCATCTTTCAGCCCTCCTTTGCGTTTGTGTTTTACTTTCCTTACTCTTCTTTTTCTTTGGATCATGCTGTGGAACTTTTTCCAGATAAGCTTCCTCTACTTTTTGCTGAATGCGTTCCTTCATTAGATTGGTATTCACCTGCAATAAAATCTGAAATTTATCCTCGTACAAGTTATAAGGCAGCTTTATCTGCAATTTTTCATCGATCCGATGGATCTGAATGCTTCGTAATTCCACCGCTTTTTCGTAAAGCACGTTGGCATATCCAACCAAAGTTCCATTGCGGTACGGTATGACCTGTACATCAATCTGCGGTTCAAACTCCAGATCACAAGTCAGGTTCTTTTTTACAGCATCGTACACTGCCTGTTCTACCTGTTCTTTAATCTGTGGATCACGCAGCACTGCTACGCTGGACCACGACTCAGCTCCTTTCCTGCGCGGCATGGAAATTACCCAGTTTTCTTTTCCCTGCTCTTTTTCTTCTGCGGTTGTCAGATCCAGTAACTTTACAGAATGTATTGTAATCACATCATCTAAGGTGACACTTCCGATTGCAACCAAACTTTGTTTATTGATGATTCTCATAATTGCTTCAATCTTCATTATCTCACCCCTCTGCCAATCCATATTTCCTGCAGAGTTCCCAAGGGATCTCTGCAGGTTTCTTCATAATATGTTTTTTCTTTTATTCTGTCAGACTGTATTACATCGTATATGCCGGCATACCAAAGTCATGCAGCTGCTCTGGTTCTTCCTGTTGGAGTTCCTGCTTCAGCAGCGTTCCACCAATAACCAGCTGTTTCGTTTGTGGGTCATATTCATGTGCCATATCCGATAGCCGCTCTTCTGGCGATACAATATTTGAATTAACATCACGGATCATTTCATTTACAAGTTCCAGTCCCAGCTCTTTTGGTACAAGCATATACTCATGAATTGATGATGGAATGACATAAAATTTTTCTATCGGCAATCCAAGATCCTCAAAAAAGTGAGGATAAAAAGCAACACCTGCTCCATAAAATTTTTGTACATTGGTAATAATACACATTGGAACAGGCTCATTTCTTATTTCATCAACTATTGTATTACATCCCATTTCCTGAAACATAGATTCCATTGATGCCAGTTTTGCGGGCATTGCTCGCATAGAATTACGCACGGCAATCTCATGCAGCTGCTCTTGCGTCACATTGTAATGCTCCATAATTGGATTTGTAATTAAAGCAGATGTCATCCCATCTATTGAATGTTCGATCATAATCCGATAAACAGCGGCAATATCTCCCTGAATTTGATGCGGTACCCTTTCTAGCAGCTCTTTGTTATAACTAACACCCACTGCACATAAGATAATCCGATCCTTCACCTCTGAAAATTCACTTAATCTAATGGCACTGTTCTCCAACTCACCATCACGGCCTCTTTCTTTCTCGTAGTTCAACGTAGTCTCTGCAATCTCTTCCATAATTTTCTGAAGTGGTATACCTGCTGTATATACGTCATAAAACTCATTTAGATATTGTACCCGGCTTACTTTTGAGCTAGGTGAAACTAGTGATAAACCTATCCGTTCTCCCAGATTAACTTTTACTGTTGTTCCTAAAGAAACCTTGTAGTTTGCATAGTAATCTGGAAGATAATTTTTAATATTTTCCTGAACATAAGTACAAAATTCTTCAAAATTCATATTTATTTCTCCGTTTCTTTTGTGTTCTGCTTTTTCAATTCCATTCCTTTTTTGAGATAGTCTACAAATCGCTTTTCCTGCCTTTCTCTAATCTCTTTCAGATTATCTTTTCTTATATCCTGCATCAGTTTCACCTCCCTTCGCCAATCGTAAAATATGAAAAAAGCCATGACCTTTTCTCGATCACAGCTTTTATCTCTGTTTTTGCTTTTGATTTTCTGCACACAATGATGTCTTTTTATTGAATTCTTCGCTCACTAACTCTTCTATCAGTCCATTCTCTGCGAAACTGTATAGTTCCCCTGTTCTTCCTCCAATGATAATATGATCGCAGATAGAAATGCCAAGCATCGCTCCACAAATCGCCAGTCTCTTGGTCATTCGGATATCATCTTTGGATGGGTTTACATTTCCACTCGGATGATTATGTACCAATATAATTCGATCTGCATTGGATAAAATGGCGCTTTTAAATACTTCTCTTGGTTCTATAATCGCTTGATTGAGCCCACCAATACTGACAATATTCATATTGATACATCTGCCATCCGTTTGAATATTTAAAATACAAAACACCTCCCGATCGTAATCGATCAGTTCTTTCTTCATTAACTCATACACTGCTCTATCATTATTTAATGGCAGCTCACTATACAGCTGTCGGTCCAGCACTAGCTTAACCCGAACAACATCTAAATTGTTTTCTGATTTCATCGGATCACAACCTCTGCCTCGATTATTTGTTCATCCCCCAAATTGTCTACCATTTTTGCTAATTCGGAAATCGATACTTCTTTTGTGGTTACTTTTTCTCTCAAGAAGACTTCCCAACGATCTGCTCGTCCCGGCACTGCTGTTAAAAAATTATTGAATGTTTCATTTGCTTTGGTCATATAGCGTGTAAGTTCCATGCACGCTGCCTGCAGTGCACTTATTTTCACATTGATTGCCTGATTCATATACCTGCACTCCTTTGCTTTAAATAAAATTGCTTCAACAGTTCCATACTCTGTAACCGCAATTTTGGGTTACACAGCTGCCGCAGTTCCGGAAGAGTAAGTTCTGACTGTATTGCCTGCAGAATAAAGTCAAGCTGATCTTTTGAAAAATCCGGATTAGAGATCACATTT
>CAZEPO010000122.1:0-6261 GCA_964514125.1 uncultured Lachnospiraceae bacterium
GCAGAGACAAAGAAACGTGAAGCACTTCTGGAAGCGAAGGAAGAATCTTTGAAGACCAAAAATGAGTTGGAAAAAGAGACAAGAGAGCGCAGAACAGAATTGCAGCGTTACGAAAAGCGCGTCTTATCAAAAGAAGAAAGTGTTGATAAGAAAGCGGATGCTCTGGAACGCAGAGAATCAGGTCTTACGGCTAAGGAAGAAGAGTTAAAGAAGAAGAGCGCAGAAGTTGAAAAGCTTCGCGGTCAGAGACTCCAGGAACTCGAAAGAATCTCAGGACTTACCTCTGAACAAGCAAAAGAATATCTTTTAAAAACTGTTGAAGATGAAGTGAAAATCGACACTGCTAAGCTTTACAAAGAGCTTGAGAGCAGGGCAAAAGAAGAAGCAGGTAAAAAAGCAAAAGAATACGTGGTTACTGCTATCCAGAAATGTGCAGCTGACCATGTGGCAGAGACTACGATTTCCGTAGTTCAGCTCCCGAATGATGAGATGAAAGGTCGCATCATCGGAAGAGAGGGAAGAAACATCCGAACTCTCGAGACGTTGACTGGTGTGGATCTGATCATTGATGACACGCCGGAAGCAGTTATTTTATCAGGCTTTGATCCAATCAGAAGAGAAGTTGCGCGAATCGCTCTTGAGAAACTGATTGTAGACGGTCGTATCCATCCGGCCAGAATCGAAGAGATGGTAGAAAAAGCACAGAAAGAAGTTGAAACGATAATCCGTGAGGAAGGTGAAAATGCTGCACTGGAAGTTGGTGTGCATGGCATCCATCCGGAACTGATCCGTCTGTTGGGACGTATGAAATTCCGTACAAGCTATGGCCAGAATGCATTGAAGCATTCCATCGAGGTAGCACAGCTCTCAGGGCTGCTTGCTGGTGAGATTGGTGTGGATGTACGTATGGCAAAGCGTGCCGGATTATTGCATGACATTGGTAAATCCATCGACCATGAGATTGAAGGTTCTCATATCCAGATTGGTGCTGATCTTTGTAAGAAGTACAAAGAATCTCAGGTGGTTATCAATTCGGTTGAATCACATCATGGCGATGTTGAGCCTGAATCACTGATTGCATGTATCGTACAGGCTGCAGATACGATTTCTGCTGCACGTCCGGGTGCAAGACGTGAAACATTGGAAACATATACAAACAGATTAAAACAGTTAGAAGATATTACCAACGCCTTCAAGGGTGTTGAAAAATCATTTGCTATTCAGGCAGGTAGAGAAATCCGAGTTATGGTAGTTCCGGATCAGGTAAATGATACGGATATGGTACTTCTGGCAAGAGATATTGCGAAGCAGATTGAAGCAGAGCTGGAATATCCTGGTCAGATCAAGGTCAGCGTAATTCGCGAGAGTAGAGTTGTAGACTATGCAAAATAAATAGTCTGGAGTTGACAAGAGTAATAGAGAGAAGAACCCCGTGAATTGTCGGAGAGATGATTCATGGGGTTTTATTTTGTGCAAAGGAGGAACGAAAATGTTTTCATTTTTGTATGTGTTTGGACCGGCGGCGATTACTTATTTTACCGTGCGGAAATGTACAAAAGAAGAACCGGCTAATTGGTACACTGCACTGATCGAGTTGATCGCAGAGGCAGTACTGGATGCAGCAGTGATGATCTTGTTTTTACTATCATCAGGGAAGGTTGAGATTATCATTTTGCAAAATGGTATAAAGCATCTGCAGTATGGCGGAACAGCAGTCCTGCTGTCACTTCCTGTGGCAGTTATCTGTGGAATCCTGATCTCCGCAGTGAAAAAGGGAATTGATATGAATATGCGGATTTTGCCGGAACAGAAGCAGAAAAAAATAAAGGGTGCAAAAGATGAAGCGAAAAAATAGGGGAACAGTTATAGGACAGCTTTTATTCCATATTTGTATTGCACTTTTGGCTGTTTTAACCTTTAGTTTGAAATGGGCAAAGGATAATTATGGGAATATAGGTTTTGAGGAAATTGTGTTTCATTTGAACATGCCACTGAAAGGAACTGCAGAGAGTCTTTTGCTCAGCTATGCAAAAAATGCATTGATTCCGGCAGTGGTCATCTGGATTGCCTGGTTGGCATTTTACTACTGGCCGTCCAGAGACAAAGCTGTATTGGAGATAAGTGTTCGTAATAAGCTGTTTTCCGTTCAGCTTTTTCCATTTCGTGTCGGTTTGGCAGGCAATACGCTGATTGTTCTGTGCTGCACGGCACTGTTGATCAGCGATGCCAGCGCAAGCTTTGGCTTTTTGGAATATATCAAGAATCAGCTGCAGCAGTCGACTTTGATTGAAGAAGAGTATGTAGATCCTGCAGTGACAAAAATCACATTCCCGGAAGAAAAGCGGAATCTGATTACGATTTATCTGGAGTCAGCAGAAACCTCCAATCAGGATAAGGCGAGTGGCGGTTATTTTGATGTAAATGTGATTCCGGAACTGACCGAGATTGCGAAAACGAATATTAGTTTTTCACAGTCTGATCTGATTGAGGGGGCGTGTGTGGCACCGGCCTGTGGGTGGACAATCGCAGCGCTTGTAGCACAGACGGCAGGTTTGCCTTTGAAATTGTACTCTTACGCGGATCAGGGTGTAGACAATACAATGAATAAATATCAGTCTTTTATGCCGGGTGCCACAACGTTGGGCGATATTTTGGAAGAGCAGGGTTATCATAATTATATTATGGTTGGCTCAAATCTGAATTTTGGAGGAAGAAAGACTTACTTCAAACAGCATGGTGATTATGGAGTGTGGGAATACATTACTGCAATCCGCAGAGGCCTGATTGACAATGATTATAAGGTCTGGTGGGGATTTGAGGATCAGAAACTGTATTCCTATGCAAAGATTAAATTGTTAGAACTGGCAGAAGAAGGCGGGCCGTTTAATTTTTCTATGCTTACTGTAGACACACATCACCCAGATGGTTATGTCTGTGAAATCTGTCCGGATACCTATGAGGACCAATATTCTAACGTATGGGCATGTGCTTCTGCTCAGGTGGCGGAATTTCTGGACTGGCTGAAAGAACAGGAATTTTATGAAAATACAACCGTTGTGATCGCTGGAGATCACTGCAGTATGGATGCGGATTACTACGACGAATTGTCTTATGATAAGCATGTTGGAGAAACAGAGCGTAAAGTATACAATGCGTTTATCAATTCGCCGGTGGAACCAGTCAACGAAAAGAACCGCAAATTTACAACGCTTGATATGTTTCCAACTGTTCTGGCAAGTATTGGAGCAGAAATAGAAGGCAACAGATTAGGACTAGGAACGAATTTGTTCTCAGAAGAAGAAACACTTTCTGAAAAATACGGATATGAATATCTTTTTGCTGAGCTGAATAAAAAGTCAAGCTTTTATAATAACGAGATTTTGTTTCCTTGACAAACATTATGTTATCAGATATAATACAATGATTGCCGGACTATGCACAGTTACGGCGCTTTTTAAGTAAGGTGGCAGCCAAGAAAGGGTGTAGATCAGTATGGAAGAAAAGAAGAAATTATTGACTTATGCAGGCTTGAAGAAGCTTGAAGATGAATTACATGATTTGAAAGTATTCAAAAGAAAAGAAGTAGCCGGCAAGATCAAAGAGGCAAGAGAACAGGGCGACCTTTCTGAGAATGCAGAGTATGATGCAGCAAAAGACGAGCAGCGTGATATCGAGGCTCGTATCGAAGAAATCGAAAAGATTCTGAAAAACGCAGAAGTCGTAGTAGAAGATGAAGTAGATGTTGATAAGATCAATGTTGGATGTACTGTAAAAGTATATGATGAAGACTTTGAAGAAGAGATGGAATTTATGATCGTAGGTTCCTCAGAAGCAAACAGTCTGAAGGGTAAGATTTCCAACGAATCACCGGTAGGCAAGGCACTGATCGGACATAGTGTTGGAGATGAAGTATCCGTAGAGACACAGGCAGGTATTATTTCATACAAGATACTGGAGATTCAGCGTTCCGTATAATCCGTCGAAAAATTTGGATTGAGAAAGGAACAGAGTTACAGTATCCACGTTGACTCAGGAAATAGAAGGAAGAGGAGTTATAAAAGTGGCAGAACAGAAGAATGTACAGAAAACAGAACAGGCTGTTGATATCAATCAGCTTTTGAAGGTTCGTCGTGATAAGCTCGCAGAGCTTCAGGCAAGCGGCAATGACCCGTTTGTGATCACAAAATATGATGTGACCAACCACAGTATGGAAATCAAAAACAATTTTGCACAGTTTGACAACAAGACAGTCCGCATTGCAGGCCGTGTAATGTCCAAACGTGTGATGGGTAAAGCTTCTTTCTGTAATGTACAGGACAAAGAAGGCAATATCCAGTCTTATGTAGCAAGAGACAGCATTGGAGAAGAATCATACAAAGCATTCAAGAAAATGGATATCGGTGATATTGTCGGTATCGAGGGATTTGTATTCCAGACAAAGACTGGCGAAATCTCGATTCATGCTGAGAAGATCGATCTTCTTTCCAAGAGTCTTCAGATCCTTCCGGAAAAATATCATGGTCTGACCAACACAGATATGCGTTATCGTCAGAGATATGTAGACTTGATCATGAATCCGGAAGTAAAGGATACATTTGTAAAACGTTCCAAAATCATCAGCACCATTCGTCAGTATCTGGACGGACAGGGCTTTATTGAAGTAGAGACACCGATGCTCGTATCCAATGCAGGTGGTGCAGCTGCGAGACCGTTTGTGACACATTCCAATGCACTTGGAGAGGATTTCAAGCTTCGTATTTCTCTGGAGCTTTATCTGAAGCGACTGATCGTAGGCGGACTTGAGCGTGTTTATGAAATCGGCCGTGTATTCCGTAACGAGGGCTGTGATACCAGACACAATCCGGAGTTTACTCTGATGGAACTGTATCAGGCATACACAGACTACTACGGTATGATGGATCTGACAGAAAATATGTACCGTCATGTAGCTAAGGAAGTTCTGGGTACAACTACAATCGTTTACAATGGCATCGAAATGGATCTGGGTAAACCATTTGAAAGAATCACAATGGTAGACGCTGTTAAGAAATATGCCGGCGTAGACTGGAATGAAATCCATACACTGGAAGAAGCAAGAAAAGTAGCAGATGAACATCACGTAGCATATGAAGAAATGCATAAGAAAGGTGATATCCTGAACCTCTTCTTCGAAGAATTCGTAGAAGAACATCTGATTCAGCCGACATTTGTCATGGATCATCCAATCGAGATCTCTCCACTGACAAAGAAAAAACCAGAAAACCCAGAATACGTAGAACGTTTCGAAATGTTCATGAACGGATGGGAAATGTGTAACGCATACTCCGAGCTGAACGATCCAATCGACCAGAGAGAACGTTTCAAAGCACAGGAAGAAATGCTGGCTGCCGGAAACGATGAAGCAAACACAACAGATGAAGACTTCATGAACGCTCTGGAAATCGGTATGCCGCCAACAGGTGGTATCGGCTACGGTATCGACAGACTTTGCATGCTGTTGACAGATTCTGCAGCGATCCGCGATGTACTGCTGTTCCCGACGATGAAGACACTCGGCGGCGAGAGCAAAAAATCTGCAAAACCGGCAGAGGCAGCTGCAGAAGAAGTGACACCAGCACCGGAAGTAAAAGAAGTGATCGACTTCTCCAAAGTAAAGGTAGAGCCTTTATTTGAAGAAGCAGTTGACTTCGAGACATTCAGCAAATCTGACTTCCGTGCAGTGAAAGTCAAAGCATGTGAAGCAGTAAAGAAATCCAAAAAGCTGCTTCAGTTTACACTGGATGACGGAACAGGCACAGATCGTACGATCCTGAGTGGTATTCATGCATTCTACGAGCCGGAAGAACTGGTAGGCAAGACCCTGATCGCAATCACAAACCTTCCGCCAAGAGCAATGATGGGAATTGAGTCCTGCGGTATGCTCCTGAGTGCGATCCATGAGGAAGAAGGCGAAGAAAAGCTTCATCTTCTGATGGTAGACGATCACATTCCGGCAGGTGCAAAGCTGTACTAAAATAAAATAGAATGTCAGACCACATCTGACAATAAAATAAGAGCACTTCTTAGAGTTGATCTAAGAGGTGCTTTTTCGTTTGGGAAAAATATATTCCGGCAGTCAACTTCTGCAAAACAGTTAGCAGGGATTTTTATATCCCACCTGTTTATGTACACTGTAACTATCAAAGGGCTGAAGAAGAAAAAGGAAACCTAAATTGAAAAACTTAACGCAATGAAATTATTGTGATTTGGAGAAATTCGTTG
>CAZEPO010000123.1:0-6205 GCA_964514125.1 uncultured Lachnospiraceae bacterium
CTCCTGAACCATGTTGTACTTACGTACATAGGACGGGTTGTGGCAAGCTACAAAGTTAGCCTGTTTGATCAGGTATGTGGATTTGATCGGGCTCTTACCGAAACGAAGGTGAGACATTGTAACACCGCCGGATTTCTTGGAGTCGTAATCAAAGTATGCCTGTGCATACATATCTGTATTGTCACCGATGATCTTGATGGAGTTCTTGTTTGCACCTACTGTACCGTCTGCGCCAAGACCCCAGAACTTACAGTTGATTGTTCCTTCCGGAGTTGTAACGAGCGGAGCGCCCAGTTCCAGAGAAAGGTTTGTAACATCATCGTTGATACCAAGTGTGAATTTCTGTTTTGTTGTGTTGTTGTATACAGCAACGATCTGTGCCGGTGTTGTATCTTTGGAACCAAGTCCGTAACGTCCTGTGAATACCGGAACTGCATCGAACTTAGAACCTTTGAGAGCAGCAACAACGTCAAGGTAAAGCGGCTCGCCAAGAGCACCCGGCTCTTTTGTTCTGTCAAGAACTGTGATCTGCTTAACTGTTTCCGGAATAGCTGCGATCAGAGCTTCTGCGGAGAACGGTCTGTAAAGACGAACTTTTACAACACCAACCTTCTCGCCAGCTGCCAGCAGGTAGTCGATTGTCTCTTCGATCGTATCACATACAGAACCCATAGCTACGATAACCTTTTCAGCATCTGCTGCACCGTAGTAGTTGAAGAGTTTGTAATCTGTACCGATCTTAGCGTTTACTTTGTCCATGTATTTCTGAACGATTTCCGGCATTGCATCATAGTACGGGTTGATTGCTTCTCTTGCCTGGAAGAAGATATCCGGGTTCTGAGCTGAACCTCTCTGGCACGGATGATTCGGGTTCAGACACTGATCTCTCCAAGCCTGAACTGCATCCAGATCTGTCATCTCTTTCAGATCTTCGTAATCCCATGTCTCGATCTTCTGGATCTCGTGAGATGTACGGAAACCATCGAAGAAGTTGATGAACGGAAGACGTCCTTCGATTGCTGCCATATGAGCAACCGGAGTAAGGTCCATTACTTCCTGTACGCTGGATTCACAGAGCATACATGCACCTGTCTGACGACAAGCATATACGTCGGAGTGATCACCAAAGATAGAAAGTGCATGGCTTGCAAGAGCACGAGCAGATACGTTGAATACGCCCGGAAGTCTCTCACCAGCTACTTTGTAAAGGTTCGGGATCATAAGAAGCAGACCCTGAGATGCTGTGTATGTGGTTGTAAGAGCACCAGCGGAAAGAGATCCGTGTACTGTACCAGCTGCACCAGCCTCGGACTGCATTTCTGTTACCTGAACAGTCTGTCCGAACATGTTGAGACGGCCCTGTGTTGCCCACTCATCTGTAGCTTCTGCCATAACAGATGAAGGAGTAATCGGGAAAATAGCTGCTACGTCAGTATAGGCATATGACGCATGAGCTGCAGCATGATTACCATCCATGGTCTTCATTTTTCTTGCCATTTGAAAATTCCTCCTTATTGCTTAGAGCTTATATAAACTCAGTTTTTAACTTCTCATACAGAGTTGATTCTATCACAACAAATATTTTTTGTCTATTTCTCAGAGAATATTTTTAGACGTTTTTTTGTACTTTTCGTCATACACCTCATTTTCCAGGTGGTTTTTTCAGTTGCGGTCATCATTCAATAATGTTATACTAAGCAATAAATTTTGCAATTTGCCCAGGAGGTTATCCATGAAAGTAGGCATTATATCGATCAACATGTATTCAAAAGGGCTGAATTTTGCCTGCCCTCTTCACACTTATGCATTTCAGCAATTTTTGCTGCAAAACAATATTGATGCAACCGTCATTGACTATAAACCGATTTATTACGATAATTTTAATCTTAAATATCCTGCTGATTATTATAAAGAACTTTATAACAAGACACAGAACACGATTCCTGAGACTGAAGAAGCTGTCAAGAACAAAGAATCGAAACTAAAACATTACTCAACCAAAATGCACGCTTGGGAATCCATGCGTGCAGAACGTGCACTGCGCTACGATAAGCTTCAAAATTTCATTGACAACAAATACTTAAAAACTGATTTTTGTTATGACTCAGATTATCTTGAAGTGAAAGATCCTGGTTTTGACTGCTATATCTGTGCTACTGATGTACTCTGGAAAAATCAGCCCGATTATGGTTATGATCGCGGTTTTTTCCTCGGAAGCACATGCATGGAGCAGAAATGGAAAATCGCTTACTCTGGAAGCCGGGGTGTATATGGAACAGTCAAAGAAGAGTTTTTCCGTTATTTAGAAGATTTCGATGCAATCTCAGTTCGCGAAAAAAGTCTGCAAGAATATATTGAAGAAAACTCTCCCCTGCAGGCAACCCGTGTTTTAGATCCTGTTTTGCTTCATTCACCTGACTTTTATGAAAATATTTTGATCAAACCATCTGAAGAACATTATATACTCCTCTATTATGTTATGGAGAAGGCCAATGACACAATCAAACATGCTGTTGCTTATGCCAAAAAATACAATTTAAAGATTATTGAGATCACAGATCACCCTATTCCAAATGGAAAGCTTTCCAAATATAATGGTATCGATTATACATTCCGTTATGATATCGGTATCGAAGAGTGGATTGGTTATATCAAATATGCCGATTGTATTTTTACAAATTCATTTCATGGCTGCTGTCTCTCTATTCTCTTTGAAAAGAATTTTTATGTAGGCATACGAAAAGGCGATAAAGTACCTAATCTTCTTCATCTTTTTGGATTAGAAAGCCGCATGCTGCTTCCGCAGCAGGATCGACGTCTGCGTACTAGAGTCAAAAACAAATTAGTCCGCTATGCCGAAAAGTATTTTCCTGAATTTGCAGAACGCAGAAATGCGATTGATTATGCTCCAGTGCGTAAAACACTGCATGAAATGCAGACCTTTTCTGCAGATTTTATACTTTCCACACTCCATGAGTTTGAAAATACAGAACGACCTTATAAAGACTATACCGCTTACAAAAAGACTCTTTCTTACCGCATCTTATATAACAGCAAATTCAAAAATATGCCTTTTACATGGACATATGACGAACAATCCGGCACAGTCAGACACTTAACTTCCGGTTCTTATGAATATCAGCCGGCTGCTTTACTCTGTCTGAATGACGGTACAACACAACTTGCCAAAAATGAATTTATTCTTGAAGGCTATCATTTCATTGGCTGGAATATACGTCTGCGCATAGATAATCGTTATTTTTGGTATACGGAGACAGGTGCTCTAGTTGAAAAAACAGACTATGACCAAGCCAAAGACGGACCTTGCTATCTATTCAAAGAGCAGGAAACCCTTCCATTCTTTAATGTTAATCGTATCCAGACTATTGTTGCTGAGGCAATCTGGGAAAAGAATATCTGATTTTGGCTCAGAATACAGTTTAAGCTGCTGCTTCGCTTTTCTAAGCGAAACAGCAGCTTTTTGCATGAGCTATTTTTTTCAGTTTAATCTCTTTCTGCCTTAATCATTTTTGAAATGATATATCTCGGTCTTCCTTTCACCTCTTCATAAATCTTCGCAATATAGTATCCTATGATCCCCATACTGATCATAATAATGCTTCCAATGATCAAGATCAGCAGGATAACTGTTGTGAACCCTTCCAGCGCATGTCCGCTGAAATATTTCACCAGAGATTGTATGCCCAATATCACAGCAAACAAAAATACCACTACGCCTGCAACCGTCACACACTGCATTGGTACTGTTGAAAATGCAACGATATTTTTTATCGCATACTTAACCAGGGACCATGTGGACCATTTTGATTCGCCTTCTGTTCGTTCCTGAACATCAAACTCTACATTAACTGTACGAAAACCAACCCAGGAAGAAAGTGCCCGAAAGAACGTATTTCGTTCCGGCATCGCCAGCAGTGCATCTACTGCTCTGCGGTCAAGCAGTTTAAAATCTGATGCGCGCGACATATCAATTCCCACAGCACCTGATATAATGCGGTAAAACACACCGGCACTTGCACGGTGCAGTGCACTTTCTTTGCCGCGGCTCCGTTTCACACCTTCTATCACCTCATATCCCTGTTCCCACAGCCGATACATTTCCACTAACGTCTGCGGCGGATGCTGCAGATCGCAATCCATCACGGCACAGCAGTCCCCCGATGCATTCGCCAGTCCGGCCAGCATAGCGGATTCCTTTCCAAAATTTCTGGAAAAATTCACGCCGGTGACATGTCGGTCCATACAAGCTGCTTTCTCAATCTCATTCCACGTATTGTCTTTTGATCCATCGTTTACAAATATAAGCTCATATGGGATGTTTGCTTCTGTCAAAATTCCACTGACAGTCTTTGCTGCCTTATTTATCATATTTTCTTCGTTATATGCCGGCAAAACAACCGATAACATTTGCTTTTACCACCTTCCATCTATTTTGTCAAAACACCATCTTAGTGACTGCGTGCGATCAGTCTCTTTTTCACATACAGATAGCATACAAAATGTGCCGCGCTCGTAATGATCCAGGTCGCCGGATAGGAAAAATACAGCACCGGCAGTCTGTGATCCGCTGCAAAAACGGTGTAGATCCAGATTACACGCAGCAGACAGGATCCCACCATCGCCACGATCATCGGAAGAACAGATTCCCCCATACCACGGAGCATACCTGAGATTACTTCCATAATGCCGCACATAAAATACGGAAGTGCGATCCATCTCATTCGCTCGATTCCGTACTGAACTGCCTCCGGATCTCCCGGCAGATAAATACTGAGAAGCTGACTGTTAAATACACATGCCAGAATTCCCATCGCCAGACCAATGATCGTAACCATGGTCATACAATTACGGAACACCTTGCCAATACGGTCGTAACGCTTACCTCCTACATTCTGACTTGTGAATGTCTGCGCTGCCTGATAAAAAGCATTCATACCAATATAGACAAAGCCTTCTATATTGGATGCAGCTGAATTTCCAGCTACAGCCAATGCCCCAAAACTGTTCACAGAAGACTGGATCAGAACATTCGAAATGGAAAAAACAGTAGACTGAATGCCTGCCGGAATTCCAATCTTCATAATGCGCATCATTTTGTGTCTTTCGACGCGGATTTTGCGCAGTTCCAAACAAATTGCAGGATCCATGTGCATCATCTGACGAATCGTCAATATACCAGAAATGATCTGTGAAACTACCGTCGCAATCGCTACACCGGCTACATCCAAATGAAATACAGCCACAAGGATCAAATTCAAAACTACGTTGACAATACCGCCTATAAAAAGATACAGCAGCGGTCTTTTGGTATCGCCGAGAGAACGCAGGATCGCACTGCCGTAATTGTACAGTGCCATCGCCGGCATACCAAGAAAATAAATCTTCAGGTAAAGAGCAGCCAGATCAATAATCTCATCCGGACTTCCCATCAGCTTCAGCATAAACCCGCTGCACAAAAAACCGATGACAGCACAGATCGTGCCGCCGATCAGCGCGATCGCGATCGAAGTATGGATCGTCTCTTTCACCTGCCGCATATCACGTGCACCATAATAAAAGCCAACCGTTACTGCCGAGCCAACTGACAGTCCCACCAGAAGGTTGACGATCAGATTGATCAGTGCACCATTGGAACCAACTGCCGCTAATGCGTTGCTGCCTGCAAAACGTCCCACAACAACAATATCTGCCGCATTAAACAACAGCTGCAGAATACCAGACAGCATGATCGGTAAGGCAAATCGGATAATCTTTCCTGCAAGCGGTCCATTCAGCATATCCATGCTCTGTGTCGTTCCATTTTTCTCTTTTGCTTCTGTACTGCTCATTTTCTCTCTCCTCTCATAGTCATCAAAAGGATGCTTTCACAGACCATCCGCAAAAACATCCCATACTGTAAATTATTTTATCACCTGGCTGTCTGATACGCAACCTTCTTTTGCTCTTTTTCAAAGAAACTCGCCGGAAATACTTGCTTTTTTCCGTTTTTTCTGTACAATGGATAAGGACTCTATCAACACAAAAAATATAGTAATAAGAAGAAAAATGAGGTTATTAAATGATCAGTGCAAATAATGTGACTCTTAGAATCGGTAAGAAAGCTTTATTTGAAGATGTAAATATCAAATTTACAGAAGGAAACTGTTATGGTCTGATCGGTGCCAACGGTGCCGGCAAATCCACA
>CAZEPO010000124.1:0-4133 GCA_964514125.1 uncultured Lachnospiraceae bacterium
GTGAATTATACGATGCAATCGAAACAATGACGGCTAAGTTAAAGCAGTTTATGCCGCAAGAGCCAACAAAAGCGGAAGAATCTGAGACGGAAGAGTGTGCCCCTGTGCTTTATAGTAAAGAGGCAAATAACTTTGTTGTGAATAAAGCCTTGGAATATATCAGGGAACATTATAAAGAAAAATTGCGTCTTTCCGATGTGGCAGATTATGTATTTGTCAGCCAGTGGCATTTGAGTAAATTGCTGAATAAGCATACAGGACAGAGCTTTTCGGAAGTATTAAACCGAGCACGTATTACAAAAGCCAAAGAATTATTGGAAAATCCATCTGTGCGTATTTATGATATAGCGGAAGAAGTGGGATTTCAGGATCTGGCACATTTTTCAAGAGTCTTTAAAAAGCTGGAGGGTATATCCGCCAATGAGTATCGAAACAGACTGATATAAAATGGTCAAAAGATAATCTCAGTTATCGATGAGCGAATCACGCTTCAAGCAAAAAATATGACCTTCGGAAAGTTTACCTTCCGGAGGTTTTTGCTTGCATTCCCGCTGTTTGGGATATAATATAGAAACAGTGAAAGGGGCAAGACATATGAAGCGTAAAGTAGTAGTTTTAGGAGGCGGCACGGGGTCGTCCACGCTGCTCCGCGGTCTGAAGGAATTTCCGATTGATCTGACCGCGATCGTATCGGTCTGCGATGATGGCAGAAGTACCGGCGTGCTGCGGGAGGAGTTTAATATTCCGGCGGTCGGTGATATCCGGCGTGTACTGGTGGCATTGTCGGAGACCGAGCCGCTGGTGATGGAGTTGTTCAATTATCGGTTTAATACGACGAGTGATCTGGACGGACATACAGTAGGGAACCTTCTGCTGACCGCTTGCTCCGGCATCACGGGCAATCTTTCGGATGGGATCGAGGCGCTGAGCAAGGTTTTGAATCTGAAAGGAAAAGTTGTGCCGCTGACAGAAGAAAATGTCGTTCTGATGGGGGAGATGACTGACGGCAGTATCGTCGAAGGGGAGCATCATATCACGCAGCAGGCGATTGCGGGCAGCGGTATTCATGCACAGAACAGAGCAGCTGAGAAAAAAGCGATCAAACGTGTTTTTTATAAGGAGAAACCGGTACCAACCAGAGAAGCAGTGGCGGCTTTGAAGGAAGCAGATCTGATCGTACTGAGTATGGGAAGTGTGTTTACGAGTATCATTCCGAATCTGATCTGTGATGAGATCATTCAGACGATCGATGAGAGTCAGGCGAAGCTGATGTACGTCTGCAATATGGTGACACAGCCGGGCGAGACAGAGAAGTTCAAGGTATCTGATCATGTGAAGCTGCTCAATGAATATCTGGGCAGCCATAAGATTGATGTCGTGATCGCCAATGACGGCAAGATTGACAAAGATATGGCAAAACGTTACGAATCGTTGGAACAGAAGGATGCTGTTCATTTCGACAAAAAAGAGACCAGAGCATTGGTGCCGGATGTGATCAGCGATGACTTTGTGACAGTCAGAAATAATCTTCTGCGTCACGATGTGATGAAGCTGAGCATGCGGATTTTTGGATATCTGCTGGAGCAGAGCAAGCATGAAGAATAAAAATAAAATAGTTCAGATTTGAAACAGACAGCAGAAGCATTTGCACATATAACTATGGCAGAAGCTTCTGCTGTTTTGTGTTCAATCTGAACCAGTTATGTAAAGTGAATCAGAAGTGCATTCTTTTTCGCAGTTCTGCCCGTACGCCCTTTAGATAGGAGATCGTGAGCAGCACAATGTCCAGTGCAGCGCCGCAGGCGAGCACGATGGCGGACCAGGTCAGCATCAGCGGCACTTCGCAATGCCGTTCAATCAAAAGCTCGATGGCTACACATAGTACGGTAATGATTCCGAGGAAGAGACCAGTCCGCAGCAGCAGAGAGGATTTACGCTCAAAAGCGAAATAGTGAAAGATCAGGGTTCCCAGTGTAGCAAGGGAAGTGACCGGCAGGCCAATATCCAGATACCAGCCTTTGCCTGGGTGCAGCCATGCGATCATGGACAGATACAGGGCAATGCCGATGCCGCACAGCAGAAGCCAGAGTGGTGCCGGAAGCTTTTCTGGGAAAAACAATGGGATCCAGGAGATCCAGAGCAGTGCACAGATGCCGATTACATAGAGCGACCAGTTGCCAGTTTCAAAAATAAAATGATTCAGAACAAAGCAGACGATCGAAATCGTCACCAATACAATGGACATCAGAACGGTAAATTCTTTGCGGTCAGCCGGTTTCTCAGTTCCTTTTTGGGTAGGGAAGGGAGGCGGCGAAAACGTATCGACCGGCTGATTGGGGTTATAGACAGGAGTATCGCACAGAGGACAGCGACCACAGGTCGGATCCAGCTCTACCCCACAGTTTACACAATAAGACATAGGTGTCTCCTTTCAGATTACGTGTTGGAATAACTCGTTTTTGCAGTATACTTATTGTATTCAGCGATTTGTCTCGATCTTCACCGGGATTCCGTCTTCTACGAGCTTGCGGAAAAAGAAGCGTTCGACATCGGTTTCTTTGATTCCGCTGGCAAAATTGATCGTGAGCGTATTTTGGTAGCTGACGATCGCACAGTTTGTACGCGCAGAGAATGGCTGTCCCATCAGGACATCGAATCGTTCGACATGCTCCTGCATTTCTTCAGAAAGACGAATGATCCCGAGGTTGGTCAGTCCGGCACTGGACTGACAATCCTGCACACGCGTATAGAAACGTTTGACGACAAAATCTTTGACAAACAGCGGCACAATACGGATCAGAAAATTCTGCTGTGTCAGTGCGTTTGTCGTGATGTCAGCATTCAGAAACTTGTCATTGATGTAGTAGCGCATATAGTGATGCACCTGCAGCAGGATATCCTCAAAGGAATAGTCCCCCATACGCGGATCAATCGCAGGATAGACCATTGTGATAAAATTTCGGAGTGTATCCGATGGGAAAAAGCTGCGCAGATTGACCGGAAGCGCCAGCTTCAGCGGCTTTTCGTGCAATACTTTGTCGGATTTCTGCTTCTGCATCAATGCGTACAGAAGGACTGCGTTCAAGTATTCTGTCACGGAGACCTTATATTTGCGGGTAATCTGCAGAAGCTGATCGACCGGAATGACACCACAGATGATATTCAGCGTATTGCGCGGCTCTAGCGTACCGCGGACGCGGTAAGCACTGCCCTGGCTGCGCGGCGGACAGATTTTGGCAGATGCATATTTCATGTAAGCGTCTTCTAACTCGCCCGGTGAGGGAGGCTCATGGATATCCAGTACGCCCATGGTGTCAGGGATTTCATGTCCCTGCAGCCGCAGATAGACTGCGGTAATGGTGCGCAGCAGATAGAGTGCACCGTTGCCGTCTGAGACAGAATGAAATACTTCCAGTGAGATGCGCTTCTGATAATAATAGATGCGGATCAGATAGCGGTTGTCGGCGTGGAAGTTCATATGCATACAGGGATTCTGGATATCGGGCTGAACAAATGGGCCGGGCCGATCGTTCGGTTCCAGATAACGCCAGAAAAGCCCCCGCCGAAGTGCTGTCTTGAAAGTCGGAAAGCGCGGGAGCGTCAGATCAACTGCCTGCTGTAAAAGATCAGGCTGAATGGTTTCTTTTAACGTGATCGAGATTCGGTAGACACTGGAAAAATCTTTGCGCTGCAGCGTAGGATATACGTTGGCGGAAAGATCCAGCTTGTACCAAGAATTTCTTTTTTTTGTATTCTTCTTATTCATAAGCTTATTATAAGGCGGAAGCGTGGAAAGGCGCAAGTGATTTATGAAATAGGCTTACTTTTGCCTCCTCTTGTGGTATAATTTTTTATTATGCAGTCACGAGAGGAGGCATTTTCATGGGTGTGAACAAGCATGAAGAGGCAAAAAATCATATCTGTGTGGGTATTCTGGCCCATGTCGATGCCGGCAAGACAACGCTTGCAGAGGGTATTCTTTACCTGACCGGCAGTATACGCAAACTTGGACGCGTGGATCATCAGAATGCATTTCTGGACAATTTTGAACTGGAGCGTTCCAGAGGCATCACGATTTTTTCCAAGCAGGCAGAGGTGATGCTGGAGGATCTTCCGGTCACGCTGCTGGATAC
>CAZEPO010000124.1:4233-6026 GCA_964514125.1 uncultured Lachnospiraceae bacterium
CATGTGATGCCGGAGTATCCGGCAGAATTCGGTGCACGCGTTTACAAGATCACGCGTGACAATCAGGGCAGCCGTCTGACGCATCTGAAGATCACTGGAGGCGGCCTGAAGGTCAAAGAGCTTCTACAGGGCAAAAGCAAGGAGGCAACAGGGGAAGCCATCTGGGAGGACAAAGTCGATCAGATCCGGATCTATTCCGGTGCTTCTTTTCAGGCAGTCAGTGAAGCGCCGGCCGGCACGATCTGTGCTGTGACCGGGCTGGAAAAAACATATGCAGGAGAAGGGCTTGGTGCAGAGACAGAGGCAGAGCTTCCGCTTCTGGAGCCAGTACTTTCCTATGAAATCCAGCTTCCGCCGGAGTTTGACGTACATCAGTCCTTTTTGAAGCTTCGTATGCTGGAGGAGGAAGAACCGGAGCTGCATATCGTCTGGGACGAGCAGCTTGGCGAAATCCACGCACAGCTGATGGGCGAGGTGCAGATCGAGGTTTTGAAAAATATCATCTGGGATCGTTTTGGTATCCCGGTGGAATTTGGCACAGGCAATATCGTATACAAAGAGACAATCCGCAGTGCGGTCGAGGGCATCGGACATTATGAGCCGCTGCGCCACTATGCGGAGGCACAGCTTTTGCTTGAACCGGCGGAGCGGGGCAGCGGACTGCAGTTTGCGACAGTCTGCAGTGAGGACGTGCTGGACCGCAACTGGCAGCGTCTGATTCTGACGCATCTGGAGGAAAAAAAGCACCGGGGCGTGCTGACCGGATCGGAGATCACCGATATGCGGATCACGCTTCTGACCGGACGGGCACATCTGAAGCACACGGAGGGCGGTGATTTTCGACAGGCAACCTACCGTGCTGTGCGGCATGGACTCAAATGTGCCGAAAGCGTACTTTTGGAGCCAATCTATGAATTTCGTCTGGAGGTGCCGTCAGAATCCGTGGGACGCGCGATGTCGGATATTCAGAAGATGCATGGTGACTTTCAGCTGCCGCAGCTGGAGGGAGATATGTCGGTGCTGATCGGAACGGCTCCGGTCGTCACGATGCGCGGCTATCAGACCGAAGTGCTGGCGTATACCAAGGGCAGAGGACGGCTGAGCTGTACGCTGAAGGGCTACGAGGAATGTCACAATGCGGAGGAAGTGATCGCGCAGAGAGGGTATGATTCCGAGAGCGATCTGGAGAATCCGACCGGATCTGTCTTTTGTGCACATGGAGCAGGATTTGTGGTCAGCTGGGATCAGGTGCAGGAGTATAAGCATCTGGAGAGCGGCTGGTCACAGCGAAGGAAGATGGCAGAGAATGACGAGTGGCCGGCAACAGATGCAGCAGTATCTGCCGGAACGGATTCGGCGGAAGGTGATGCAGCAGGAGATAAGAATACTGTACAGGAAAACCGCAGCCGACGTCAGGGTGTTTCCGGCAGTGACCGTTCTTTGGATGGCATTGATGATAAAGAGCTTGCGGCAATCTTTGAACGGACTTATGGCCCGATCAAACGGGAACGAAATCAGTTCCAGTACAGTCACCGTACAGATCAGGAGTTTGCCCGCCGGGTATCTAAGAAAGAGGAAGTGGATGAGTGTCTGCTGGTGGACGGCTACAACATCATTTTTGCATGGGACGAGCTGAAAGAACTGGCGAAGACGAACATCGAAGGAGCACGAGGCCGGCTGATGGATATCCTCAGCAATTATCAGGGCTACAAAAAATGTCATCTGATCCTGGTGTTTGATGCGTACCGTGTGGAAGGCGGCGTCGGCTCGACGATGAAATACCACAATATCTA
>CAZEPO010000125.1:0-5947 GCA_964514125.1 uncultured Lachnospiraceae bacterium
TCTTCAAAGATTCTTCCTTCGCTTCCAGAAGTGCTTCACGTTTCTTTGTCTCTGCAACCTTCAGTGCATCGTCGATAATCTGTCTTGCTTTTTCCTCAGCGCTGCCGAGTTTTGCTTCTACTACATTCTTTCTGTAGTTGATCGCAACAAGTGCAGATACCGGCACTGCGATAACCAGTGTGATTACAACAGCAAGTATAATCATTACTGTACCAGGCACAGGAGCACCTCCTTATTCAATTTTCATTGTCCGTAAACAACACTTCAATTTTATACTGTTTCGTCATTTATGTCAAGTAATTGTACCGGGCTTTTGAGATTTTTGTGCAACAGTTCAGTCAGCCTCCAGACAATAAATGTCGATATTTTATATTTTATGTCTATTCATATAAATCACTTGTCCGCATCACTTTCTGAATTGCAGCCGCAGGATATCCTTTTCTCAAAAGAAAGCCATAGATACGATTTGTTTCTTTGTGATCCGCTGCCGCAGGATCATAATGCTTTTTCTGAAGCCAGCATCGGATCTGCTGTTCTTCATCCGGCGCTTCAATCTGCGCAAATGCTTCCTGAACAAGGTCTTTGGAAATCCCCTTCTGATAAAGCTCCTGCTCCAGCTGCCGGATACTTTTTTGTTCTCTGCGATAGGATATGTAGCTGACAGCATAGCGAAGATCATCCACATAATGATAATGCTTCACATAAGAAATCGCTTCATCGATCATCTGCCTTGGATAAAACAGCTCCGCCATTTTCTGTCGGAGCTGATATTCCGTCTTATCTCTCTTTTCAAGCTGATGCATCGCACAGAGTTTCGCACGCTTCGGAAGCAGCTCATTCATGATTGCTTCGTAATCTGATTCTGCCAGCAAACCGCCTTCCTCAATGTGATAGATATCCAGTTCTTTTCGGTAAAGCGGAAAGCTCATTCCGCAGTCAAGCGTAACAAGATAGCGTCCGCCCGCAAGCTTTTTCAATGCTTCAACCTGTCTCATAAATGATTACTCCGCCTAATCCTCATCCAGTGCCATCTCAACCTGTCCGGCTGACTCTTTGACTGGTTCATCGGATGCTTCGATCAATCCGTAATGCTCGCGTACTTTGCGCTCTACTTCTGCCATCATCTCCGGGTGCTCTCTCAGATAGGTCTTCGTATTCTCACGACCCTGACCGATCTTAGCGCCTTCGTAGGCATACCATGCTCCGCTCTTGTTGATGATATTGTTGTTGGCTGCCAGATCCAGGATATCTCCTTCCTGAGAAATGCCCTTGCCAAACATGATATCAAACTCTGCCTCACGGAATGGCGGTGCCACCTTATTCTTGACAACTTTGACTCTGGTACGGTTACCGATCACCTCGCCATTCTGCTTCAGCGCCTCAATTCTGCGGACGTCCATACGAATCGAAGAATAGAACTTCAGTGCGCGACCGCCTGTCGTTGTCTCCGGATTACCGAACATGATACCCACCTTCTCACGAAGCTGGTTGATAAAGATCACGCTGCAGTTTGATTTGCTGATAACACCGGTCAGCTTACGAAGTGCCTGAGACATCAGTCTCGCCTGAAGACCCACATGAGCATCTCCCATATCTCCGTCAATCTCCGCCTTCGGAACAAGTGCTGCAACTGAGTCTACGATAATAATATCCACTGCTCCGGAACGAACCATCGTCTCAGTAATCTCAAGTGCCTGCTCTCCGTTATCCGGCTGAGAAATATAAAGGTTATCAATATCTACACCGATATTCCGTGCATAAACCGGATCAAGTGCATGCTCTGCATCGATAAATCCGGCAATACCGCCTCTCTTCTGCACCTCTGCAACCATATGAAGTGCAACCGTTGTCTTACCACTGGACTCCGGTCCATAAATCTCCACAATACGTCCCTTCGGAACACCGCCAAGTCCTAATGCAATATCCAGACTCAGGGAACCTGTCGGAACGGTCTCTATATTCATGTTCGCGCTGGAATCGCCGAGCTTCATAACGGAACCTTTACCAAACTGTTTCTCAATCTGCGCAAGCGCAGCATCTAATGCTTTCAGCTTATCATCCTGTGCCATATTTCCTCTCCTTACCACGAACTTATGTTCGTTTTTTCTGTGTTAATCCTAGTACATTTCAGCTTAATTGTCAAGATATTTTGCATCAACATCTTGAGCTCCATGTAACTGTCGCCTTTTCCGCTATCACTTATTATATATAATATATCATATCAACACTTTTTTCAACCGTTTTTCCTGTTTTTATCAATATATATACTTTTTTGTAATCCGAACGCTCAAGCAGAAAACAAAACATGTCTGTAATTTGTTTCATAAACAGCCAAGCGTGGAAAAAAATACTTGCAGACTGACCTATGAAGAATTACTAAAAGTCTTACTTCGGCGAATATCTGCGTCAAGAAATCCAGAACATTTGTCTGAGGTGTCTTGACACCGAGTTATGTTCTTGGTTTTAGTAGATATTTGCTGAAGTTTTAGACTTTCTTGTACATCGAAATCAGTCAGCCTGCAAGTATTTTTCTTTCCATGCTTGGTGTCCTGTAATTTACCAAAAGTATATAGTTCGAACAATATTCAGCGGATAAAAATTTTATGGATATCGTTGCACATAACGACTACCATCAGCGCCAGCAGGATCATCAGACCCGCAAAATGAATTTTCCCTTCGGTCTCCGGGTCGATGCGTTTCCTGCGTATTGCTTCTATAATAAGGAATACCAGTCTTCCGCCGTCCAGTGCCGGGATTGGCAGAAGATTCATCACACCCAGATTAGCGGTCAGCAGAATTGCCACATTGAAAAGATTCAGCCAGATATACAGCACACCCTCCGACTTACTCTCCTCGTAAGTGTCTCCGATCGCCTCCACTACACCAACCGGTCCAGACATATCGTCCAGTTCCACACCGCCATGCAGCATCATACCCAGACTCTGCAGTGTCGTATCAATCCAGTAATAAACCTCATATGCACTGTATTTTACAGTATCCAGCACGCCTGTTTTCTGCCGGTAATTCACACTTCCGGAGATTCCGTATTTGTAGCCGTTTTCCGTCAGGATCGGTTCGATTGTCGTGACATGCCGCTGGCCGTCCCGCTCATACTCTACTTCTACTGTCTCCCCTTCATGAAACATGGCATAGTTAGAAAACTCTCGGTACAGGCGGATTCCTTTGCCGTTCATTCTGGTGATCACATCCCCGACCTCCAGTCCTGCTTCTGCAGCCGGATAGCCGTCAACCACGCCTAGAACTACAGCCGGATCATACCCAATATTTCCGACAATAAACAGCGAAAGCAAAAAAGCCAGCAAGAAATTGAAGATTGGACCTGCTGCGATCACAGAAAACCTTGCCCACACAGATTTGCTCCCGAAAGAGCCTTCTCCCTCTTCTTCGCCATCTTCTCCCATCATCATACAGGAACCGCCAAACGGCAGCAGCTTCCAGCAATATCGTGTGCCGCCGCGCTCAAAGCTCAGAAGCCGCGGTCCCATTCCAAGTGAAAATTCATAGACAACGATTCCATTTGCTTTGGCAAGCAGAAAATGTCCCAATTCATGTACAATGATGATCGCACTGAATACAAGCAGTGCTATTATGATCTTCAATTTACCACCTGCTTTCAATCATTTCATATACGCTTTGTTCTGTCTCCAGAATCTGTGTCACATCCGGATGATCGATCAGCTGATGTTCATCCATGCAGTGACGAATGATTTCATAAATATCTAAGAATGAAATCTGACGCTTCAAAAATTTGCTGACTGCACGCTCATTCGCTGCATTAAATACCGTCGGCATTGAACCGCCGATCCGAGCTGCTTCAAACGCATACTTCAGTCCAAGGAAGGTCTCCATATCCGGATTTTCAAAAGTAATGCTTCCAATTTTGGCAAAATCAAGGCGTTCTCCCGCCAGGAAGCGGCGTTCCGGATAGTACAGCGCATACTGGATCGGAAGCTTCATATCCGGTGTGCCAAGCTGTGCGATCACCGCTCCGTCCTTAAACTGTACCATAGAATGAATGATACTCTGCGGCTGTACCACTACCTGGATCTGATCCAGTGTCGTTCCAAACAGCCAGCGTGCCTCCATCACTTCCAGTCCCTTGTTGACCAGTGATGCTGAGTCGATCGTAATCTTCTGTCCCATTGCCCAGTTCGGATGCTTCAGTGCATGTTCCAGTTGTACCTGTTTCAGGTCTTCTTTGGTTTTGCCGCGGAACGGACCACCGGAGGCAGTCAGAAGGATCTTGTCGATTTCTTTTGCATTTTCCCCATTGAGACACTGAAAAATTGCACTGTGTTCACTGTCTACCGGAAGAATCCGTACATGATATTCTTCTGCCAGCGGCATGATCAGATGACCTGCCGTCACGAGTGTCTCTTTGTTTGCCAGTGCAATATCCTTGCCTGCCTTGATTGCTTCGATTGTCGGAAGAATACCGATCATACCAACAATCGCCGTCACGAGGATTTCTGCCTCTTCGCAGACTGCGACTGCTTTCAGTCCGTCCATACCGCAGACGATCTCAACCTGCATATCTGCTACTGCTGTCCGCAGTGCTTTTGCATCTGCTTCCTCCCATACTGCTGCGATCCGCGGACGAAACTCACGGATCTGCTGCTCCAGCAGCTTGATGTTGCGGCCTGCACTGAGTGCTGCCACACGAATATCGCCATTTGCGCGTGCTACTTCCAGCGTCTGTGTACCAATTGAGCCAGTAGAACCCAAAATTGCTATTGTCTTCACGTTATCGTCCCTCTTTCTACAAAAATCCAATAAATGCCTGTGCCAGATAGTAGATCACCGGTGCAATAAAGATCACACTGTCAAAACGGTCAAGGATTCCTCCATGTCCCGGGATCAGTTTGCCATAATCCTTGATCTCATGATTGCGCTTGATCGCAGAAGCAGCCAGATCACCGATCATTGAAATC
This sequence comes from uncultured Lachnospiraceae bacterium, assembly GCA_964514125.1. GTDB lineage: Bacteria > Bacillota > Clostridia > Lachnospirales > Lachnospiraceae > Choladousia. The sequence goes on from CAZEPO010000125.1 coordinate 4,953, forward strand.
AATCCGCCAACTGCACAGATCACTGCAAATACCACCATATAATTCAGATCGCCGCTTAAGTTTTTTCCGATCGCTGCCGCATAGAGCACTCCGAGCAGCGCTGCTCCTGCAACTCCGCCTACTGCACCCTCGACCGATTTCTTAGGACTTAATTTCGGTGACATTTTGTGCTTGCCGATCAGCATTCCGACACAGTAGGCGCAGGTATCACAGCCCCAAGATGCCAGAAAGATCAGCCATACGAGGTATTTGCCATCAGTCATCGTTCTGAGCTCATAAATACAGGACAGCATCACTGCCACATAGATCACACCAAAGAACGCACCTGTCACCTGATTGGAGTGGTATCTTGGATAAGTAAACACATAAACTGCCATAAATAGAATCAGCAGTCCGATCAATACTGTCATAGTATATGCAGTCTGACCGAAAAATACCATTGTATAATAGAAAACGGTACCCAGATAGCCAACAAGTGCCAGCGGTGAAAAACCTCCGTCTTCAATTTTCAGTGCCCGATACAGTTCATTCAGTCCGATCACTGAAATAGCAGCAAGCGATGTCGCCAGTACCGGACCGCCTGTAATGATCAGAACCAGCGCCAGCACAACAAGCACGATTCCACTAATCAATCTTTCACGAAACATGTCATCAGTCCTCCTTCAAGCGTCCGCCAAATCGTCTTTCACGGCCGTTGAATTTTTCAATCGCCAGCTGAAGATCCGCTTTTGTAAATGCCGGCCACGGCACATCTGTAAAATAAAATTCTGTGTATGCCAGCTGCCACATCAGATAGTTAGAAAGTCTCTGCTCACCACTGGTGCGGATCAGCAGATCCGGATCCGGAATCCCTGCCGTATCCAGATAGTTTGGGAATGTCTCTTCTGTGATATCCTCCGGTGAAAGTGTTCCCTCTTTGCACTCCTGTGCCACCTTGCGGACAGCACGGACGATTTCATCACGGCTGCCGTAATTCAATGCAATCTGAAAATTCA
>CAZEPO010000126.1:0-5889 GCA_964514125.1 uncultured Lachnospiraceae bacterium
GCAGAATACATACGGTCAGCAGCCGATACAGAATCAGGGATACGGAACTGGAGTTCGCTGTGATAAATGCGGCTGGGTTCCGGAAGATATGAATAATATTCCGAAGTTCTGTCCGATGTGCGGAGATCCGTTTGATAGCAATGATATGTAATGACAGCAGGGTCAAAAGGTCTAAAACCACGGGAGCTTGCTCCACAGGTGGCTGAAAGACCTTTGGCCCGCCCAATAGGAGTTTTAATGTGAGGGGCGGGCTTTTGACCCAATTGAATAAAAGGAGAAAAAAATGTCAGACGTTATGGAATATAAATGTCCTGCCTGTGGCGGTGCCATGGAATTTGACAGTAAGACACAGAAGATGAAATGCCCTTACTGTGATACAGAGCTGGCGGTAGATGCGTTTCAGTCTGTTCAGCAGGGAGAAGAAAGCAATGGTGTTTTTGCTGACAGCACAGCCTGGCAGGCAGTAGGCGGGGAACAATGGCAGGAAGCAGAAACGAAAGGCATGAGAGTTTATGTCTGCGAGTCTTGTGGCGGAGAAATTGTGGCAGACGAGACAACAGGAGCGACCAGCTGTCCGTTTTGCGGCAATCAGGTGGTAATGAAGGGACAATTTTCCGGAGAACTCAAACCAGACTATATCATTCCTTTTAAATTGGATAAAAAAGCGGCAAAAAGTGCGTATCAAAAGCATTTGGATTTAAAAGGCAAAGATTTTCTGCCAAAGATTTTTAAACAGGAAAATCATATTGATGAGATCAAAGGCATTTATGTACCATTTTGGCTGTATGATGCGGATGTACATGCAGACATCGATTATAAGGCAGAAAGCAGTACAACCTGGAGCTCGGGAAACACAGAATATACGGAGACAAGAACGTATCTTCTTCACAGAGCAGGAAGTGCCAGCTTTGCACATATTCCGCTGGATTGTTCCAGCAAGATGGACGATACGCTGATGGAATCGATCGAGCCGTACGACTTTGGCGGTGCAGTACCTTTCCAGCCGGCATATCTGGCAGGATATCTGGCAGACCGCTATGATGTGGAACTGACCGAACGCACCGATCGGGTCAAAGCTCGTATCCAGCGCAGTGTGGAAGAAACGTTTCGGCCATCGTCCAATGAGTTTCGTTCTATGACGGTCCATGCCAGCCGTGTCAATATCACACAGGCACGGTATCTGTATGCACTTTATCCGGTCTGGATTTTGAATACGACCTGGCAAGGGAAAAAATATACCTTTGCAATGAATGGTCAGACCGGAAAAATGGTTGGAGATCTTCCGTTTGATCAAGGGGCGTTCTGGAAATTTGTATTGAAACGCGGTGCAGTGATTGGTGCAGTGCTCTATGCATTGATGTGGGCACTGATGTTGGCATAAGGAGGAATGGAGATAATGAAAAAACAATGGATAACACTCTGTTTGGCTGCATTCCTGACTTTGTCGCTGCCTGTGGCAGTGTTTGCATCAGAAGCAGATCTTTCCAGTACTGCAGCAGGTACGATTCCGGAGGAACGGCTATTGCCGAGGCTGGTGGACCAGGCAGAGCTACTGTCGGAAGCGGAAGAAGCCGAATTGCTGTCAAATCTGGACGAGATCAGTGAACGTCAGGAATGTGACGTCGTTGTCGTGACTGTCGATTCTCTGAAGGGCAAGACCGCAGTGGAATATGCAGATGATACCTACGACTACAATGGCTATGGTTTTGGAGAAGAGAGAGATGGTATTCTTTTCCTTATTAGTATGGAAGAACGGGATTGGGCGATCAGTACCTGCGGAGAAGGTATTACGATTTTTACGGATGCAGGTCAGGAATATATGGTGAGCAAATGGCAGTCCGCGCTCAGTGACGGAAAATATCAGGAGGCATTTTTGACGTATGCAAAGCTTTGTGATGAATTTATTACACAAGCCAGAACAGGAGAGCCTTATGATGAAGGAAATCTGCCGAAAGGTTCTGTTTCTCCGATTTGGATTCTGGGAGACTTTGCGATTGGCTGTCTGATCGCATGGTGTATGGGAAACAGAAAAAAATCGCGTTTGAAAACAGTTCGGAAAAATGTGGAAGCACAGGATTATGTGGTTGGCGGATCGCTCAAGCTGAATGCGAACTGGGATCGTATGATTGACAAACGGGTATCGACAAGGACTGTCAGCACGAACAGCAGTTCAAGCGGCGGAAGTTCCACACATACCAGCTCTTCCGGAACGACTCACGGCGGAAGCAGCGGCAAATTTTAGAAAACACTTCTTTTAAAATCAAAAAGTTTTTGAAGGGGGAAAACATGTATGAAAAAGATAACAGCAATTCTGTCTGTATTCTTCCTGCTGACGTTTGGCAGTATCGCATGGGCAGAGGAGAGCGAGGAATCGTTGACAGCGGATCCGATATGGATTTATGACGATTCGAGCTGCAATGTCTATGTGGAAGGCACGCTTAGCGGAGATGTGACGATTCCAGCGGATATCAATGGAAATCAGCCCTGCGCGCTGCGAAGCAATGCACTTGCAGGTCAGAATGAGATCACATCTCTGACTTTGCCGGAGGGCATGTATGCGCTGCAGAGTAATTCTGTGGTTCAAATGGAGAATGTGAAAAGTATCACGCTGAACGAGGATCTGGAGGTTATTGATAGCGGTAATATCAGTAATTGTCCGGCGCTGACCAGTATCACCATTCCAGCCAGTGTGTGCATCTTCGACTCTTCTATCAAACAATGCGAGAACCTGCAGGAAATCCGTTTTCTGGGCGAATGTCCCCTCTTTCTGGAGACAGACTTCTGCTTTTACTGGATGCCGGATGATTATGTAATTTATGTTCCAGACGATCAGTACGATGCTTATGCAGAGGCACTTCAGGATGCCAACGATGCAGCGGAGCATTTGCAGCCAAGCGGTCAGAATGCGGTACAGCGCGAAGCGGTGAACAACGAAGATTGGTTTGAGTTTGATCCTTCCACCGGTGCGATTACTGGCTATCGGGAGTATCATGCCTATGTGGAAATCCCGGAAACAATCGGCGGCATTGCGGTAAAATCCATTGCAGCAAATGCCGCACAGTACGATCCTTCCATTTTGGCTCTTGTGCTTCCGGAAGGTGTGGAACGGGTGGAAAACGGTGCTTTTCAATCTGCCTATCAATTGAATTATATAAAATTTCCTGCCTCTCTCAAGGTGATTGGCGACGATGCATTCAGCAATACATATGGCCGGCATATTGATTGGAGCGAGGGGCTGGAGGAAATCGGAGCGCGGGCATTTAAGGATATCCTTAATACAGAGCTGACGCTGCCTTCTACCGTGAAAACCATCAAAGAGAGTGCCTTTGAAAGCACATGGGTGCAGGAACTCCATCTGGGCAGTGATTTGGAACGGATCGGTTCCCGTGCTTTTTCGGACTGCAATATCAACTACATGGATTTTGATCTCTATGAACCAATCGAAATCGCAGACGATGCCTTTGCAGACAGCAGTGTGTCCGATCTCGATCTGCCTTGGGACAGCAGCTTTGAAAATCGGGCGCAGTATGCCGAGATTCTGCGTGATCAATGTCCGGACTGTACAGTTTGGATAAAGAATCCTGCGGACGGCGGCGTGGCAGAATATCCGGTAGATGATCCGGAAATGAAAGACTTTGAAAACGGTGTTTGGCTCTGCTACACAGGCGATCAGCCAGCTCTGAGCCCTTGGGTAATCTATGATGATATCAACGTGACTGCACTGGGCGAGGGTGTATTCAAGGGAAATCAGACGATTCAATCCTTCTATCCACATCACTGCGGCTGGTTTACGACCATCGGTGATGAAGCCTTTGCCGACAGCAGTCTTGCATATTTTGAGCCTTTCGGTACGATTGAAACCATTGGAAATGGTGCATTCCGCAACTGTCTGAATCTGACGGAACTGACGCTGCCGGCGTCCCTTACCAGCATTGGAGCAGATGCGCTGGCAGGTTGTGAGAACCTTGAAAAACTCACTGTGCTGTGTGATCCGGCAATTCTGCCGGATGGCCTGTTTGATGAATGCTTTGCACATACCGAAATCTATGCCGCGCCCGATGCCACCAATGAACAGGTGCGTGTCCTGAGCGAAAAAGCGCATCATCCGTGGTATGCGCCGGTTCCACGCGTGGGCGAAGAAGCACATGATCTGGTCGAAATGCCATACGCGATGCTTCCGATTGATGATTTCTGGTACGATATGGAAACCGTGCGTCTGGATCGCTACAACGGCTATGAACTGAACCTGTACCTGCCGCGTGAGGCAGAAGGCATGACGCTGAATACGATCGGCAGCAGTATGATGGATCGTGCCCAGAGCGGTGACGACTATGAAATGGAACTGCCGGTACGTTCCGTAGTTATCCCTGAAAACTATACGGACGCTCACTATGCTGCTTTTGCCGGCTGTGAGACACTGGAGACGGTGATCTGCTATGCGCCGATGGAGGTACTGCCGGACGAGATGTTCTCTGGCTGTACAAATCTGCGGGAAGTCGTATTTGTCAATGGTGTGCGCAGTGTTGGTTCCTATGCTTTTGCGGGCTGCGAAAACCTGGAAATGGTATATCTTGGCGAATTTGTTGAAACAATCAATGAAAATGCCTTTTCGAACATGGATGGAAGCGTGGTGTTTGACCAGAATGCGGTTATCACAGATCCGGCACTCCTGCCGGATGTAGATGCATTGCTTGCAGCGGTTAAGAGTGATCCAATGCCAGAACCAGAACCGGTTGTGGCAGTGCCTGTTGGTGAAGAAGGGGCTGCTTATATCGGCACATGGCAGGCTGATATCATGGAGATGGATGGAGAAAGCTATTCGGTGGCTGATATGGGTGCGGAGATGTCTGTTACCTTTTATGAGGACGGTACAGCAGAGAGTTTCGACGGAGAAACCACGGAAGCGGGTGCATGGACGATAGAAGATGGTATCGTGGTACTTGAAGGCGTGCCGATGACTTTAAGTGAGGACGGCAGGCTGATTATGGACGAAGACGGAATGAAGCTGTATTTTGTAAAGACAGATGGTACGGTTGCTTCCCATGAACCGACAGCGGAAGTGTCACCGGAAACATCATCAGATATGCCATCAGAAGAATCAGAAGCTGTTCCTTCATTTTCAGCTGAGCAAACACTTCGAATGGGCTGTAAGTACGTCTGCCAGAGTGCAGAATCAGAAGGTGTTACACTGAATGCGTCTATGCTGGGCGGTGAATATGCGCTGACCTTTTATGAGGACGGTACAGTAGATTTTGTGATGGTAGGCAATATGCTTCTGGGACTGAAATGGACACAGAGTGATCAGTCTTATCTGATCGACTACTATGGAAATCAGATGGAAGTCACTTTGACCGAAGATGGTCTGGATATGAATTATTTTGATGCGATGCTGATGCATTTTGTTCCGGAGAATTAGTAAAAAATCAGCGGACTATACGGAAGTGTGAGCTGGGAGTGGGTGAATAATGAAGAGTAGACTAGTGATTGAATTCTGTGGTTCGGAAACAGATTACGATAATTTAAAAGAATTTGTCAGACAAAATTCTCAGAGTATGCGAATTACGGAAGAAGTGATAGCGGGCAAAGAGATTCTTGCCAAGGATCTGAGGATTGATATAGAAAAACGACAGATTACTCTTCTGGGAAAACAGATTCTTTTGACAGCAAGAGAATTTGATATCCTGGTCTTTCTGGCAAGTCACCCCGGACAGGTGTTTTCGCACCGCCAGATTTATGAGGCGGTATGGAAAAATGAATACTTTCGAGATGGCGGCAATATTACCGCACATATCGGGCATATCAGAAAAAAGATGGAGTCAGATTTCGGATGCCCGGTATATATACAGACCGTACATGGCGTAGGCTACAAATTCATGGAAAAAGAAGCAA
>CAZEPO010000127.1:0-5850 GCA_964514125.1 uncultured Lachnospiraceae bacterium
GCGGTATGACAGTAAGAGGACATATTAAGGGAAAAGACGGAATCTATGCGTCAGCACTCTTAGTAGAAATGCTTGCTGTAACAGGTAAGAAGCTCTCTGAAATCATGGATGTGATTCATAAAGAATACGGAACACTTGCTTTGGAAGAGAGAGATTATCGATTTAATCAAGAAAAGAAAAATGCGATTCGAAAACAGCTCTTTGAAGAGAAGCAACTTCCGGAAATACCATATGAAATAGAGCACATCTCTTATCTTGACGGATTGAAAATTTATTTGAAGAATGACGGCTGGATATCGATACGTTTTTCGGGGACAGAACCACTTCTGAGAGTATTCTGTGAAATGCCGGAAAAGGAAGATGCAAAAGCATTGTGTGAAATTTTCGAGGAATATCTGGCATTATAAATGACCGCTTAAAAAGGATGGTAAAACAGTTCGAAACTGTGTTATCATCCTTTTATAGAATGGAAAGAAGAGGGTGATTCCGTGAAAAAGATTAGATTCAATTTAAATAATAGATTAAAGAAAAGAAAATCACTCAAATGGAGCATGGTAAAAATGCTTTTGTTTGGGTGGTTTTTTCCGTTATTGCTGATGGTATTTACGATGATCTTCTTGGTAAATGATAAAATTGATTCGCAGATACAACGAGCTGTTATGACATCAACGGACAAAGCGGCAGAAATATTAAAGATTCAATTGGAGATAAGCGAGACTGCATCCAAAAATGCATCGTATCTTTCAGTCATCAGAAATGCATATGATACCTATCGCAAGGGTGGGGATAAAAGGGATTTTCAGGATAAGATCTTAACTTTTTTGGCTCAGCAATATCGTTTTGACAGTAACTGCAGGGATGCGATACTTGTTTTTACTGAGTATCCGGAGGAGAATTTTTTTACCTTTAATAATAGTAAGAACGGAACATATAAGGATATTGAATTTTTCAAAAATAATATTCAGGAGGAACTTTTGGCACAGGTAGAAGAACTGGATACCAATACGGAACTGTTAGGCTGTCAGGGCAGGATTTACATGGTGCGGAATCTGGTGGATGCTCAATTCAGGCCATATGCAGTGCTGGCACTGGAGCTGGATGAAAAATCAATCTTGCGAAGTCTGTCTGGGGTATGGGGATATGAAGAGGTTGATATTTATATGAATGGAGAACTGCTTCTTACGTCGGATCATTCGACGACTCTGCAGTACGATACAGACATTAGAAAAGAGCTGGCGGATCATAATCTGATCTTCAAACGAAGCAGGGGAGAAAACTCGTTTGTCTATAAACGAATGAAGCTGTATAACGGCAATCTTGACGTTGAAATACAACTGGATAATTCTGTTATCTATGCGGAAATGCAGACAATGCGTTACTTTTTTATTGTGCTTTTTATATTTTTGATTCCGTTAGTATATATGATTTTTATTTTTTTCCATCGTCGTGTCAGTGAGCCGGTGCAGAGAATGGTGAAGGTATTTGATGTTGTAAAAAACGGAGAATATGGGATCCAGATTGAAAATATAGCGGACAGCGAAGAATTCTATCGTATGGAAGAAGCCTTTAACCATATGTCGTCACAGTTAAAACGGCAGTTTGATAAAATCTATCAGGAGGAAATTGCTTTAAGGGATGCAAAGATCATGGCGCTGCAGTCGCAGATCAATCCGCATTTTCTGAATAATACGCTTGAGAATATCAACTGGGAAGCAAGATTAAATGGGAATTATAAAGTCAGTCAAATGATAGAAGCATTGTCTACCATGCTGGAGGCTACAATGAACAGAAAGGCGCAGTCCCTGAATACAGTAGGCGAAGAGATGGCATATGTAGATGCATATCTGTATATTATAGCGCAAAGGTTTGGAGAAAAATTCCACTGCAAGAAAGAAATTGATGAGAAATTGATCAACTGTAAAATCCCAAGACTGATTGTACAGCCGATTGTGGAAAATGCAGTAGAGCATGGTATGGATGTAACAAGGCAGGGGGAAGTAAATATCCGGATCTATGAAAAATCAGGAGATATTCTGTGTATTGAAGTTGAGGATAATGGGACACTGAGTGAAGCGGATGAGGAGAAAATAGACACACTTCTTAATCGTGAAATGGATTCGTCAAATGAAAGAACCGTTAGCCTTGGTATCCGTAACGTAAACCAACGTTTGAAGATGCTGTATGGAGAATCTTGTGGTCTTTTTATTACAAATAACCAAAAACAGCATACAGTGAGCACAATTTTGGTCAAAAAAGACGAAGGAACAGGGCAATAATAGACAAAAAAAGCCAATACCTGCAGTTAAAAAATTGTTTTTTTTATAATATACTTACTATAGATGTAGGGTTCATCAAAAAAACAAAGGGAGGTATTTCAAATGAAAAAGAAACGAGTAATTGCAATGCTGATCACAGGTACCATGATTTCTTCCATGGCAGTATGTGGTGTACAGGCTGAAGAAGCAGAACCTGTGGAATTAAATGTTACAACAACATTTGCAGGTGAAGACGGAAATGCGCAGAACTTCAAAAATGCAGTGGATGCATGGTGTGCAGAAACAGGAAACACAGTAGCAGATACTTCGGCAACATCTGATGAAACATTTAAGACAAGAGTCATAACAGATTTTGAGACAGGATCTGAACCGGATGTTTTATTCTTTTTCAATGGCGCAGATGCAAACAGCTTTATTGAAGCTGGAAAGGTAATTTCGATTGAGGATATTCGCGCAGAGTACCCTGACTTTGCAGGCAACATGAATGATGAACTGATTGCAGATTCTTTAGTAGACGGAAAGAAATACGCAGTTCCTGTAAACGGATACTGGGAGGCAATGTTTGTAAACACAGAAGTATTAGAGGCAGCAGGCGTTGAAATGCCTGGCGCAGATTATACAATGGAAATGTTTAAAGCAGACTGCGAAAAGATTAAAGAAGCAGGTTATACTCCTATTGCTGCAGCATTAGGAAACATTCCTCACTACTGGTGGGAGTTTGCAATCTTTAATCACAATACACCAGAAAATCATTTGAATGTTCCTGCAAGCATTGATGATGCACAGGCATGGATTGATGGTATGAATGATATCAAGGAATTATACGAATTAGGCTATTTCCCGCAGAATACGTTATCCGCAACAGATGATGAAACATTTGCAATGTTTACAGAAAGTAAAGCAGCATTCCTGATCGACGGTTCCTGGAAAGTTGGCGGTATCGTTTCAGCTTGCCAGTCTGATCCTGAAGATCCTTCTACATTAGATGCTGAAAAATTAGCAAAATTTGATGTTACCTATGTACCTGGAAACGGTGACAGAAAAGCGACAGATTTAATTGGCGGTCTTTCCATGGGTTACTATATTACGACGAAAGCATGGGAGGATCCTGCTAAGAGAGAAGCTGCTGTAAGTTTTGTTTCTTATATGACTTCTGATGAGATAGTACCTGTATTTGCTCAGCATACCGCATCTGCATTAAAGAATGCACCTGCAGTTGACGAATCACAGTTCAATGCATTACAGGTGAAAGCAATGGAAATGATGTCAGGCGTTACTTCCTTAACAGGTGCAGTACAGGATCTTTTCATGGGAGATTGCCGTGTATCTACATTTGACGGAATGCCTGAAATCGTAACAGGTAAAGTAGATGCGAAAGATGCAGTAGAAGAAGGTCTTACACTTTACAATGATCATTAAGAACAAAGAGAATTGCTGTAATAATATGGGACAGATATCCTGACCGCTGCAGCAGATGAAAAGGACAACCGGAGATGTTACATCTCCGGTTGCTTTTAAAAAGAAAGAATAGGAGGAGAATATGGGGGCAAGTATCTATAAAAATAAAAAACCGGCATTTGTATTCTTGGTTCCGGCTTTTATCTTCATGATTGTGTATCTGTATTATCCGTTTCTTCAGAATGTATGGAACAGTTTTCAAAATATCCGCCAGCTGGGGAGCTCGGGAGAAGGCTTTTTGGATCCGTGGTATGCCAATTATGTGGAACTGTTTCAGGATGAAATTGTAAGGACATCTTTAAAAAACACAATGATTATGATGCTGGTAACATTAGTTGGACAGGTCGGAATCGCAATTGTGTTAGCGTTGATGGTTGATAATGTAAAACATGGCAAACATTTTTTTAAAACAGTATATTTTTTCCCGATTGTAATTTCGGCAACAGCACTTGGATTACTTTTTAATTTGATTTTCCTATATGATAAAGGAATGCTGAATCAGTTTTTGGAAAAATTGGGTAAGGTAGGTCTGACAGATTGGAAGGGAGAAGGAATTGCACTGTTTACTATGATGCTGCCGGTTGTGTGGCAGTATGTAGGTTTTTACTTTGTGATTCTTACGACAGGGCTTAATAACATTCCGGATGAATTATATGAAGCGGCCAAAATTGACGGTGCATCTGCCCTGCAGCGAGTCAGATTCATATCGCTGCCATTATTATATAACGTAATATGTACCTGTAGTGTACTGGCAGTAACCGGTGCATTGAAGGTATTTGATCTTCCGTGGACGATGTTCCCAAAGGGTATGCCATTAAAATCTACTTTTTTAACCGGTACCTATATGTATTATCAGACGATGGAAGCCAAAAATGTAGATTACGGTTCCGCACTTGCAGTTATGATTGTAGTGCTGGGGGTTGTATTGTCTAAGATTGTTAATGCAATATTTAAAGAAAAAGATTATTAAGGAGAGGCAGGTATATGAAAAAGAAAAAGAAAATTTCAATCGGCTCTGTATTAGTATATCTGTTTTTGAGTTTATGGGCATTGACGACCGTTTATCCGATTATATGGGTCGTTCAAAATTCATTTAAAGCAAAAGATAAGATATTGTCAGATTCCTTTTCACTTCCATTAGGTGAACTGTTTACGCTGGCGAATTACAAAAAAGCGTTTGGCAATCTGGACATTTTTTCAGCATACCGCAACAGTATTTTTATTTCTGCCATAACTGCATTTGCTGTGATTTTTTTTGCCGGAATGGCGGCGTATGCTTTGTCCAGATATCGGTTTAAAGGAAGTCGTTTTCTATATTCCATGGTAGTTGCGGGCATGATGTTTCCTGTTTTTGCAACGATCATTCCTGTATTTACAATGGAGAGCTCATGGGGGATCGTGAATACGGACAATTGGTGGATTACGATGCTTTCGGTTATTCTGCCTCAGGTAGCAGGTAATTTATCATTTGCGATCGTTGTTCTTGTGGGATATATCAAAGGATTGCCGGTTGAATTGGAAGAAGCTGCTTACATAGAAGGCTGCAGTGCATACCAGATTTATTTTAAGATCGTGTTGCCGTTAACAAAGCCGTCATTTGCAACTGTAGCGATTTTCTCTTTTTTGTGGAGCTATAATGATTTGTTCACACAGATGTTTTTTCTGCGCAGACCGGAAATGCGTGCAATTACAAGACTTCTGAATGAGTTGACCAGTCAGGAAGGTACAAACTATGGTTTAATGGCAGCAGCTGTAACATTAGTGGTTGTGCCAGTTATTATTGTATATATCTTTTTACAAAAATATATAATTAAGGGCATGACAGCAGGTGCGGTAAAGGGTTAAAATATAGTTATGTATTTTAATGCGGAGGTTCGCTTATGTATAAAGTCGTAATTATTGATGATGAACCATTAATTGTGGAAGGCTTAACCAAAAGCATACCGTGGGATCGATGGGACTGTCAGGTTGTCGGTTTTGGACATGATGGTGAAGAGGGGATGGAAGTGATACGCAGAGAAAATCCTGCTATCGTGATTTCTGATATCAGAATGCCTCAGATGGACGGACTTCAGATGATAGCAGGATTAAAATCAGAATTTCCTTATATGCAGAT
>CAZEPO010000128.1:0-4304 GCA_964514125.1 uncultured Lachnospiraceae bacterium
CTACCCCTGCACCAGTGTCAATGAGCTTCCCTCTGTTCCGCGTTTGACGATGATCTTCTTATCGATCCGTTCTTTCAGTTCATCGACATGTGAAATGATTCCGGCGAGTCTTCTGCTGCCGGCAAGTTCATCGAGAATACTGATCGCCTGATTCAGCGACTCCTGATCCAGTGAACCAAATCCCTCGTCGATAAAGACGGTGTCAAGCTGTATTCCGCCTGCATACTGCTGGACTACATCGGCCAGTCCCAGTGCCAGCGAAAGTGATGCCTTGAAGGACTCACCGCCGGACAGACTCTGGACACTGCGGATTCTTCCGGTATAATGATCCAGCACATTCAGCTCCAGTCCGCTCTGACTGCGCAGGTTGTCTGCCTCTTCCCGGCGTTTCAGCAGATATCTGCCGTCTGTCATCGTCGTGAAGCGTTTGTTGGCTTCCTGTATGATCTGACCGAAAAAGACAATCTGAATATATTGTTCAAAGGCAAGCTTCTGCTGTCCTTTGCGTTCTCCGTTTGCAGTATCCGAAAGAATGGCCAGCATCTCGTACCTGCTTCTGGTCTCCTCCAGCTGCTGACTGCTTTTCTGCAGCTGTCTGCGAACCTTCTCATGTGCAGCCAGCCGCAGTCTGCGCTCCTGCTGTTCTTTTTCCAGCTGTTCTTTTTTCTGCAGCAATGCTGTTCTCTGCTCCAGCAGCTGTTCGTGCTGCGGCTCTTTTTCCTCCTGCGCGATCTGTGTGCGCAGAGCCTCCAGTGCATGGGTTTCCGCCGTCACACTCGTACGGCACTGCTCCAGCTGCTTCTGTGCCTGTTCCAGCGTTTTGCCAAGCGACTCCTGTTCCCGCTGCATCTGCGCCAGCAGCTGCTTTGCTTCTTTTTGATCTGCACAGGAAAGTTCTTTTCTGAACTGCTCTTTCCGGATTAAACTGCCGCGCTTTTTTTCCTGCAGTGCAGCCTGCTGCTGTCTCGTTTCTTCCAGCTTTCCGCGCAGCTGCTCCTGCTGTTCCTGCCACAGCGGCACCTGCTGTTTCAGCCGTTCAGCCTCTGCTGCCTGCTGTTCGAGCTGCAGCCGCTTTGCTTTCTGTTCCTTTTCAAGCGCAAGGATCCGTTTGCCGTTTTCCTGCAGATAGGCGACTGCCTTCGCTTCATCAGGTTCAAACGCATATCGCTCGCACCACTGTGTCAGCAATTGAAGTTCCTGCTCATAGCGGGTCTTTTCCTGAATCAGCACGCCGGACGAACGGTGCATCGCCTCTGCCGCCTGTTCTTTTTGACGCGACAGTTCTTTGAGTTCTGCCTCGGAAAGAACGGCTGCATCTGCCACGGCCAGATGAGGGTGACTCAGAGAACCGCATACCGGACAGGGCTGTCCTTCCGTCAGCTTCGATGCGAGGATACCTGCCTGCTCGGATAAAAAGCTGCTCTCCATATCAATATACCGTTTGGACAGTTCCGTACTGCGGTCCCGATCCTGTATAAATAATTCCTGTGCTTTTTTCAGCGTCTTGCGAAAGCTGCGAAGTGACTCAATGATCCGCTGCAGTTCCATCAGTTCCTTCTTTTCCCGCTGGCAATTGGCTTCCTCATTTTCCAACAGCAAAAGTGCCTGCCGTGGATCGCCAAGCTCCTGCTGCCGCGCAATTCCCTGCTGGTACTGCTGCTGCGCCGCCTCGTATTTCTGTTCCAGAGTTTTCTGTTCCTGCGCCAGACGCAGTTCATCCTGACTCAGTCTGCGGATTTCCTGATCCAGTTCTTCAAGCTGCTGATATTTCTCCATCTGACGTTCGAGCAGAACGATTTCCTGTGACAGCTTCTCCAGCCTCGGTTTCTGTTCCTGCGCCAGACGGCAGTTTTCTTCCAAAATCTGACTCTGCTCTGTCAGCTTCTGCAGTCTGCCCTCTTTTTCCCGGATTTCCCGATGCAGCCTCTGCTTCAGCTGATCTCTGCCGATCATTTCCTGCAACGTATAGAGCTGCGTTTCCAGCTCCTCCAGCTGCGCATTCCCCTGCGCCTCCTGTTTTTTCTGCACCTCGATATAAGCCGCCAGTGCCTCGATCAGCTCCGGCAGATGATAGACGATATCCTGCTGCATAGCCATGCGAAGACGTTCTGCACAATCGATACTCTCAGCAGTCAAATCATTTGGGGCGGCTTCACTGCTGTTGTGAAATACGCCTGCCGCATCATCGCTCTGTGCCGGAACATAAATTTCCTCTGCATACTGACGCACACTGCGTACCAGCTCCTCATAGCTGCGCCGCATCTCCAGCAGCTGATGTTTCAGCGCCTTCTGAAAATTCAGATAGCAGCCGGTATCAAAAATCTTGCGGAAAATTCTTCCACGCTCCTCCGTACCTGCCAAAAGCAGCTTCAAAAAATCGCCCTGTGCGATCATGGCGATCTGTACAAACTGATTCCGGTCGATGCCGAGCAGTTCCTCGACCGCTTTGGTCGTCTGACGGCTGCCGGACACCGTACGGCCGTCCGGATAAACCAATGTGGCATCTGCACCTTCCTTTGTCATACCCTCGCCTCGTGCCTTCGGCCGCAGATACTCCGGATTGCGCGTCACCGTATACGTCTGTTCCCGACAGGTAAAAACCAGCTCCACATACGTTTTTTCTGTCGGCGCGGCAAAGTCAGACCGCAGCATATCGGCTTTTCGCACGTCACCGCTGGCTTCGCCGTACAGTGCAAACACGATTCCGTCAAAAATCGTAGTCTTGCCGGCTCCGGTGTCCCCGGTGATCAGATAAATTCCGTGTGTACCAAATGCTGAAAAAGGCACTTCGACCTTGCCCGCATAGGGTCCGAACGCACACATCGTCAGTTTTTCCGGTCTCATGCCTGCTCACCGCCTTCCTGCTTCCGCCACAACTGCTCCGCCAGCTCCCGCTGTTCTTCACTCAGTTCAAATCCGTTCTGCCGCTGAAAAAATTCTGCAAACAGCTCCATCGGACTTTTTTCTTCCAGTGTGACCGTTTCGCTCTCCTGCATCTGCCGTCCTTCGGCATCAAAATCCAGCCGCATGACATTCGGATAAACATCGCGCAGCCGTCCGATTGCATCAAGTATCTCTTTCTGATCCGTCAGCGTCACATGCAGATAGTCATATCGGCAGGTACACGCTGACCTGTCATCTGTATATTCTGCGGCATTGGTATCCCTATCCTGCAATGGATCTGCTTCCGGACTTGCAGCTGTACTCTGCAGCCACTCCGCTTCCAGCCCTGCGATTTCCGGCTTCAGCAGTTCTTCGATCGGACCGCGGATCTCCCGCATATCATGACGCGGCAGCAGCGGCAGAGACGAAATACGGATTCCGTTCTCACTCTCATAAATCAGATTTCCAGCACTTGCATTTTCATATGTCGGAAGCGCTTCCCCATCTTCTGCCAATTCCACTACTGTCACCGCTTTGTGGTGATGCACCTCTGAAAAAGAATATTTCAGCGGCGATCCACAGTAGCGTACCGTCTCCCGACCAACCTTCTGCGGGCCATGAAGATGCCCAAGTGCGACATAATCAAACTCCTTCACCACAGCGGCATCGATCTGATCGGAACCACCCACCGACACCTCTTCCGATTCGCAGACCGCTGCCCCTGCCAGAAACTGATGCATCAGCAGCACATTCCAATGCTCCTGATCCAGCTGGGTATGCTGCAGAATGGTTTCCACTGCCTGCTGTGTCGTCTCAATCGTACACTCCGGATAAAAACGGCGCACCTGCGCCGGACGTACAAATGGAAGCAGATAGATATCTACCTGCTTCCCCTCACCTACTGTATACTTCTGCATCGTGCCGTCAAAGATCTGCGACACGAAAATGCCGGCCTGTTCCATCATACGGCCGCCGTATGCGATGCGCGAAGCGCTGTCATGGTTACCGCTGATGAGCCACACCGGAATCTGCATCTTGGCAAACCGATACAAAAACTCATCTGCCAGCTCCACTGCTTCCGCAGAGGGCATCGACTTGTCATAGAGATCACCGGCGATCCAGATGCCGTCCGGCTGATGTTCCTGGGCCAGATCTGCGATCTGTTCTAATATAAACTGCTGATCCTCCAGCATGGAGAATCCGCATACTTTTTTTCCGATATGAAGATCGGAGATATGAAAAAATTTCATTCTTTTAATTCCCGTTTCAAAATCTTGCCGTTGCTGCTGCGCGGAAGTCGATCCAGCTGCACAACCAGCTTCGGCACCTTGTACTGTTCCAGCTGCTCACGCAAGAACTGAAGGATCACTGCTGCATCAAAAACAGCGCCTTCCTTCATCACGACAAACAGCTTTGGTTCC
>CAZEPO010000128.1:4404-5841 GCA_964514125.1 uncultured Lachnospiraceae bacterium
CAGTTTTGCTTTTCTGGATACTGGTTAAAATCTATAATACAGGAACAACCGGATTCTGTCGAGCCATAAAAATTGTAAAGTCTTGTCTTCGGCACTTCTTCTGTGATCGGCGCATACGCACACGGCACCTCTGTCTTTCTGTTTTGCAATGTACAGCTTTGCATTTACTGTTTCGATGATCTCCAGAATCCTCTGGTCTGCCACCTCTTTTTCCAGCGGCACAAAAACGGTCCGGATTTTCAACAGAAAAGACGCCGTATGATATGTTTGCTGCATACCATACGGCGCCTTTGATCGTAATCTATATCGTTTTCT
Organism: uncultured Lachnospiraceae bacterium; assembly: GCA_964514125.1. GTDB lineage: Bacteria > Bacillota > Clostridia > Lachnospirales > Lachnospiraceae > Choladousia. The sequence goes on from CAZEPO010000128.1 coordinate 4,720, forward strand.
CTTAGAAATCAGCTGTTATACAACGCCCTGTGCGATCATCGCATCTGCCACTTTCTCAAAGCCTGCGATATTGGCACCTACTACATAGTTGCCTTCTACACCGTAACGTTTCGCTGCATCAGAAATCTTTGCGTAGATGTCGTTCATCATCTGATGAAGCTTCTCATCGACTTCTTCCTTGGTCCAGCTCAGTCTCATGCTGTTCTGTGTCATTTCCAGAGCAGATGTACCAACACCGCCTGCGTTGGAAGCCTTGCCCGGAAGGAACATCATGTCGGATTCAAGGATAAAATCAGTAGCTTCGCGTGTGCTCGGCATATTTGCACCTTCTGCGATCGCGATACAGCCATTTGCCTTCAATGCCTTGGCATCGTCCAGATTCAGCTCATTCTGTGTTGCACACGGAAGTGCGATGTCACACTTGATCGTCCAAATGCCTTTGCCCTCTGTATAGACTGCACCCGGAACTTCCTGTGCATATTCTTTGATTCTGCCGCGGCGGCCTTCCTTGATCGCTTTGACTACATCGAGCTTGATGCCCTCTGCATCATAAACGTATCCGTTGGAATCGCTCATCGCTACTACTTTTGCACCGAGTGTCTGTGCCTTCTCTGCTGCGTAGATCGCTACGTTTCCGGAACCGGAAATTACAACGGTCTTGCCTGCCAGATCCATTCCGTGATCCTTGAGCATTGCATCGAGGATATAAACCAGACCATAGCCGGTTGCCTGTGTACGAACCAGAGATCCGCCCCAGGTAAGACCTTTGCCGGTCAGAACACCCTCATAAAGTCCGGTCAGTCTCTTGTACTGTCCATACATATATCCGATTTCTCTGCCGCCTACACCGATATCACCAGCCGGAACGTCCTGATCTGCACCGATGTATTTGGACAGCTCTGTCATAAAGCTCTGGCAGAATGCCATCACTTCACGGTCTGATTTGCCCTTTGGATCGAAGTTGGAACCACCTTTGCCGCCTCCGATCGGAAGACCTGTCAGTGAATTTTTGAAAATCTGCTCAAAACCAAGGAATTTGAGAATACCCTGATTAACAGACGGATGGAATCTGATTCCGCCCTTGTACGGTCCGATCGCGCTGTTGAACTGAACACGATAACC
>CAZEPO010000129.1:0-1972 GCA_964514125.1 uncultured Lachnospiraceae bacterium
TCATTGACGATCCTGCTTGTGGCTTTGCCAATGATCTCCCACGGTACCTCTGCACTCTCCGCTGTCATGAAGTCGGTCGTTGTGACTGCGCGCAGTGCTATCGCATAATCATACGTTCTTTCATCTCCCATGACGCCTACGGAACGCATGTTGGTCAGTGCCGCAAAGTACTGATTCACCTGTTTGTCAAATCCGCCCTTTGCGAGTTCTTCCCGCCAGATTGCATCAGCGTCCTGCACCATTTTTACCTTTTCTGCAGTTACCTCGCCGATGATGCGCACGCCAAGTCCCGGTCCCGGGAATGGCTGACGAAATACGAGGTATTCTGGAATGCCAAGTTCCAAGCCCGCCTGACGCACCTCGTCCTTGAACAGATTGCGCAGCGGTTCAATAATTTCCTTAAAATCCACATAGTCTGGAAGACCTCCGACGTTATGGTGTGACTTGATCACGGTAGACTCACCGCCTACGCCGGACTCCACGATGTCGGGATAGATCGTTCCCTGTACCAGAAAATCGACTCTGCCGATTTTTTTCGCTTCTTCCTCAAATACACGGATGAATTCTTCGCCGATGATCTTACGCTTCTGCTCCGGATCTTCCACACCTTTGAGCTTACTGTAAAAACGTTCCTGTGCATTGACGCGGATAAAGTTCAGATCATACGCGCCGTTTGGACCAAAGACCTGTTCTACCTCATCGCCTTCATTTTTGCGCAGAAGGCCGTGGTCTACAAATACACAGGTCAGCTGGGAACCGACTGCCTTCGAGAGCATCACTGCTGCCACAGAGGAATCCACACCACCCGAAAGCGCACAAAGGACTTTTCCACTGCCGACTTTTTCACGGATTGCCTGAATCGATTCCTCGACGAAGGAGTCCATCTTCCAGTCTCCTGAGCATTTACAGATCTTATATACAAAGTTGGAAAGCATCTTCTTTCCTTCCTTTGTGTGAAGCACCTCTGGGTGGAACTGGGTCGCATACAGCTGTTTCTGAGTATCTTCCATCGCCGCATACGGGCAGTCCGGTGTATGCGCACTCATCACAAATCCTGGTGCAAGCTCAGAAATATAGTCGTTGTGACTCATCCAGCAGATCGTTTTCTCGGATACTCCCTCAAACAGTTTTGACTTTGTGTTGACGGACACCTCAATCTTGCCATACTCTCTCACCGGTGCTTTTTCAACTTTGCCGCCAAGTGTATGCATCATCAGCTGAGATCCGTAACAGATTCCAAGGATCGGAACCCCCATCTCAAAAATCTCTTTTGTATAGGCTGGCGCACCCGGTTCATAGCAGCTGTTCGGACCTCCGGTAAAAATGATGCCCTTCGGTTGCAGCGCTTTGATCTTTTCCAAGTCTGTCTTGTAGGAATAAATCTCACAATATACGTTGCATTCTCTGACACGCCGTGCAATCAGCTGATTGTACTGTCCGCCAAAATCAAGAACTACGACTGTCTCTCTCTCCATTGTCATCTCTCCATTCTTTTGCGCAAAAAGCAAAAAAAGTCCCAACACTGTTGCAGCGTTGCAGACTCCCTCCAAAATCCCATATGATTTTTTCTTGTTTATTATAAGGTAGCTTTTCCCACATTGCAATAAAAAATTTGTCCTTTCCTGCATTTCTTCTGATACCCTTGCGAAGTTCCCCGATTCTGTGCTAGTATAAGAACAATATCGAACAAATTTTTAGATACGAGGTATATTCAATGAATTCTACTGTTTTATATCTGGAATGTCATTCCGGTATCAGCGGAGATATGACCGTAGCAGCGCTGCTTGACCTTGGTGCAGACCGCCAGGTACTGATGAATGCGCTCGACAGCCTCCCGCTCTCCGGATACTCCATCGAGATCAGTGACGTGTTCAAATCCGGTATCCGTGCCTGTGATTTCAACGTGCGTCTTGATTCCAAACATGAAAATCACGACCATGATATGCAGTATCTGCATGGTCAGCCGGAACAT
>CAZEPO010000129.1:2072-5825 GCA_964514125.1 uncultured Lachnospiraceae bacterium
GGACAGATCCGCTGTCAGCATGGCATCATACCGGTTCCGGTTCCGGCTGTAACAGCCATCGCTGCCAATGAAGGTCTGACACTGAAGCTCTCTGAAATTGAAGGCGAACTGGTTACACCTACCGGTGCTGCGATTGCTGCTGCAGTCCGCACTGCACAAAAGCTACCGGAAGATTTTCAGATTCTGCGCACTGGTTTTGGTGCCGGCAAACGTCATTATCCTACCACCGGTATCCTGCGTGCCATGCTGCTTCGGCCGATTACGGATGAGACCCATGATACGGTTATTTCTCTGGAGACCAATATCGATGACTGCTCCGGCGAAGCGATCGCCTACACCCTGCAGCAGCTGTTGGAAGCCGGTGCCCGCGACGCTTTCTGTATTCCGATCTATATGAAAAAAAGCAGACCTGCGCAGCTTTTGAAAGTAATCTGTGATGAAAGCGATCAGCGACAGATGGAATCCATCATTTTCCGCAATACCACTACGATCGGTATCCGCAAGCAAAAAATGGAACGCACCACCTTAGAGCGCCGCATTCTTGCAGTTGAAACGCCGTGGGGCATGGCAGATATCAAATGCTGTACCCACGAAAATGAAACCTTTTATTACCCGGAAAACGACAGCATCTGCCGACTGGCACATCTGAACAACATCGGTTTTACGGAAATGTATCATCTGGTGCAGGCGTACGCCAGCAAGACTGACAAAGCACGCTAACACAAAAACACTCTGCCTACCTGCTCATTCACAGTTGGTAGTCAGAGTGTTTTATTTATCATTCATTCTTGATGCAGCTCCATGCCTCTACCAGCCGTTCCAGCGAATACGCTGCATTTGCCGGACTGGTCGATGGCAAGCCTACGATTTCTCTTTTGCAGTTTTTCTTCTGATATTTTTCAAATAATTTTTTCGCAGTGCCTCCATTGGCATAAATCTGTATGATGTCTGCCTCCTGCAGCAGCTGCCCCAGATCAGTCGGCACTACATTGCGGATGCTGCTGTCGCTGGAACCTATGATCTCGCACTGTGCGATTACATCCCAAATCGCAATGCCATTTGCCAGCAGCATCTTCTTTTTGTCTGCTATTGTTTCCGGAATCGGATAACCGGTAAGCGCTGCCAGCACCTTCCAAAAACGATTTTGCGGATGTCCGTAGTAGAACTGCTGCTCTCTTGATTTTACAGAAGGAAAGCTTCCTAAGATCAGGACTCTGCTGTTCTTATCGTACACTGGTGCAAACTCATGGCAGACCTGCTGATATTCTCCCATCCTGTCTCTCCTCGCTGTCTGAATCGATCAAACTCAGATTTTTATTCAATCTCAATCTGAATCCGGCTCAATGCAAGATTCAATTTCTCTACCGCCTGATCCAGTGTTTTTCCTTTTGTGATCACATGTCCGATTCGATGCGGTCCTACATGGAACTTTTTGACTGCATCACCTGGCTGATAATCAAACTGGACTTCATAGATATCTTCATCTGGCTCATTTCGGTTCGTCATTGAACGGATCACGCCATCTTTTTCGCTGCGGAGCAGCATACTTGCATTCGGAACCGCATGTTCCTTTGGAAATGCAACTTCTTCACCAAGTGCTGCGAGTATCAGCTTTTCATAATAATCATAGCCATAATAAATCGATACCAGCTCTGCCAGGCAGGTTGCACCTGATCTGCCGCCAAGCTCCAGCACATAAGTCTGTCCATCTTTCAAAATAAAGTCGGCATTGATCGCACAGTTGTCCAAGCCCATCGCCTCGATTGCCTTTTCCAGCTGGATCTTGGCATCTTCGATCACTTCATCTGCCAGCATGTATGGAGCGAAATGTCCGATCGGTACACCAGTGTCTCCGTGGAACACATAGTCACCATGCGGAAGGATAAATTTCACCTCACCATTGTATACAAATGCCTGTGCGCCAAACTCTTCTCCCTCGATAAACTCTTCGATAATAAAAAAGTCAGTGCGGGTATTGGCCTTTACTACGGCACGGGCTGCTTCAAACTCCTCGATCGAGTCTACACGAATGATTCCCCTGCTTCCCGATGTATCGACAGCTTTGAAGATCAGCGGGAAATTCAGGTCTTTTGCTTTTTCGTACATATCATCTGCAAAAGCTACCTCACGGAATCTTGCCGTACGCACACCGTATTCTTCATATTTTTCTTTCATAAGAATCTTATTGGATGCAATCTGAGCTGCCTCAAAGCTGAGACCGGAAAGTCCCAGTTCATCACAGACCTTACCGATCGTGATCACTGCCACATCGGTACCTGCTGTCACGATACCGTCAATCTGTTCCTGGCGTGCCAGCTCCAGAATTTTTTCATAATCCACAGTATTCTCATAATATATTTTATCAGCCAGTGCAAAGCCAGGATAGTTGCCCGGAATACTGACTACAATGGTATAAATTCCCATTTCTTTTGCTTTTTTTATCAATGGAACCTGATAGATACCAGCTCCCATAATCATCAATTTTTTCATGTGCCCTCCTTCTTTGGGATACACGTTTGCTTTTATTCTTCTTTATGCTCCTGTTCATGCACCTGTCGCACGACATACTGCGGTGTCTTGCTCATGCCAAGGAAAATCCTGCCTACATATTCACCGATCATTCCCATAAACATCAGGTTGATGCCTGAGAAAAAGCAGATTGTAACCATCATAGACGGCCAGCCAATATACGTTGCCGGACGGATCAGCTTCAGCACGATCACGCCAACGGCTCCCAGCAGTCCCAATGCTGCAAAGAAAAATCCGGCATACATCGCAAGCTGCAGCGGCACGACAGAGAATCCAAGTATGTTGGACCACAGATTTATCAGCTTCTTGAATGTATAATTGGAAGTTCCTACCTCACGCTCAAAGTGCTGGATCGGCACTGAGCTGATATTTCGGGTCGTGCGCAAAAACAATCCCTGCAGATGTGTATATGGACTCTTATATTCCACAGCATAATCGCGCACAAAACGTTTGATGATCCAAAAGCTTGATGTTTTCAGGTCCTTCGGCTTTTTCAGCAAAATACGCACGGACATATAGTTGACGTAGCTTCCGAAGTTGCGGAACTTGCTGTGCTTTTTCTGCGGATAATATCCATAAACGATATCATATCCTTTTTCAAATTCTTCCAGCAGATATTTCAGCTGCGACGGATGCGTCTGCATATCATCGTCCATTGCAATAAACGCATCGCCCTTTGCATGATTGAGTCCAGCCATCACTGCATTGTGCTGGCCGGCATTTTTGGCCAGCTCTACAGCTCTGACACAGGAATAATCCCGCACCAGTCCCATCAGTGCTGCCATCGTCTCACCGCCGTCCGGTGAACAGTCATCTACCAGTACAAATTCATATTCTTTCTTGTTTAATCGTTCCAGCTCCTGCATGGTCATCTCTACTACCTTACGGATCGTCTGAGATGATTTGTAGCATGGAATTATAATTGAGTATAACACGTTTTTTATCTCCTGACTATTGTTTCTGATGCTTTGTTTCTCTTCGATGCTTTCTTTTTCTTCGGATAACAGATCCCAAAGAAAGCACAATGAATAATACCACTGCACCCGGCATAATGACAAGTGCATATTTCACTCCCGGGATTGCAAATTCAAGTTCGATCGTATGCGCTCCCGCTGTCAGCGGAATACCAATATACATATAGTTGGTACGAACTGCTTCCGTCTGCTCTCCATCTACATAGACAGTCCAGCCATTCTGATACGGAATACTCAGCACAAGCAGCTT
>CAZEPO010000130.1:0-5765 GCA_964514125.1 uncultured Lachnospiraceae bacterium
GACTCTTCCCGGTAGCCGCTGCCTGCTGTATCGTTGTGTTTCTGCTTGAATCACTCCCTATTTTGTAAATAACAGGACGCCAAGAGTTTGCGCCGGTGCTTGCTATTAGCAAAAGGCGGCTGGAATATTGTCATAGACAGCCACGCGTGGAAATTAAAATACTTCCTGCTGACCTATGAAGAAGTGCTAAAATTCTTGCTTCAGCGGACATATGCGCTAAGAAATCCAAGATATTTGTTTGAGATGCGCAGCATCGAGTTATATCTTGGATTTCTTGGTTTTAGCATATGCCGCTGGAGTTTAGAATTTCTTGCACTTCCGAATCAGTCAGACAGGAAGTATTTTAATTTCCACGCGGTGGCGTCCTAGTTACATTCTTACAATTCGTGGTACTTCTTTTATTTCTTTTTGTTGCCAACACTCACTTTCACAACGTAGTCTTTCTTTTCACCCGGCTTCAAAAATTTCAGCATACCCTGTTCCCGCATGGCAGCTCTGCCATCCGGTGTACAGTTGCCCGGTTCCAGTCCAAGTACATAATCCCGAACGCCCATCATCTTCCACTCGGTAAATCCGTCCAGTTCATTGGCATCAAACTCCATTTTCAGACCAATGTTCAGCTTCGGCTGATAAATCGCAGCGCTTCCATTGCCATTCTCAAATGTATGATAGTAGCAGCGTTCCTGATAACCAGCTGTCGGTTTTTCCATATTCATCCAGTTGGCGATATCTTCCTGTGCATGTGCGTCGCGTCCCTTCACGTTTACAGAAGGAATCGTGATCTCACTGTCCTCATCCAGCAGCGGATATCCCATATTCATATGGTAAAGAATCTCGAACGGTTCTTCCTTATCCCCTGTATTCTCGATCGAGTCATGAATCTCGAAGGAATTTTCTTCGAGTGAGACAATGATCTCCCGCGCAAGACGCAGTTTCCGTCCGAAGATTGTTTCATCCTTCACCAATGTATGTACGATCAGTCTGCCTGCTTCCTCTGTCCAGTATGCCTGCTCACAAGGCTGATGACCGATGGAGCCGTGCAGCGGCAGTTCTTCTCCCGCATCGGTACCCGGCGTACCGACCGACTGCAGTCCGCAGGTGGTCAGAAATCCGGCCGTAAAGGTCTTCAAAAACTTGTCTCCCACACCTTCATAATAAGCCGGTGCCGCATAACCGCACGGTGAAAAATAACTCAAGTTGATTCCCTGAAAGCGAAGTCTTGTGATATCACCGCAGCGGTCCGGACAGATTGTAAGCTCTAGTCCCTTGCCGTTATTTACCTCAAAAATCCGCATACCGTCGCCTTTTCCTCCGACGAGGCGATGCTCTTCCACTCCATAAACCTGTGAATCATGTCCAATATAAGGATTCATACCTATTCTCTCCTTTTCACAGCAGAATACCTTCACAGGACATTTCCCGTTCAGTCTCCTGCTTCAAAATCAAACCAGCGGCCGTACCGCATCATACATTCTCTGGTATCTCTCAAATTCTTTCCTGTATTTCTGATGCATCTCCGGTCTTGGCAGATAGGTAACTGTCTCTTCGATCATATGCTCCGCCGCATCCGAAAGATCACGGAAAATTCCTACCGCAATTCCGGTCAGCATTGCACAGCCCACTGTACCGGCATTGACCGTTTTCAGTGCTGTGATCGGCACATTCAGCACATCTGCTTTCATCTGCATCCAGACCTTGGATTTGGCTCCGCCGCCTGTAGCATGGATTTTCTGAATCTCCGGACCTGCCAACGCACACTTATTCAGATACATTTCATACGCGATGCTCTCCATAAATGCACGGTAAATCTCTTCTACGGTCGTAGACATGGTCAGACCCACGATCGCACCTTTGGCATCGGAATCCATATACGGAGTCGCAGCCCCCGCAAAATGCGGCAGTATCAGAAGTCCGCTCGGTTCATCTCCGTGTACTTCCAAATACTTCTGCTCCAGATATTCATTGACTGAAATGCCAAGCTCTTTTGCACACTCTTTTTCTTTTTTGGCCAGATTATCCACACACCACTGCACAAGTGCACCGCCTGTGTGTAAAAATGCGTAGGTCACATATTTGCCCGGCACAACATAAGGTACGACTGAAAAATGTCCCTGGCTCATCACGCTGATCTCCGGCATCTTGTCATAGATTGGCGTCAGACATTCCGAAGTGCCTGCTCCATCGACTGCCACACTGCCGTCAAAAGCACCCGCTCCGATTGCAGCCGCCACCTGATCGTGGCTGATCGAGATCACCTGCGTCTCTCTGGAAAGTCCTGTTTTGGCAGCCGCCTCTTCTGTCACACAGCCAGCCGGTGTACCGGTCGGCACGGTCTTTGACATCAGACCTTTATCAATATCTGCTGCCGCAAAGATTTCATCGCTCCAGTCCAGTGTATGAATATCAAAAGCCATCGTTCTGGCTGCCAAAGAATAATCAATCTGTGCATTGCCGGAAAGATGATAGACCACATAGTCCTCCATCAAAAGCACGCGTTTGGCCTTCTGATAAAGATCCGGTCGATTTTTGCGCAGCCACATCATACGCGAGATACTGTACATTTCATGCGGGCGATTTCCGGTCAGATAGGCAATACGCTCTGCGCCAAGTTTGTCTACCAGTTCCTGACATTCTTCCCGTCCGCGCGGATCGGTCAGAAGCATCGCCGGATGCAGCGGTCTGCCCGCTTCATCCACCATGACAAACGCTTCCCCGAAGCTGGTCACGCCGATGCCTGCGATATCCGGATACTGCTTTGTCATCTCGGAAATCGCACCATATACGCCGTCCATAAGAGTCGATACATCTACCTCATGACCGGACACTGCACGCTTGACCGGATAATCCCGATACGCATTGCCGAGAAATTCTCCTTTTTCATTAAATACGGTACACTTGCACCCGGTGGTGCCAATGTCCAAACCTGCTATCTTCACTGCCTTCCTCCTGCCTCTCTGAATCTGCCTCCAAACACGATGCAGATACTCTATCAATCAATATCAACCCATTCGTAATTCAGATAAGTCGTAAATGCTTCCTTGAGGATTTCTTTCATATGTCCGACACCGACGGATGTATGATGTTTGAATCCGCCTCTTGCCAAACGGATCATCTTGTCCTGCATATCCGGAATCTCTGCAACACCGCCGCAGCCAAAGAATCCTTCTTCGATCGGGTCATCGGTAAACTGAGCCTCACTTGCGTAGACAACAATCTTGCCGTCCTTCGTCTGACAGTTCGACATTGTCATCGGAAATGCCTTGATCCGTCCTTCGTTGCAGCCCCAGCCGGAGCCCGGATCATTCTTCGCGAACATCTTATGCTCTGTCACAGTTCCTTTGGCTGTCATCAGACTCTGTGCCACCGGACCGCAGTGGAACAGGATTACCTTATTTTCGTCCTCACCATAATTGTTATTCCAGTCAAGTACCGCTGTCGGCTCCTCGCTCGCCAGATTCATTGCACGCATTGTAATTGCAGAACACATATCAATCTCACAGGATGCCACAATACCTCTGTCATTGAGTTCACTGAGCAGTACACACGGACAGACGCGCAGATAAGTCTCCATCTCATTCCAGCAGCGCAGTGTGATCGCATCCAGATGATACTCTTCGATATATTCATCAATAACAACGGAAATTTTCGCAAGCATCAGCTTGTTTGCCTCCGGCACACGAGAGAAATCCGTATAAGCTTCCAGTCTCTTGACTTTTTCCAGAACAGCCTCATCCTGATCCTGTTTCTTGGAAACCTTAAACATCAATTCGGAAAGGTCAAATGACTCTACTGTAATGCCATACTTCTGTAGTGTGATCTCGTCAAAACGAACCGTCTTGAATGCAGTCGTTCTTGCACCGATGCAGCCTACACTGAAGCGTTTCATACCATTGACCACACGGCAGATCGCAGCAAAGTCCTTCAGATTCTGTGCAAATGCCGCCGAAAGCGGATGTACGACATGCGGTTTCATAACGGTAAACGGAACCTGATACTGTGTGAACACATCTGTCACAGAAAACTTGCCGCAGAACGCATCTCTTCTGTGAGCAAAATCCATCTTGCCGATCTCATCCGGATAAGCCTGCATCAGGATCGGTACTCCTGCATCCTGCAGCGCCGTGATCGCACCGTTCTCGTCTGCAAAGATCGGCATTGAGAAGATTACGCCGTCATACTGTCCCTCATGCTCTTTGAGCCACTTCGCATAGAGAAGTCCCTCATCTCTTGTCTCAATTCCGCCGTATCGTGTCAGCTCTGCATCCATTGCGATATAGTCATAGCCGGCATCAGTAACCGCCTTGATCATATCCTCTCTTGCTCCATAGATCAGCTCACCCGGCATAAATCCACGGTTGCAAAATGCCAGCGCAAATGTCATTTTCTTTTTCATATTCAAACTCCTTTCGTACACGTTTTTACAAATATCGCTGTTTCTATTGTAGCTTATCCTGACACAGACTGATATAGATTTCTGTTCTTTTTACTTTGAATTTGTTCGCAGAAGAATACATCTTTCCCTTTTGTTCCGGCTTCGTTCGTGTTATGATACTTCTGTCAGACAGTCAGCCTGTTTTCATTTAAAATAATCAGTGCTTCCTGTTCTTGATACAACCTATTTTGCAGGAGAAAAACTATGATTTCGTCCTTTGACCTTACCAAGCTGGAATCTCTTTTAAAAGACTTTTACAAAATGACCGGTATCCGTATTACCGTTTTTGACGAATCCTTTCAGGAGCTGGTCTCCTATCCGGAGGAGATCGCGCCGTTCTGCCAGCTGATCCGCACAGATCCGGCAGGTGCTACGGAATGTCTTCGCTGCGATCAGCATGCCTGTGAGATTGCAGCCAAACGTCATCTTGCCTATACCTATCGGTGCCATGCCGGACTTACCGAGAGCATTGCTCCGCTTTTTATGGGGAATATTGTGATCGGCTACCTGCTATTCGGCCATGTCTTCTGCTATTCCTCCTATGAGGAAGGTTTCGCAGTCATTGATGCTTTATGCAGCAGCTACCAGCTTGATCCTGCTCTGCTTCATGAGACCGCCCGAAAGCAAAAACTCGTCTCGGAGGACTATATTACCTCAGCTTCGCATATTCTGCAGGCAGTTGCTTCTTATTTATGTCTGGAACGAATGGCTGTCCTGAAGCAGCAGGCACTTCCAGTCCAGATTGATGCCTACATCTCAGAACACTTTGCAGAGCCGATCGATGCGCTCTCTATTTGCCGACACTTTCAAATCGGCAAAACACAGCTCTATGAAATCGCACGGCAAAATTATGGAATGGGCATCGCGGAGCATGTCCGAAAGATGCGCGTCAATAAGGCAAAAGAACTGCTCACTGCACAGGCGGAGCTCTCGATCACAGAGATTGCATCACTGTGCGGCTTCAAAGACTACAATTATTTTATTACCGTCTTTAAACGTGTAACCGGCATTACACCGAACGCGTATCGCCGTCAGAATTCCTAAACTCGCTTATTCAACGTATTTTTTCGTATACATCAACAAATTTTTGTGCTATGATAGAGGATAATGTCGCTTTAAAGCAGTAGACTGAAAGAGAAAGGATTTTTTATGTTACAGACAATTGAAAGAATCAACAGTGCCGTGAACGGTTTTATCTGGGGCGTTCCGGCTATGATCTGTATCATCGGTGTCGGACTTTATCTAAGTATCCGAACCGGTTTCATACAGATCCGACAATTCCCCTATGCAATTAAGACAACCCTCGGACGTATGTTCCGCAAAAGAGAAGCCA
>CAZEPO010000131.1:0-5758 GCA_964514125.1 uncultured Lachnospiraceae bacterium
TCCCTGTTTCTTTGGTATATTCATGTGTGAATTGATTTTCGGCGGTATTTTTATTTGGTAACAGTTCAGAGCAAAGTATTTTGGCGGTTAGTTTTGAACTGTTATCTTTATTTGATATAGATTCGCGGAACGCGTTTACCGATAACGCATACAAATTCATATGGGAAACGACCGGAGAGCTCACCCAACTCATCCACAGTGATCTCCTCTGTTCCATCTTTTCCAAGCAGAGTGACTTCATCGAGTAGTTCTGCCTCGATATCTGTCACATCAACCATAAACTGATCCATACAGACTCTGCCGATGATCGGTGCTCGTTTACCGCGGATCAGTACGAAGCCTTTGCTGCTGAGGCTTCTCGGATATCCGTCTGCATAGCCTACCGGAATCGTAGCAATCCGCATCGGATGTTCTGCCACAAAGGTACCGCCATAGCTGACAGAAGTACCTGCTTCGATGGTTTTCAGACAGATAATATGTGATTTTAGTTCCATCGCTGGCTTGAGGGGCATCTCTCTGCAGACTTCATCCGACGGATACAAACCGTAGATGGTAATGCCGGCGCGTACCATATCAAGATGTGCCTCCGGAATCTCCAGAATGCCTGCACTATTGGAGCAGTGGCGCAGAAACGGCATCAGTCCATGTGCTTCGAGCTGGTCACAGAATCGTACAAAACGATTCAGCTGCATATGTGTATAGGTTTTATCCAATTCATCTGCTTTCGAAAAATGTGTAAAAACGCCTTCAATCTGCAGATGTGTCAGCTCGCTGATTCTGATCGCAGTCTCAACGCTTTCTTCCGTATCTGCAAATCCGATTCTGGACATTCCGGTATCAACCGCAAGATGGATCGGCGCACAGATACCGAGTTTTCTGGCTGCTTCATCAAAAGCGGCCGCCATTTCCCAAGTAAAGATTGCCGGACGCATGCCGTTGGCCGCCATTGTGGCATAATCTTCTTCGAATGAATAACCAAGGATAAGGATTGGTTTGGTTATTCCAGCGTCACGCAGTGCCATACCCTCTTCGACTGCAGCAACTGCAAATCCCCATATGTAATCATACTGTTCGATCAGTTCTGCTACCGGAACTGCTCCATGTCCGTAGCCATCTGCTTTTACAACTGCAATGATTTTTTTGCCATCGTCCAGATGATTTTTCATACTTTCAAAATTAAAAGCAACTGCATCCATATGAATGTACGCAGTGATTCTGCCATTATGTTTCATAAATTCCTCCTGAGATGCCGCATGGCATCTTTTCCGCTTCTTTCAGTACCTGACCCAGCTGATTCAGGATATCTCCTGCGATCATACTGTACGCGCTGAGTTTTTTGCGTGCCAGATCACCTGCCAGTCCATGCAGATATACGCCCAGAGCAGCACCATGAAAAGGATCCATTCCCTGTGCGAGCAGTCCGCAGATGATTCCGGTCAGCACATCCCCGGAACCGCCAACAGCCATTCCGTGATTGCCTGATGTATTTAAATAATTTTTCTGCCCGTCTGAAACAACGGTTCTGGCATCCTTGAGTACACAGATGATTCCGTATTTTTTCGCATAGGAGGATGCCGCAAAAATTATATCCTCTGTAATATCAGATTTTTGCCGTTCTGTCAAACGCATCATTTCACCAATATGCGGTGTAAGGATGACAGGAGCTTTGGCAAAATGCAGAAGTGCCGGCTGAACACTGAGCAGATTCAGCCCGTCTGCATCGATGACCATCGGCTTTTTGGATTCACGCAGCACGGTTTCCAGAATGCGCTGTGCCGTCTGTGCTGTGCCCAGGCCGGGACCGATTCCGATCACATCTGCCCATTCCATTGACTGTCGCAAAAGAGTCAGCGGTATTTCTTGCTCTGAATAAGCAGTCACGATTGCTTCTGGAAGCACAGTCTGAAGAATCTGGCGATTACAGTCCGGTGTAAAGACTCGCACCAGCCCACATCCGCTGCGATAGGCAGCTGTCGCTGCCAGACAGGCTGCCCCGCTCATTCCCTGACTGCCTGCGATGAGAAGTACTTTACCATAAGTTCCCTTATTTGAATAGGGGGTTCTTTGGATCAGATTGTGCAGATCACTTTTTTCATAGGTAAATACGTCTGCTGAAACGTTGCTGGCAGGAAGCCGTTCTGGCAGGATGCCGATATTTCTGCAGATCACTTCTCCGCAGTATTCTGCACCTGGATAAAGGATCTGGCCGATTTTGCGGCAGGCAAAGGTCACTGTCAGATCAGCTTTTACTGCTGTTCCGTGTATTTTTCCTGAGTCAGCCGATATACCGGACGGGATATCGACCGCAGCTTTAGCAGCTTTTTGCTCATTGACCCATGTGATCAATTCCGCATAATGTCCCTCAACTGGTCTGGAAAGTCCGATGCCAAAAATGGCATCTACTATAGTAGTATATTCAAAAGCCTGAAAATCAGTGCAGATTTTGATTCCATAATTTTCACAGATTCTGCGCTGCATGGCAGTTTCTTCCGTCATCGAACTGTCTTTTCCAACAAATGCAGTACGAACTGTCACTCCTTTTTCGGAAAGCAAACGTGCGATTGCGAATCCATCCCCGCCATTGTTGCCTGATCCGCACAAAATCAGGACAGAGGATAGATCGAATGCATGCCGCGCAAGCTCTTCTACAAAGCAGAGTGCTGCACGTTCCATCAAAACCATCGATGGAATTCCGATTTTATCGATGGTGTCTCTGTCATATTGTTTCATCTGTGCTGCATTTAATAAAAGTTCCATCGGAGCTCCTTCCTGATGACAGTAAACCTGTATGCTGTATCGTTATTCAATAAAGTGTTGTTTATTCGGACAAAACAAGAGGCCGGATAGGAAACTCCTGCCGACCTGTCGCTTTTCTCATTTGATTTTTTTGTCTCTGTGGTTAAGATTGTAGGAAAGCTGCATCAGACTCTCGGAAAGATGTACATTTTCTACGACCACATCGTCAGGCACCTGCAGATCTGTATGAGCAAAATTCCAGATTGCCTTGATTCCATTCTCTACAAGAATCGGCGCAAGCTCTTCTGCACCATTTTTCGGTAAGGTAAGTGCTGCGATCTGGATCTCATTGTCTCGAATAAACTGCCCCAGTTCATCTGTCATACGAATCTCAATTCCTCTGACAGTCATTCCACGCAGACGCGGATTGACATCAAAAATTCCTTTAATCCAAAAACCTCGCTTTTCAAATTTGACATAATTAGCCAGAGCCTGTCCAAGATTACCGGCTCCAATGATGATCATATTGTAAATCTGATCAAGTCCAAGAATCTTACCAATCTCATTGTAAAGATATTTGACATTATAGCCATAACCCTGCTGACCAAATCCACCAAAGTTATTCAAATCCTGACGGATCTGCGATGCAGTCACGTTCATCATATCACTAAGCTCATTGGAAGAGATTCGCTCTACCTTGGCTTCCATCAGATCGCCTAAATACCGATAATACCGCGGCAGTCGTTTGACTACAGCTTTAGAAATTTCATGTTCGTCCACGTTTTGTCCTCTTTTTCAACTTTTTGACACACCTGTCTTATTATTTCACATTATACTAAATTGTGATTTTCCTGTCAATCACAGGGCGTTATGCTTTAAAAAAAATACAAACGACTCGCTTTTTTGTCTATTTTTTTGTTTTTAGAAGAATCTGGCTCCCATGTAACCGACCATTCCATCGATCTGCACCTTGTACCAGCCTCCTACATCCTCCAGAAACTCGACGGTTGTTCCGTACATATATTCTCCAATGATATCTGCTTCCATGCTTGGACCGCTGCGAATATAGCAGGAACCTTTGAGTGTTTTATAAATTGGTTCATAAGCTGACTCGGTTGCCGCTGTTGTCTCAGCTGGTACGGATGTCTCTGCCTCTGACGGAACCTGTGTCTGTTCAGCAGAATTTGTCTGTTCTGTAGTTCCTTCCTGCTGTGCAGCTGTATTGTCTGGTGCTCCAACAGAAGTTTCGCCCTCTGCAAGAGTTTGTTCAGTCTGTGCAGCGAAGCTGTCCGCTGTTTCCTCTTCCGTCTTGGATTCTGCAGTCTGCTCAGTATCTGTTGTAAGCACTGATTCAGACTCCGAATCAGTCATTGTGTCTGGTTCGGTCAAGATCTCTATACTGTCAGCGTCCCCTACATTTGGAGATGTCACAGCTTGATATACACGAAAACCGATCACTGCCAATGCCAGAACCAGAAGCGCTGCCAGGATCAGCAAAAAATAGCGAAGATAATCCGACAGCCATTCTTTAAAATCATTCATGAGATGACCTCCTTTCGTAATTCCTATTTTACAAAAAGACCGTACCAAAAGCAATAAATACTTTTGATACGGTCCTTTAAAAATGCACTAAAATTGAATCAGAGAATCAATTATGCAAGAGCATCTACCAGTTTCTGAACTGCTGCAAGTGCTTCTTCCGGAAGTGCATCGTATCCGCCCTTAGCTGTGTTGAAGTTAGCTACTGCGTTTACACGGTTTTCCATAGCGCCCTTAAGAGCTGCTTTGTATTCCGGATCGTCCATGTTCGGTGTGAAGTCTGCTGTCTTGCCAGACCAGTCGTTCATGATCTCGATATCTTCGAACGGTCCCCACTGTTCAAACTGAGCTTTCTTCTCAACGATTGTCTCAAGAATGCCAAGTGTATCAGCCGGTTTAACCTTTGTACCCATGAAGTCACCAGTATTAACGATGTAGCAGTCTACGTTCTTCTCTTCTACGAGTTTTTTGAATTTCTCATAGTCGTTAACCAGCGGGTATGTTCTGAACGGGTTAGCGTACGGAACGATACGAAGTGCATTCAGGTCTGTACCTGCTGCAACACGCTCTGCTGTAGAAGTCTTTGTAGCCAGTGTAGCACCCATAACAGATGCAAGAGCAGAACCTTTCAGTTTTACTACTGGCGGGATTGTCGGGTCTTTCATGATCCAGAAGATAGAGTTAACCGGCTCGTTGATCTTGTCAACACGGTTCGGGGACCAAAGTTTGGATTTGATCGCACGGCCGTTACCGTTTCTGATATCCTCTGTAACCAGCTGAAGCTTGCCTTCCTCATCAAGAGTAGCGGAGCAGTTCTGTGCAGACAGAAGGTATTTGTTGTCAGCGCAGCCTG
This sequence comes from uncultured Lachnospiraceae bacterium, assembly GCA_964514125.1. GTDB lineage: Bacteria > Bacillota > Clostridia > Lachnospirales > Lachnospiraceae > Choladousia. Next base: position 5,129 of record CAZEPO010000131.1, read on the forward strand.
TCGGGTAGTCAGCTGTCTTATCGAAGTATGTCGGCTCAAGAGCTACAGATGCACAAGTATCTGTGTTGATGATGAAAGCGTCATCATGAAGAACTGTTACACCATATTTGCCGCCGTGTTTTGCATGTGTAAGTGTAGATTTACCAGATCCTGACAGACCGAATACAGATGCAACATATTTGGAACCGTCAGCCAGTGTGTACTCTTTCTGTCCGCCGTGGCAGGAAGCATATCCGTTACGGTTAGCAATAGCCCAAGCCATTGTCAGAGTACCTTTCTTGTGCTCACCGAAGTATCTCATACCAAGGATACAAGCACAGTTTTCGTTTGTATCGAAGTAGCAGAGTGTCAGCGGGTCGCTCAGGCAGCTGTAATCAACGTCCGGACGATCCTGCGGTGTCCACTGCGGGTCAGAGAAGATGTAGATATCAGCTTCTTTGCCATCGCCTACTGCTTTGGAGTTTTTGTACATTTTTACGTATTCATCGCTCATGTACTGGAAGTTCAGCATCCAGTTGTACATGATGTTCTCTTCTCCTTCCGGAATAAGAAGGTGAGCTTTTACCATGAATTCCGGATCAAGACCTACGAATACTTCTGCGTGATACATTGTTTTCCAGCGTGCTTCAT
>CAZEPO010000132.1:0-4454 GCA_964514125.1 uncultured Lachnospiraceae bacterium
TGATTACAGAAGCAGCGTCCTATGCTTTTTTGCGCTCATATTTGAGGAACTGATATTCCAAGTCAAAGTAGGTATGTTCCTCGCTGTCTGCTGTGATCTCCCAGTCTTCCATCTCATCGAGATTCGGGAAATATGCATCTGCTTCAAATGCATGGTCGATCTTTGTGACATGTGCCAGATTGCAGTACGGCAGGAACTGACGATAGATAGTCTCACCGCCGATAATATAGATTTCTTCGTCTTTGTACTGCTTCAGCTCCTCCAGCACTTCCTCTACGGAATGGCAGACTGTCGCACCCTTCACCTCATAGTCCTCATTTCTGGTCAGTACAATATTGGTACGATTCGGCAGAGGACGTCCGCCCGGAAATGTCTCCAGTGTCTTGCGGCCAAATACAACAACGCCGCCTGTCGTTGTCTCTCTGAAAAATTTCATATCAGACGGAATGCTGACCAGTAATTTATTGTTGCAGCCAATTGCCCAGTTTTTATCTACTGCTACGATAAGATTCATTTCTTTTCTCCTATTCTTTCTTCTGCCAGGCAGAATCTGTATCTGTTGATTGTCTCTATACTGCTACCGGAATATTTTTAATCTGCGGTCCGGTCACATAATCCTCTACATGAAGATCGTCCACGGTAAATGCATAAAAATCTTTGATTTCCGGGTTCAGCCATACCTTCGGTGCCGGATAGGTCTCCCGCGTGATCAGCTCCTGCACCAGCGGAATATGACGGTCATAAATATGTGCATCTGCGATCACATGCACCAGTTCACCCACCTGCATATCACAGCACTGTGCCATCATGTGGACCAGCAACGCATACTGCGCAACATTCCAGTTGTTCGCAGTCAAGACGTCCTGGGAACGCTGATTCAGGATTGCATTAAGCGTCAGCTTCTCACTGTCTTTTTCTTTGGTCACATTAAAGGTCATACTGTATGCACACGGATAAAGATTCATCTCATGCAGGTCTGCATGTACATAGATATTGGTCATGATCCGGCGGCTGTATGGATTATTTTTGAGATCATAAAGCACACGATCCACCTGATCCATCATACCTTCCTTATACTGATGCTTCACACCCAGCTGATAGCCATAGGCTTTGCCGATGCTGCCCTCTTCATCTGCCCAGCTGTCCCAGATATGACTGCCAAGATCATGAATGTTGTTGGATTTCTTCTGCCAGATCCAGAGAAGCTCATCAAATGCGTTTTTCAGACCGGTGCGGCGCAGTGTCATAGCCGGAAATTCCTTACGTAGGTCATAACGGTTCACCACACCAAAACGTTTGATCGTATAAGCAGAAGTGCCGTCCTCCCATTTCGGGCGAACTTTTTCGCCCTCGGTGCTGACTCCGTTCTCCATAATGTCTTTACACATATCAATAAAAATCTTATCTGCTACGCTCATCTCTCTTCTCCTTTCTTTAGTAAGTCAGTCTGCTGATTGCTGTATCCTCTGCAAAACCAGATGCATTGTACAAAAACAGCAGATCTGTATAACCACCCTCAGCGATCAGGTCACTGAGCTTCTGATTGTAATAACGAATATCGATCATCTCAATCTCAGCAAAATCACTGAGCAGGAACGGTACAAAACAATGTGCATAGGAATCCTTGATCACAAGAATCTTCTTTCCATTGTCATTTCGTGTCTTCAAGGTCACTCTTGCCTGATTGCCGCCAAAGAATACATCATATTTGCTCTTCGTACTCAGTGCCATCTGATCATAGAGATTATAGGAAATTTCCTCCTGTCCATTCACCTGTACGGTATAAAAGATATCCTCCACCTGCTTGTACAGCTCAATTGTATCTGCCTGTGCATCGATGCCAAGCTTCGACTGAATCGTGCCTTCAAAGTCCTCTGTCACAGTCTCAATCTGATACTCTGCCGCAGACGGTACTTCCATTCCCTGTGCCTCTGCCCATTTCTGATATACATAAAATGCTGCTTTGGTCGTCCAGTGATGATCGGTCCGATAAAAAATATCCTCTGCCGCATGTTCCTTCAGCACACTTCCGGCATCGAACCAGGTGCCCTCCGGCAGTGCCGCTGCAATCTTCTGCAGATAAAGATCTTCATCATACGGAGCAGCAAACGGCGGAAGTTTATCTTCCAGCACCTTCACTGCATTTGGTACAACCATAAAAGCCATATGATCTGTTCCAAATACGTCTGCATACTGTGCTGCAAATGTACTAAGTGCACGCACATTCAGTTCTGCCGTATCCGAGCTGAAAGAACCGGTATGCTTTTCAATCAGATATCCATCCTCTGCAAAATAAATATCCTTGCTTTCTCGTTTGAGCATTGCGCGTTCCGCTGTTGTCTTCAGTCCGATCCACTGATCACGGGCAACAAACTGATCCGTCAGATAGGTTTCATAATCCGACTCAAACGAACCGTCAAAGATGGAGCTCAGCGTTGCCTTCGGCATCTGCGCCAGCGTACGGTTCTCAGTCTCCGAATACTCTGTACTCGGCTTGATCAGCGTCGCTGCCGTGAACCCAAAGATCAAAACACAAAACATTGTAACCGTATTCCACGATTGTAATTTACTCATATAACATTATACCTCTTCTAATCAAATAAATGCTGTCTTTTTTCAAACTCCTGCGAAATAAACTGCCTGCTTAGAAGCGGAAATACAGGAACGGATTGTAAGACGCATCGACCAGCCACGCTACCGACAGGAAAAAGATAACTACATAAAACGCATTTCTGAGTATCGTTAGAATCCCTTCTCTCTCCTGCAAAAGTGCAGTGATCGCAGTTCCAAGTCTTTTCGGAAGTCGCGTACTGCCCAGGATCAAAAGCACCAGCAGCACAATATTATTATAAAGAAGATAAATGGTCTCCCGGTTCAGCAGTCCCTGACCATAACCGCCAAACAATGCTTTCATAAAGGAAAGGCCTCTGCCCATATCATCGAACACAAACAGGTTCCAGCCGATCATAACGAAAAACATGCAGTAAATATGCCGCAGGATCGACGGCAGCTTCTCTAGAAAACGTCCAAACACAAATTTTTCCAGCAAAAGCAATATGCCATAGTAAATGCCCCAAAGCACAAAGTTCCAGCTGGCACCGTGCCAGATTCCGGTCAAAAGCCAGACTACCAGAATGTTCCGCACATGGCGCAGCTTATTTACACGATTGCCGCCAAGCGGAATATAGACATAATCACGGAACCATGTACTCAGAGAAATATGCCATCTTCTCCAGAACTCCGTGATGCTCTTGGAGATGTATGGATAATTGAAGTTTTCCAGAAACTCGAAACCAAACATATGACCCAGTCCGATCGCCATATCAGAATATGCGGAAAAGTCAAAATACAGCTGGAACGTATATGCAGTCAGACCCATCCATGCAGTCAGCGCCGGTAATTCGGCGTAAGACATCGCTTGAATAGAATCCCAAAGCGCTCCTGCATTGTTTGCCAACAGCACCTTTTTGCCAAGACCGAGCATAAAACGGTGAATACCCTCCGCAAATTCCTCTGCTGTCTCTCTGCGGCTTCGCAGCTGCTGATCAATCGTCTTATACTGCACGATCGGTCCCGCAATCAGCTGCGGAAACATCACAACATATGCTCCGAATGAGATCAGATTCTTCTGTACACTGGCCTCTCCGCGATAGACATCGATCGTATAGGACATTGTCTGAAACGTGTAAAAAGAAATACCGATCGGAAGTGCAATTTTCAGCAGGTCAAATCCTGCTCCTGTCACACTATTGACTGTACCGATCACAAAATCCGCATACTTGAAAAATCCAAGCAGAGAAAGGCTGATCACAGAAGAAACAACCAACGCTGTCTTCGCTGCACGCGGCCGTCCCTGACGTTTCAGCCGGTCTACGACAATACCGCCTGTGTAGGATACCAGAATCGATACCAGCATCAGCACAATATAGACTGGTTCTCCCCAGGCATAAAACAAAAGGCTGAACAAAAACAATACCAGATTCCGCAGACTGCGCGGAACCACATAATAACACACCAGAACAGCCGGTAAAAAACGGAACAAAAATAATAAACTGCTAAAAATCATTCTGCTTTATACTCCTGTAATTATAATAGACAATACTTGCTGAATCATGATAACATAACGCCACCCGATTAGCAAATATATTTTCTCGTTTCGATTTTTTTCGGCATCTTCCGACGATTCGCTTGACTTTGCGGTCGATTCTTATATAATATAGTATTGCGATATTGTATTTACTTTCCTATTTATAATACATAAGCTCAAATAAGGGGTATGGGAGATAATAATCTTATGAAATCAAAGAAACGAAGACGAAAAAAGCAACAGGACGCGATTGTTCTGCAGCTTTTACTCATAGTCATTGTCGTGCTTGTATTGTTTGAGGGCAAGCTGGTCGTTACAATGATCTCACACAGTGCTGTTATGAATCAGACAACTATTTCTACAGAAG
>CAZEPO010000132.1:4554-5740 GCA_964514125.1 uncultured Lachnospiraceae bacterium
GATTCCCGTATGGAAGGCTTCCGCAACGCTTCCGGCATCACACAGGGACAGTTTTTCACCAGTGTCGGCATGTCCATCTCCAAGATGGCATCCGAACCGATCATCTCAACAATCGACGGCAATATCACCGTAGCTGCTGCACTTTCCGGCGGCCAATATAATAAGGTATATATTATGCTCGGTGCGAACGATCTGGGTGAATATGACTGGGATTCCTTCCATGATCTCTTCGTCTCTGCTACCAGCCGTTTCCGTGAGATTCAGCCAGATGCCATCTTCTATATCTGTAGCTGTATCTATGTCGAAGAAGCCAAGGTAACGACCGGTTCCTACGTCAACAATGCAAACGTTGACAAGATCAATTCCATCTTGCTGCAGATTTGCGAGGAGCAGGGATTCTATTACCTGGATCTCAATGAATTTCTCAGCAATGGATATGGTGCTCTGATTGACGGCGCATCAAGTGACGGTGTACACATCTATGAAAAATACTGCAAACAGATGCTGGATTACATGAAGAGTCATTATATTACAGTTGACACTGATTCTGACAAGCAATCGGAATCAGAGACAGAATCCGAACTCGAAACTGAGTCTGATACAAGTATCTAAAAATGACCGACGAATCGTTTCGTGCACTGCACACCTGCGATTCTGTCATTATGTTTATAAAACAAAATTTATGAAAAAAGAAAAGGAGATTTTTATGAAAAAGTTATTTACTGCACTTCTGTGCACTACACTTCTTGTACTTGGTCTGACAGGCTGCGGCGGAAAAGAAAAAGAGGTTTCCGTTGACACTGCAAAACTTGCCAGCGAGCTTCTCGCAACCGTTACCAGCGACACACTGAGCGAAACTGCTTCCGATATGCTTCCGTCCATCTACTTCTTTGAAGCAAGCGATATTGCAGAAGGCGTTGCTTATGCAAGCTCCGGTGCTACTGCATGTGAAGTTGCTGTTGTCAAAAGTACCGATGCCAAGAACACTGCAAATGTAGAAAAATTGTTCCAAACTCGTGTTGACAACCAGTCTTCTCTCTACGCTTCCTACAATCAGGGCGAAGTAGAAAAACTGGACGCAGCAATCATCAAAAGTGCAGGTGCATACACAGTTCTGTGCGTATGCGATGACACAGACAAAGCCAACGAAATTCTCAAAGGATATGGATTCTAATTTCTATACTTT
>CAZEPO010000133.1:0-5697 GCA_964514125.1 uncultured Lachnospiraceae bacterium
CCCCCGCAAATTATAACATTCTTTCTTTTCAAAATTATATAAAATGTTATATTTCATGTCAATCAGATACTTATAAAATACTAAAACAAGCTCCACATTACACAAGGTAACATGGAGCTTGTTTCATTAAATCCAAAATATAGTCCGATTCCAGTAACGGCAAATTCAGTGTTTAAGATTTTTAGAAAAATGGTGAGTTAATCACCACTTTTTCATTTAGTCAAAAACAAAAAAAGGTTCGTTTGCTAACAGTTTAGGAAGATACTCAGCTAACATATTGCTATCATTTCACTCTATACTAGAACTATTATCGCCAAAAGTCAAATTATATATTATCACAAATATAGCATTCTCATCATACACTTTATGCATGTAATCTCTCCTGATAGAAATCTATATTCTAGATTTATACTGCTGAATAAATCACTGGTTTCGGTGTATATCTTGCTTCTTCCCACAAAAACAGCGGCCCTCTCAGGCCGCCGCTTTCTCATTTTATTCACTCTTCTCTTTGATCTTGAGCAGCTGGATTGTCTCCAATGCTGCATCCAGATATGGATTGCGTGCTTTGGCGAACTCACCTGCGTCGGAAAACTCAGTCAGAGTCGGGTCGATCGGCATCTTGCCGCCTACCAGTACCTCAAACTCATCTGCTACTTCCTCGATTTTGCTCTTGCCGAATACCGGGATTTCTTTGCCGCAGTCCGGACATTTCAGGTAGCTGTAGTTCTCGATGATGTTCAGTACCGGAATCTTCATTGCGCCTGCCATGTTGAACGCTTTCTTCACGATCAGTTTAACCAGATCCTGCGGAGAGGTCACGATCACGATTCCATCTACCGGAAGGGACTGGAATACGGTCAGCGGTACATCGCCGGTTCCTGGAGGCATGTCTACCAGAAGGTAGTCCAGTTCGCCCCAGATAACATCTTTCCAGAACTGTTTAACCATATTTGCGATTACCGGTCCACGCCAGATCACCGGTGCTTCCGGATCCGGCATCAGAAGGTTGATTGACATTACCTTGATGCCATTTTCTGTCAGTTCCGGATAAACGCCCTCGTCATCTGCCTGTGCAGGTCCTGTCAGACCATACATACGCGGAATGGACGGTCCGGTAATATCTGCATCCATGATACCTACACGGAATCCTTTCGCAGCCAGCTCGTTTGCCAGAGATGCAGTCACCATGGACTTGCCGACTCCGCCCTTGCCGCTGACGATGCCTACTACATGTTTGATATCAGAATATACATTCATTTCTTCCTGAAAGCTCTGCGGTCCTTTTGCACTTGGACATCCTTCGCAGCTCTCTTTGCTGCAGCTTGAATTGCTGCATGATTTTTCTGCCATAACGGTACCTCCTTCACGTTTGCACAAATTACCTATATTTTAATCTACTTATGGCTATTTATCAAGCACTTTTCCAAAACATATGGACATATGTCAAATATTATCGTTTTCTTCCTCCAGCAGCTTCCGCAGATACCTGCCGACGACTTTGGAAAAGCCTTCAATATTGCGGATATAGGCAAAATCCTTGCCGAAGATCTTTTTCTCTGCCATGAGTTCTTTTTCCTGACCGGTAAAAACGCCCAGCACGCAGACTCCGTTGCTGCGCAGCTTTCGTACTTCAAATGCGGTATCCTTGACGGCATAATCACCGTAATAAGGATTCGGATTTTTGCTGCCGGGGCGATTGACGATGATATCGTTCGGCTTGCCATCACTGAGCACGATCAGGATCTTGCCTTCTTCCTGCCGCTGCAGAAGTCCGTCACCTGCTGCACGGATTGCGAGACCATCGCGGTTATTCGCCGAGGTGACAAAATCGAGGATCCGAAGATTCTCCTCCCGCGGTGCGTCGTATTCGCGGAACCGCTGCAGGATCGTGTAGTCCCAGAAGCTGCAGAAGCTCATGATCCGATGCGGGATTCCGTTGTTGCTGAGTGCCTCGCTGATGATATATGCCTGAAGCGCTACCTGCCCCTGCCGGTCTCGCTGGGAACCGCTGCCGTCAATCAGGATATCCACCACAAAATCGGAGGTATTCTGCTTCTGTGTTTTCAAAAAAAGCTTGCCCGGATCTTCTTTTCGCCCGATTTTCCAGAGCATACGCGGCATGATGGTTCCTGCCCACGCCATGTTCTGCTCAATCTCGTTGCGCCGGTAGAGCGAACGCTTCAGCTCTGCTGTCAGCTGCTCAATGTTGCGCGCCAGCATATTTCGGCTGTTGCGATACAAAAGACGGTTCTTTTCCGCATGGCGTTTCGCATTGACATACTGTGCGTTGGCTATGACCGGATTGCGCACTACGCCGTCTGTATAGTGCAGGCTGCAATCTGCATGTGCCCCGCGGCAAAGACGCGCATTTTGACGCTTTTGTTCGGTTTCTGAGAGATAGGATTTTCCATAATTCAGCGCGATATAGGAATTCATCTTGGCGATCGCTTTTTCATCCAGTACGACAACCCTGCGCTTCTGTACCTTCGTATCGCTTTCTTCTTTTTCGTCAGCTTCTTCCTGCATCGAAGTTACCTGACTGTTGACCTTGTTCAGATAGTCTTCGAGCATGGCTTCGTTCACTTCTTCTTCCATGAAATCGCTCCAGTTGAATTCCTGAAGTTCTTCCATCGTGACTGCCAGCACCTTCTCCAGACCACCATGCTTTCGTTCAAAGCTTTTGTCGATCAAGGTATTATACAGCTGGTCTGTGACCCGGATCAGTTCCATGACGTCATCTGCCTGCTCCAGCTCCCGCACCTGCCGCACTGCATCTTCAATCTTTTTTTCGCAGTGCCAGTCGTCCCGCAGAAAGCCTCGCAGCAATGCGATCTTGACTTTGCCCGGCAGAGAATAGCTCATCTTGGTAAAGGAATGTTCCATCAGATCCGCGAAGGCTTTTTGGCGAAGCTCCGGTACACCTGGCCGCTCTTTTGCCACCTTGGGATAGGTTGCCACGTCTACGCACAGCTGTGCCAGCTCTGTCAGCGGCTTTTCCTCTGCCCCATAGTAGACTTTTTTGACGATATACATGCCAAGCGCATTCCGGTCAAAAAAGCGCGCAAATGCACCTTGTTTCACCGCATCATACAATGAAATGTACTTGGACTTCACAAAAGATTCCATGTCCAGCTTGGTATCCAGCGCATAGTCACCGCTGACCGTCCACATGAGATTTCTGATGCGGTTTTCTGCTTCTGCCTGAAGATCATACAGCATGGAATCATCTGTGAGCAGCACCTCTGCCGATTCGTTCTGTGATGAAGTTTTCTCCTGCCATTTATTTGTAATCAAATTCATGCGCCAAAAATGTCCTCCGGTCTCCAGCTTTCCGGTATTCTTGTCATGACAATATCTTCCACCAGTTCACGCTCAAACAGGTCAAAGCTCTTGTTCACTACGCCCATGCGGATTGCCAGACGCGGAGCAAGTCCCGCCTGAACGGTTTTCAGTGCACCGATCAGTCCGCGCAGATCCAGCGGCTTCGTCGAAATCTCATTGTTGTCTGCCTTATGCTGCAGATCCAGAAAGAGTCCGCAGATCTGTTCCAGTCCTTCTTTTTTGAAATTCGGGAACTGATTGTTCAAAATATAATGCAGCGTGTCCTCTGTCACGGACGGCATCTCGATCACCAAAAATCTGGAAACGAGTGCCTCATTCAGCTCTCTCGTTCCCGCATAACCGTAATTCATCGTACCGATGAAGCGGGCTGCTTCGTGCAGTTCGATTTTGTCATAGCCTGGCACATCGAGAATCCTGCGGTAGTCGAGCGTCGCATGGAGAACGGATACGGCATCATTTTTTGCCATGTTGATCTCATCAAAAATACCAAAGCCTCCATTGACTGCACACTCATACACCGGACCGGTGCGAAGCTGTACCTCATTGTTTTTGAAGGTATCGGTACCGATCAGCGTGCTGCTGTCCATATTTACATGGAAGGAAATATTGTAGGAAGGTCTGCCAAACGCATACGCCAGGTTCTCTGCCAAAATATTCTTTCCGGTTGCCTTCGTACCTGTCAGCAAAATATTTTCGCCCTGAAGCAGTGCATAGGCTGCCATCTCAAAAATTTCTTTGCCATAATAAGCAAGCATCGGTACATTGACCCTGTTCTGCAGATGGGATTCTACCGGATAGTTTGCCCGAAATGCAGCAATATCTTTCAGCAAGTTTTCATTGATTCCCTGACTCTGCAGTTTTTCCAATATATGATCCATTTTGTTTCCTCTCATTCTGTGAAATGCGCTGTCAATCGATTTCTGTAAATGAATAGCGCTGCTTTGTTATCTGTCGGCAGCTGTCTTTTGGCTGCGGATTTTCAAAATCTCATCTACGATCTTGCCTGATACTTCAGACTTGCTCATCAGTTCCAGTTCCTTGACCTCGTCTTTTGTGATCAGTGTCACAACATTCGTATCAGTTCCAAATCCTGCCCCTGCCACCTTCACATTGTTGGCTGCGATCAGATCGAGGTTCTTCTTGACCAGTTTCGCCTGTGCATGCTCTACCATATGCTCTGTTTCCATTGCAAAACCGCAAAGTGTCTGGTGCGGCTGCTTGTGGCTGCCCAGATAGGCAAGAATGTCCTTCGTGCGCTCCAGCGCAATGCTCATATCATCGTCGCTCTTTTTCATCTTCTGCTCTGCAACCGTCGCCGGACGATAATCTGCTACTGCCGCTGCCTTGATCACGATATCCTGCTGTGCAAAGCGCGAAGTCACGGCATCGTACATTTCCTGTGCGCTGCGGATATCCACAACTGCTACACCAGTCGGACGCGGCAGATTGGTTTTGCCACTGACGAGGGTGACTGCTGCGCCTCTCTGACAGCAGATTTTTGCCAGCGCATAGCCCATCTTGCCGGTTGAATGATTCGAAATAAAACGCACCGGGTCAATGGCTTCCATGGTCGGTCCTGCCGTGATCAGCACATGCAGTCCTGCCATATCTTTTTCCAAAGCGATCTCATTCAGCACATGCTCCACGATGACGGATTCCTCCGGAAATTTGCCCTTGCCGGTATCGCCGCATGCCAGATAGCCCACAGCCGGTTCGATCAGCTTCCAGCCATATTTTTTCAGGATCTCCATGTTGTCCTGTGTCACCGGATTTTCATACATTCTGGTATTCATCGCCGGAGCGATCAGCTTCGGACATTTGCAGGCAAGGATCGTTGTCGTCAGCATATCATCTGCCAGTCCGTGTGCCAGCTTCGCCATCACGTTGGCAGTGGCCGGAGCGACCAGCACCAGATCAGCGCGTTTTGCCAAGGACACATGCTCTACCTCAAACTGAAAGTTCCGATCAAATGTATCGGTAAGACATTTATTGCCGGTCAGCGTCTCAAATGTGACCGGTGTGATAAATTCCGTTGCATTTTTTGTCATGATCACATGCACATCTGCATGCTGTTTTTTCAAAAGGCTTGCAAGATTCGCCGCCTTATAGGCTGCAATGCTTCCTGTCACGCCCAATATAACTGTTTTTCCCTGTAACATAGGCATTTCCTCTTTTCTATTCTATCATCAAGCGGAGCTTCCCAATCTATATTCGCTGTCTGCTCCTAGCCGCTCCTCAGTTTCTCTGAAGTATCTTGTCCCCCACATCATACCGAGTTTTTCACAAAAAATCAAATCCTTCCATATAAATACGTGTTTTTCTTTCCAAACAAGCCCGCCATTTTATCATTTT
>CAZEPO010000134.1:0-5658 GCA_964514125.1 uncultured Lachnospiraceae bacterium
CAAGAAATCGCCGTGACTTTTTTTGTTTGTAGATAAAAGTTCTAAAAAAAGTACAACATAATCGGAGCAAAGTTGTTGTTAAGATTTTTAAGGTATGGTATAATACAGCCAAATGTAATATAATATTCGGAAATGTTAAGAAATTAACAAAGACGAATTAGAAAGGAGACATACAATATGCATCTGATTCATGATGAAAACGGCAATCTCTGCACTCATTCTCATGACCACGAGCATGTGCATCAGCATACGTATGAGCACTCCCACGTACACAGCCATGAGCACGGACATGAAGAAGAGCATGAACATGACCATTCAGGATGTACTTCCGGCTGCAGCGGATGCGGCGGCCATGAGCACGATCATGATCATGGACATACTCACAGTCATGAAGCACCTCAGGGCGACAAGATGACTGCATTGCTTGACTATATGGTTAAGCACAATGAAAGTCATGCAGCAGAGCTTGATCAGGTAGCCGAAAAGCTCCGTCAGGCCGGCAAAGATTCAGCAGCAGAACAGATTAAGAAGGCCGTTGATGAATATCAGAAGGGTAATCTTTATCTGAGTCTTGCACTCTCTCTTGTTAAATAGTTCATTTTATAGAAGATATGCAGAGGAGGTGGAACATATATGTGTCTTTCAACTGCATACAGGACAAGCGATCCGAATAGTGTGATCATGGAGTACGTCAGCGGAATCAACGTAGACGGCGATCAGATCACGCTTACCGATGTCATGGGCGACAAGACAACCGTCGAAGGAAAACTGGTTATGGTAGACCTGACCGGCGGCGTCGTTAAGATCGATTGTGCATAATCAGTGAGCAATAAAATTTAAATAAAGAGTGGAGGTAAAAAACAAGCAGCACGCAAACTGTCCTGCCAAACAGAAAGGGCAGGATCACCAGACGCCGAAAACGGCGGCTGAGCGATGATCAGGATATTGAGTTTGATCAATGTCAGCGGATCATCGAAGGAATATCAGAACAGAAGAATTTGAATCTATGGCTGGCGTCGCTGGCACAGCTGAGATTCAAAGGCAGAAGGGAAGATATTCGAGATCAGAATGAACCGATTTGATCGGGTTGTTCCGGCTCAAAATCATGCAGAGGCAGAACTGCCGATGCAAAAACAAATTTAGGAGGCTTACAATGGCGCACGTAATAGCAGTTGCAGGAAAAGGTGGAGTTGGTAAAACAACACTTTCAGGAATGCTGATTCAGCGTTTGTGCGAAATGGGCAAACGTCCGGTTCTTGCGGTTGACGCAGATGCAAATTCCAATCTGAATGAAGTGCTCGGCGTGGATGTGGAGATGACGCTTGGAGATGTGAGAGAAGAAGTGCTCAAAGCAGAGACAAGTGCTCAGAACCCGATTCCGAAGGGCATGACCAAGGCAGATTATACGGAGATTATGTTCCAAAGATGTATCGCTGAGGACGATGATTTTGATCTGCTTGTCATGGGAAGAACACAGGGCAAAGGTTGCTATTGTTTCGTAAACGGTCTGCTTCAGACACAGCTGGCGAGGCTGGTTCCGAATTACAAATATGTACTGGTAGACAATGAAGCCGGTATGGAGCATATCAGCCGTGGTATCCTTCCGAAAGTCGATACAATCATCCTGGTCAGTGACTGTTCCAGACGTGGAGTACAGGCGGCAGGCAGAATTGCGCATCTTGCAGAAGAATGCGGCATGAAGCCGAAGACAATGGGACTGATCGTCAACCGTGCACCGGAAGGCAGACTGAATGCAGGCACAATGGAAGAAATTGAGAAGCAGGGACTGACGCTTCTCGGGGTTGTGCCACACGATGATCAGGTATATGAGTATGACTGCGACGGAAAGCCGACCTCGGCACTTCCGAAGGATTCACCGGTATATCTGGCATTGAACGAAATTATAAAGAATCTTGCTTTGTAATGACCCATTTATATTAATTATTCAAGGAGGTTTATAATGGGAGACTTTAAATTAAACACTATTGATGAATTTGAAGCGGCTACAGCCAGACTCCTGGAGACAGGTGCTAAAGTTGGTGCTGACTCTTGGCAGCTCCGTGTAAAAAATCAGACACCGCATTGTAAATTTGGTGAGCAGGGTGTCTGCTGCCGTATCTGTTCCATGGGACCGTGCCGTATCACACCGAAGGCTCCGAGAGGAATCTGTGGATGTGACGCAGCTGGTATCGTAGGACGTAACTACCTGAAATTTACAGCTGGCGGTACAGCAACACACTCCGATCATGGACGTGAGATCTGTCATACACTCGGCTGTACATCAGCAGACGGCAACTACAAGGTAAAAGATCCGGAGAAACTGATCCGTATCGCAAAAGAGTGGGGCGTTGAGACAGAAGGCAAAGATATCTACGATCTGGCTCATGAGATGTCTGACCTGGCTATGCTTGAGTATGGTAAGGTTCATGGCTTCCAGAACTTCGTTAAGAGACTTCCGGAGCATACACAGAAACTTTGGGAAGCAGCTGAGATCACACCGCGTGCAATCGACCGCGAGGTTACAACAGCTCTTCATATGACACATATGGGATGTTCTTCAGATCCGAAGGCACTGATCAGACAGTCTCTTCGTACAGGTCTTTCCGATGGTTGGGGAGGATCCATGGCTGGTACAGAGTTCTCTGACGTACTGTTCGGAACTCCGATGCCGATCGAGACAGAGGCAAACCTTGGCGTTATGGAAAAAGACAACGTAAACATCGTTGTTCATGGACATGACCCGTCACTGTCTGAGATGATCTGTGAATATGCAGATGATCCGGCAATGATCGCATACGCAAAAGAGATGGGTGCAAAGGGCATCACAGTATCTGGTGTTTGCTGTACATCCAACGAAGTAACAATGCGTCGCGGTATTCCGATGGCAGGTAACTTCCTGCAGCAGGAAAACGTTGTTCTGACAGGTGCATGTGAGGCAATGGTAGTTGACGTTCAGTGTATCTTCCCGGCATTAGGACCTCTTTGCAAATGCTTCCATACAAAATTCATCACAACTTCTCCGATCGCTCAGATTCCGGATTCTGAATTTATTCGTTTCTCACCGGAAAACGCAGGCGAGAATGCAAAAGCAATCGTTAAGATGGCAATCGAGAACTTCAAGAACAGAAAAGAAGAACTCGTATATATCCCGGATATCAAGAAGAAAGCTACAGTTGGTTACTCCCTTGAAGCAATCGTTAAGACTCTTGACGGCGTAACAAACTCTCAGGTAGATGTACTTGGTACAACCAAACCGCTCCTTGAGTGCGTAACTTCTGGTGTTCTCCGTGGTGCAGTAGCTATGGTTGGATGTAACAACCCGAAGGTTCGTCCGGACAGCGCTCATATTGAGCTGATGAAGAAACTCATCGCAAACGATATCATCATCGTTGCTTCAGGATGTTCCGCACAGGCAGCTGCAAGAGCTGGTCTGATGGACAAAGCTGCAAAAGATCTCTGTGGCGCTGGTCTGAAGAGAGTATGTGAGCTGGCAGATATCCCGCCGGTACTTCACATGGGATCCTGTGTAGATATCAGCCGTATGATGATGCTTGTTTCTGAACTGGCTAAGGATTCCGGTCTGAAGATTTCTCAGCTTCCGGTTGTAGGATGTGCTCCGGAGTGGATGTCTGAGAAGGCTGTATCCATCGGTAACTATGTAGTAGCTACTGGTATTGATACATTCCTCGGCGTTGATCCGTATGTAAGCGGTTCTGCAGAAGTATGCCAGATCCTTACAGAAGGTGTTAGAGACTGGGTAGAGGCTGGATATACAGTAGATACAGATATCGAATCTCTTACACAGAAGATGATCGACAGAATCGAAGAAAAGAGAGCAGCAATCGGAATCTAAATTCCATAGGATTTGCTGATTATACTATAACTGTTATGAGGTGACTGAAATTATGAAGATTGCTATTACCGGCAAAGGCGGGGTAGGAAAAACAACATTTGCGGCAACTCTTGCAAGAATGTATGCCGATGAAGGAAGGGCAGTTCTTGCAGCAGATGCAGACCCGGATGCAAATCTTGGACTGGCTCTTGGATTTACAGAGGAGGAACTGGACACGATCGTTCCGATTTCTAAGATGAAAAAGCTGGTGGAAGAGAGAACCGGCGTAGATGAGTTTAATAAGATCTTCAAGATGAATCCGAAGGTAGATGATATCCCGGATCTCTATGCAAAGACCTGTAATGGAGTAAAGCTTCTGGTACTTGGTACGGTAGAGACAGGCGGAAGCGGCTGTGTCTGTCCGGAACATGTGATGCTTAAGCGCATCATCAGCCATCTGATGCTTCGCAGCACAGATGTAGTCGTTCTGGATATGGAGGCTGGACTGGAGCATCTGGCACGCGGTACAACAAGCGGCATGGACGCATTTGTTGTAGTGATTGAACCGGGTGCAAGAAGTGTTCAGACTTACAAAAATGTCAAGAGACTGGCAGCAGATCTCGGTGTGCAGCAGGTGAAAGTAGTAGCCAACAAGGTGCGCAGCGAGGACGACGAAGCATACATACGCTCCAAGATTCCGGCAGAGGATCTGCTTGGATTTATCCATTACAATTCAGAAGTGATCGATGCAGACCGTCAGGGACAGTCGCCTTATGATTTCAGTCAGAAGCTGATAAGCGAAATAAGCAGTATAAAGAAAAAAATAGATCAATCGAACAATTGAGTGGAGGTAGAACAGTGACTTTATTTGATGTTGTTTTTAGCGGAAATGATACTGTGTACGGATTGACAGAAAGCGCAATCGATGCAGCCATCGCACAGCATGGTGCTGACAAGGCTGTTGCTTTCCCGGATACAGCATACTCACTGCCGTGCTACTACGGCGTTACAGGTACTAAGGTAGGTAACCTTGGTGAACTGAAAGAAGCTCTTGGCGTAGTTAAGACACTTATGACAAGAGAGAAAAGACTGAATGACGTATTCATGTCTGGTGTTGCTACAGCTCTTTGCGCTGAGTTTATCGAAGTTCTGAAATATGTTGACGGTGCAACACCGTACGAAGCTCCGTGCTACGGACATCTCGGCGATGCTACAATCCGTGAACTTGGTGTACCGCTTGTAACAGGCGATATCCCGGGCGTTGCTGTTATCATCGGCAAAGCAGCTGATGCTGACGAAGCAGTTGCTCTGGTTAAGAGCTATCAGGCACAGGGTATCCTCGTTACTCTGGTTGGCGATATCATCGATCAGCTGGCAGAAAAAGGATACAACACAGGTGCAAACGTACGTGTGATCCCGCTTGGAAAAGAAATCACATCTGTAATCCATGTAGTATCTGTAGCTGTAAGAGCAGCTCTGATCTTCGGTAACATTCAGCCGGGTGATGCAGCAGGACTTATGGAATACACATTCAAACGTGTACCGGCATTCGTAAACGCATTCGGACCGCTTGATCCGGTTGTTGTTGCTTGTGGTGCAGGTGCAGTTGCTCTTGGTTTCCCGGTAGTTACAAACGACGTTGCTACACTGGAAGCTGTAAACGGAAAAGTTCCGAAGAGTATCATTGGCCAGGCAGATGTAAGCAAATTCAATGCTACATCTCTTGAAGCTAGAGATATCAAACTGAAAATCACAAATATCGACATCCCGGTTGCATTCGCATCTGCATTTGAAGGTGAGATCATCCGTCGTGGCGATATGCAGGT
>CAZEPO010000135.1:0-3624 GCA_964514125.1 uncultured Lachnospiraceae bacterium
AAAAAAGAAAAAATACTTGCGCAGAATTGTATATTGTGTTATTGTTAATTCAACGATTGGAAACGTTACCGATAACGTTTCCAACTGGAAACGAAATAAGATAGAAAAGGAGAAAGTAACATGAAAAAATTGACAAAAGCAGCAGTTTCAGCAGCAATCATGGCAAGCGCACTTGCAATGACAGCAAGCGCAGACGGTGGTAAGGTTTACTACCTGAACTTCGCTCCGGAAGTAGCAGAGCAGTGGGAAGCTCTTGCAGAGCAGTATACAGATGAGACAGGTGTAGATGTACAGGTAGTTACAGCAGCATCCGGTACATATGAGTCTACACTCAAATCTGAGATAGACAAAGACGAGGCACCGACACTGTTCCAGGTAAACGGTCCGGTTGGTCTGGCAACATGGAAAGATTACTGCTACGATCTGAAAGATACAGATGTATATGCAAGCCTTGCAAACGATGATTTCGCTCTTTTCAAAGAAGACGGTTCTGTAGCTGGTATCGCATACAAGATCGAGACATACGGTATCATCTACAACAAGACATTACTGAACAGCTACTTCGAGACAGAAGGCGCTGTAGTGACATCTGTAGACGAGATTAACAACTTCGATACATTCAAGGCAGTGGTAGAAGACATCACAGCTAAGAAAGATGAACTTGGCATCGAAGGTGCATTCACATCTGCAGGTATGGATTCTTCCTCTGACTGGAGATTCAAAACACATCTGGCAAACCTTCCGATCTACTATGAATACAAAGCAGACGGAATCGAGTCCACAGATGCAATCAAAGGTACATACCTTGACAACTACAAAGCAATCTGGGATCTGTACATCAACAATGCTACATGCGAACCGACTATGCTTTCCAGCAAGACAGGTGAAGATGCAACAGCAGAATTTGCACTTGGCGAAGCAGTATTCTATCAGAACGGTACATGGGCAGCAGCTGATGTCCTTGCTGAAGAAGAGCTGACAGCTGACGAGCTTGGTATGCTTCCGATCTACATCGGTGTAGAAGGTGAAGAAAATCAGGGTCTCTGCACAGGTTCTGAAAACTACTGGTGTGTAAATGCAAAAGCATCTGAAGAAGACATTCAGGCAACAATTGACTTCCTGTCCTGGTGTGTTACAAGTGACGAAGGCAGAACAGCCATCAGTAAAGATATGGGATTTGCTACACCGTTCACAACATTTGATGAGAACTATGCAGCAGACAACGTTCTTGTAAACGTAGCTTCTGAATATGTAGCAGACGGTAAAACTTCCGTAACATGGTGCTTCACAACTATGCCGTCTGAAAACTGGAAAAACGGTGTCGGCAGTGCACTTCTTGAGTACGCTCAGGGAACAGGCGAATGGGACGGCGTTGTTACAGCTTTCGTTGACGGATGGGCTACAGAGTATGCAGCAGCAAACGCAGAATAATCTGTTCAGTTAAAAATTTAGAAACAAAACTTCAAAAGGGTGAGCGATGCTTCGCTCATCCTTTTTTCAACGAGGAGCAAGAGGTGTTATGAATAAAGCGATTAAGAAATATTGGCCGATATTTGTTTTGCCAACCATGCTGGCATTTACGATTGGATTTATTGCCCCTTTTATTCTGGGTATTTATCTTTCCTTCTGTAAGTTTACAACCGTATCCGATGCAAAATGGGTTGGACTTTCCAACTATGTCAAGATCTGGACCGATCCTTCCGATCCATTTTTACATTCACTGTGGTATACAGCAGCATTTACCGTTGTCTCTGTGCTGCTGATCAATGTACTGGCATTTACGGTAGCAATGTTCCTGACCAAAAAGATCAAGGGAACCAACATTTTCCGAACCGTATTCTTTATGCCAAACCTGATCGGCGGTATCGTCCTTGGATACATCTGGCAGCTGCTTCTCAACGGTATCCTGGCTCATTTTGACAAGACACTGACCTTTTCATCTGCCTACGGCTTCTGGGGTCTGGTCATTCTGATGTGCTGGCAGCAGATCGGATATATGATGATCATCTATATCTCCGGTATTCAGAATATTCCGGGCGAACTGATCGAGGCAGCCAAGATTGACGGAGCCAACAGCCGTCAGATTTTGGCAAATGTAACGATTCCGATGGTTATGCCGTCTATCACAATCTGTACATTCCTGACATTGACCAACGGCTTCAAACTCTTTGACCAGAACCTTGCGCTGACAGCAGGTGCACCGTCCAAGATGTCAGAAATGCTGGCACTCAACATTTACAATACGTTCTATGGACGTAACGGATACGAAGGTGTCGGACAGGCGAAAGCAGTTCTGTTCTTTATTCTGGTAGCAATCATTGCCATTGCACAGAACCGTATGACCAGAACAAAGGAGGTGCAGCAGTAATGAATGCTAGAAAGTCCAAACACAGTACATTATTAACCGTTATTTTCTCTATTATTTCACTTGCATATGTTTACCCGATCTTTTTGGTATTGATCAACTCCTTCAAGAAAAAAGCCTATATCAGCCGCGATCCGTTCGCAATCCCGACCGGTAAGATTTTTGTAGGAATTGACAACTATATCAAAGGAATCAACAAAACAGGATTCATCGAAGCATTCGGCTGCTCCCTGTTCATCACAGTATGCTCCGTATTCGTGATCATTCTCTGTACATCCATGTGTGCCTGGTATATCTGCCGCGTGAAGAATATCGCGACAAATACCATTTACTACCTGTGTCTGTTTTCCATGATCGTTCCGTTTCAGATGGTTATGTTTACGCTCTCCAAGATCGCAAATATGCTGCATCTGAACAATCCGGTCGGTATCATCATCGTTTACCTCGGATTTGGTGCCGGACTGGCAGTATTCATGTTTGTCGGATTCGTCAAATCCATTCCGCTCGAGATTGAAGAAGCAGCGATGATCGATGGCTGTACACCGATCCAGACTTTCTTCAAAGTCGTACTGCCGATCCTGAAACCGACCTGCATCACCGTTATGATCCTGCAGGCAATGTGGATCTGGAACGATTATCTGCTCCCATATCTGGTACTTGATATCAAGAAGTACAAAACAATTCCGATCGCAGTACAGTATCTGAAAGGTGGATACGGTGCAGTCGATATGGGTGCTATGATGGGTGTGCTGGTACTTGCAATCATTCCGATCATCGTATTTTATCTGTGCTGCCAGAAATACATCATCGAAGGTGTAGTAGCAGGAGCAGTCAAAGGCTAAAAATAATGTTTCCTTTTTTATGGCGATTATGATAGAATAATCAATTAGCGAATTGTTCATATAAGAAACTATTCTAAATATCAGTCATAAAAGAGAGAAAAGAGAGGGTTTTACAATGGGGAACGTGACGATCAAGGACATTGCGAAAATATGCGGCGTAGGAGTCAGTACAGTTTCAAGAGCCATGAACAATCATCCGGATATCAATCAGGAAACGAAGGATATGATCATGCAGGCAATCGCCGAGCACAATTATGTGCCGAACAACAGTGCCCGCAATCTGAAGCGAACAGACGCAAAAGCGATCGCTGTTCTGGTAAAAGGAATCAGCAACCCATTGTTTAACCGTATGATCAAGGTGATCGAACAGGTCGCTCAGAAAGAAAAATATGAGCTGATCCTGCATCATGTCGATGA
>CAZEPO010000135.1:3724-5648 GCA_964514125.1 uncultured Lachnospiraceae bacterium
GAAGATCTGATCTGTTATCTGAAGAATGATGAAGTGGCTTACACAATGGAAGCCGGCTATCAGATGACTGATGAACTTCTCAATGCCGGAAGGGAGTTTACTGCAGTGTTTGCAATAGCAGACCGCATGGCAGTCGGTGCCTGCAAAGCGATCCTTGATCACGGCGGCCGGATTCCGGATCAGTATTCTGTCGCAGGATTTGATGGACTGGACGTGGCACAATTTTATAATCCATCGATCACAACAATCCGACAGCCGGTAGAAGAAATGGCAGAAGCTACCATTCGTATGCTTTTGGACGTGATCCGCAAAAAAGGCAAAAACAGACATCTTGTATTTGAAGGACAGCTGATTGAAGGTCAATCAGTCAAAAACATCAATTAAGGAGGAGCAGGCTATGAGAGCAAGCGGTATATTGCTTCCGATCAGCAGCCTCCCATCGAAATACGGCATCGGCTGCTTTTCAGAAAGTGCATATCAGTTTGTTGATCAGCTGAAAGCAGCAGGACAGAGATACTGGCAGATCTTACCGCTGGGTCCGACCAGCTATGGAGACTCCCCGTATCAGTCCTTTTCAACCTTCGCAGGCAACCCTTACTTCATCAGTCTGGAAGAACTGATCGAAGAAGGAGTTCTGAGCAAAAAAGAATGCGATCAGGCAGACTTTGGAGACGATGACAGATATGTAGACTATGGAAAACTCTATGAAGCGAGATTTCCGCTTCTGAGAAAGGCATATGAGCGCAGTAACATCACAGCAAATCCTGATTTTCAGAGATTCATGGAAGAAAACGGTTACTGGGTAAAAGATTATGCGATTTTCATGGCAGTGAAAGCATTTTTCGGTGGAAAGAGCTGGGATCAATGGCCGGAAGATATCCGGAAACGCTGGGGCTATGCAATGGAATACTACCAGCGTGAATTATATTATGAAATCGAATTTTATGAGTATATTCAGTTTGTGTTTATCAAACAGTGGAATCGCCTGAAGGAATATGCGCATCAGAATGATGTACAGATCATCGGAGATATTCCGATCTATGTCGCATACGACAGTGCAGACACCTGGGCCAATCCGGAGCTGTTCCAGCTGGATGAAGAAAACCTTCCGTCCGCAGTCGCAGGCTGTCCGCCGGACGGCTTTGCTGCAGACGGTCAGCTTTGGGGCAATCCGCTGTATCGTTGGGACTACCACAAGCAGACCGGATTCGCATGGTGGATTCGCAGACTGGCTTATTGCTATCGTCTGTACGATGTGGTGCGGATCGATCATTTCCGCGGCTTTGATGAATATTTCTCCATTCCATATGGTGAAAAAACAGCCCGAAACGGTCACTGGGAAAAGGGACCAGGCATGGAGCTGTTCTGGAAGATCAAAGAAGCCTTAGGTGAAAAAGAAGTCATTGCAGAAGATCTCGGTTATGTGACCGATTCCGTCAGACAGCTGGTGCGTGACACCGGCTATCCAGGTATGAAGGTTCTGGAATTTGCATTTGACTCCAGAGATACCGGAAGTGCCAATGACTACCTGCCGCACAACTATACCCAGAATAGTATCGTATACACCGGCACTCATGACAACGAGACACTGACCGGCTGGTTTGCAGATATCCTGCCGGAAGAACGCCAGATGGTACGCAACTATCTGAACAATCACCATGATAGTGACAAAGAACTGTACTGGGATATGATCTGTACCGCAATGAAAAGCGTATCCAAGCTGTGCGTGATCCCGATTCAGGATTATCTCGGCTATGGCAGTGAAGCCCGCATGAATCAGCCTTCTACTCTGGGGCAGAACTGGAAGTGGCGCCTGAAAAAAGGCGAGCTGACCGATGAACTGATCCAAAAAATCCGCAATATCACGATGTGGTATGGCAGATATTACAACTAAATACAATAGTTCCAAAATGAATACTTTTTT
>CAZEPO010000136.1:0-5635 GCA_964514125.1 uncultured Lachnospiraceae bacterium
TTTGATACACCTGTCAAATGCAATTAAAACCATCACTTTCTCTATAATATAAAAGATGCCTGTCAGAGAATTAAGAAACTCTCTCTGACAGGCATTTTCATTTTTTATTTTTTCGAAAAAGCTTTACAAAAAATTTCTGCGGTATTACCCAAGCAGTTAATTTGTGTTTACTCCTCTCTGTTACCGCCGAGTTTTCTATTTAATGTTCGATCATGATCTTCAAAATCTCTTTGTCAGTTTCTTTCATGCCTTCTTTACCAATCAGACCCACACAGCTGATCGTCTCTGAAGTCTCTTCCTGCAAAATACCGGTATACGGCGCATATCCCTGATTGTTCATGGCAAGATGATGTGCCAGAAACGCCGCATCCAGACAGGCTGCAATTTTGGCTGCACAGGAAATCTTGGCTCCGTCACAGATGATGCCCGGAATATTCGCCAGCGTATTTTCGATTGTCTTTTTGATACGATCAATGCTTCCGCCTACCATATAGGTAATGGCTGCACCGCTGGCACAGGAGGCAGATACTGCACCGCAGAACGCGGAAAGCTTGCCGATATACAGCTTCTGATATACGGTCAGCAGATTGGAAAATACCAGTGCACGATAAAGACTGTACTGCGGCAGTTCCATCTCTTTTGCATAAACGATCAACGGTACCGAACATGCGATTCCCTGATTGCCGCTGCCAGAATTGATGATAACCGGCATATCACAGCCTCCCATACGTGCCTCAGACGCTGCAGCTGTCAAGCTTCTCATCTTCGTCAGCATATCATCCGAATAAGATTCTTTGATCACGCGGCCAATTCCGAGACCATATTTGCCCGTCATACCCTCTCTGGCGATTGCCATATTGCAGCTGATCTGCGCATCAAGCATTTGCTTCACATCTTCCAAATCTACCGTGTCTGCAAATTCTTTGATATCGTCCAGATTCAGCAGGGAACGATCTGCTTCTTCCGGTATTCCGGCATGTTCGTCGCGTTCCAGAAGAACTTCTCCATTTTTTATGATTTTCGTCACATTGATATGATCATATTTAATCTCAAGGCTGACCTGATCCTTACCTGCTGTCATTTCCAGTACAAAATGCAGAACCACCGGGGAATCCAGAATCTCAACCTGGCAAATATCCTGTGCAAGCAGTTCCCGTGTCCGTCTGCGTGCTTCATCATCCACATTTTCTAATACTTCCATATTTTTGGACGCATCACCACCAACTGCCCCGAGTACCACACCTGCCGGAATGCCTACCAGACCGCCTGAGTTTGGAATGATCACGCTCCGTACATTTTTGATAATATTGCCGCTGCAGTATGCTGTAATCTTTTCCGGCACCGCCCCAAGCACTTCTCTGGCACGAGCTGCACCGTAAGCCAATGCGATCGGTTCTGTACAGCCCATCGCCGGAACCATTTCTTCTTTCAGGATTGCTACATAATTTTTGTAAATTTTTTCACTTACCACGATTTTTCTCCTTTTTTCAGTAATAAGATATATTTGTATAACATATCTCATTTATATCAGATCAAATTTCCTCTTCGATCATACTCTTATTGCGGTTCAGCAGATCATAAATACACGGAACAACAAACAACGTCAGCAGCGTACCGTAAACCAGACCTCCTACTGTAACAACTGCCATAGGCTGAACCATGTCCGCTCCCATTCCGCTTCCATAAGCCATCGGCAAAAGTCCCAGGATTGTAGTGAGCGCCGTCATAATGATCGGTCTCAGTCTCGTCCTGCCTGACTCAATGATTGCTTCTTTCTTATCCATTCCCTCTCTGCGCATCTGATTGATGTAGTCTACCAGCACAATACCGTTATTTACAATAATACCGGAGAGCATAACAAAACCGATCATGGCGATGACACTGACTGGGCTGTCCGAAAGATACAGTGCCAAAAAGCCACCTGTAAATGCCAGCGGAATCGTAAACATAACTATGAACGGAGAAAGCAATGACTGGAACTGTGCCACCATGATCAGATACATAAATGCGACTGCAAGCGCCAGCATCTTGAGTACCTGCTCCATCGCTTCATTGATCGTCTCATCCTCGCCAGCCATTTCTACGCTGTATCCATCCGGCACTTCATACGCGTCAAGCGCCTTCTGCACATCTGCTGCCACCAGACCAATATTATAGGAATCCGCAATCTCTGCCGTTACAGTAATATAACGAGTCTGTGCTTCTCGGCTTATCGAAGAAAATCCTTCCGTGTTCTGAAATTCAACTAATTCAGAAAGCGGCACATCTGTTTTTTTGTTTTCTTCATCCGTTCCCTCTATCGTCAGCTTCCGAATCTTCTCTCTCGTCAATGTCTCGTCTGTATCACTCACAACCAGAACATCATAATCCTTCGATAATGCGGCAAGCGTCGTTGCCTTTGAGGCATCTGCCAGTTTCTGCTGCAGGAACTGATAGATCTGAGCTGTCGTCAGCTGATAATGCATCGCCTGTTCCTTGTCCACTACCAGACGGAATTCCTGCGTTTTTTCTTCAATGCCATCGGACACATTCTGTGTACCTTCTACACTGTTTACCAGCTCTGCTACCTCTGCTGCCATCATTTTCAGTTCATCAAGTTCACGTCCTTTGATCTTGATTG
The DNA here is from genome assembly GCA_964514125.1 of uncultured Lachnospiraceae bacterium. GTDB lineage: Bacteria > Bacillota > Clostridia > Lachnospirales > Lachnospiraceae > Choladousia. The sequence continues at coordinate 2,621 of CAZEPO010000136.1, forward strand.
AGATACCGCTTCCGCCAAGAGATGACATATCCATTGTTGAAGTTTCTATATTCAGTTCGCAATCCAAATCTGCTGTCTTTTCAAGCATCAGCTTCGTCAGCTCATCATTTGTCAATGTCCTCTTTTCATCCAAAAGCACATACATGGAGATCTGCTCCGAGCTTCCGCTGCCCGTCATACTGAGTATAGAACTGCCCCCACTCATAGCACCAACATCCGTCACATCACTGATTTCCATGAATCGTGCCATCACCTGATCGGAAAGTGCACCTGTTTCCTGAAGACTGCTGCCTTCCGGTGCATTCAGTGTTACCGTGATCTGCGTACTTTCCATTTCCGGCATAAAAGCAGTACCTTTGGAAATCGCCAGATACGCGGACAGCCCAAGAAGTCCTACTGCCAGCAACAATACCAGCACTTTGACACGCAGTGCGCCGCGCAGAAGCATTGCATAGCCATTCTGGATTTTTTCAAACAACGGTGCCTTTTTCTCATTGACATTTTTGAGCAGCCCTGCACCCATCATCGGAACAAGCGTCAATGCCACGGCAAGACTGGCAATTAGAGAATAACCGATCGTAAGTCCCATATCGACAAAAAGCTGTCTCGTGATTCCTTCCGTAAAGACGATTGGCAGGAACACACAGACCGTTGTCAGCGTAGACGCAGCAATAGCACCTGCTACCTGATTCGCTCCTTCTACAGCTGCACGCTTAACAGAATAGCCCTCCGCCCGAAGTCTGTAAATATTCTCAATTACGACAATAGAGTTATCTACCAGCATACCGATACCCAATGCAAGTCCGGAAAGGGATATAATATTCAGCGTGATTCCACTGAAATACATCAGCACGATCGCGGTCATGATACTGATCGGAATCGAACATGCAATAACCAATGTTGGCCGAATACTCTTCAAAAAGACAAGCAGCACAAGAACTGCAAGTACTGCTCCAGAGAGCATATTGTCAATAACAGAATCCACAACCAGATCGATATAGATTCCCTGATCCATCAGCTCAATGATATGAACGTCCTCATAGCTATTCTCCAACTCTTCAAACTTCGCTTTGATACTGTTTGATACACTTCCGGTTGAGTAGCCAGACTGCTTCTGCATCGTAAACATCACACCTGGTTTACCGTTAACACTTGCATAAATCGTATCACTGTCATCAATGATCGTCACATCTGCCACATCTTTTAGATAAATCGGATCCACACCATCCATATGCAGATCCAGCAGCAAAAGATTGCCGATATCTTCAGTCACCGAAAACTTGTTGCCCACACGAACAAGGAAATCCTCGCCATCCTCTGTCACATAACCAGCCGGCATACTGAAATTCTGTGCCGCCAGAATTCCTTTTATCATATCTGCGGTAAGAATCTCTGTCACATCCGCCTGTTCGTAGGCAGCTTCCTTCTGTGTACTAATCTGCTCCAACGCTTCATCCAGTTGTTTCTGACCGGTTGAAAGTTCTGCCTTCCCTACTGCCATTTCAATCGTTGCAGCAATCTGCGCACTATTTAGTTTAGCAGCCGCTTCCGCTGCAGTACTCTGTCCGGAAGTAATCTGTGTCTTCGCTGTCTGCAGCTGAACCTTAGCCTCCTGTAGCTGTGCTCGTCCAGATGAAATCTGAAGCTTGCCTTCCTCAATTGCAGCCTTACCATCTGCAACAGCCTTCAGCTGATCTGCCATTCCGTCAATACTTGTCTGAAGCTGTGCCATTCCGTCATCGAGCTGAAGCTTTCTTGTTACCAGTCCTGCTTTCACTGTATCAATGCTCTGGACCATTGATACATAATCTCCTGATGTATTCACTCCCAATAATGCCAGCGCTCCAATTGCCTGCGCACGTGTGCTCTCATAGGATGCCTTCTCTGTTTGCTTTTTGGCCAATTCTGCCTGAAGCTCCGCAAGTGTCGCTCCCTGCTGAACACCAGATACAATATCTTCAACTGCCTGATCCACGCCCGGAATTGCTGTGATCGAATCAATATTGAATGAAGTATCACTTCCAACTATGTCACTTTGGAGATATTCCGTTTCATCTCCCAGTATCACATCTGACTCCATTATGTTCTCATTCGAAGACTGCGTATGTACTGCATCGTTTGACTGCAGATTCGCGCTTCCCTTATCTGTCTGATTTCCATTGCCTTCCAGCAATGCAATCTGCGCCTGCAGTGCTTTAATCTCCACTTCCAGCTGTGTGATCTTCAATTCTACTGCTGCCAGCTGCGTCGGTGCACTTTCCAGCTGTGCGATCGTTGCTGCCAGCTGTGTCTGCTGTGCAGCCAGCGCTTCCTTCTGCGCCGGAAGCTGCTGAAGCGCCTTCTCTCCTTCCAGGAGTTCTTTTTCTTTCTCCAAGAGTTCCTGCTCAGAAGCATCCAGTTTGGCGAGTCCTTCTTCCACCTCTGCAAGCTTCTGATCGATCTGTACTTCCCCTGTGATTATCTGTGACTCTCCGGAGTTAATCTGACTCTGTGCTGCTGACATCTGTTCTGCCAATGTATTCTGTCCGTTTTCCAGCTGTGTTTTGCCATCCGCAAGCGCAGCCTGGGCATCTTTGATTTCCTGCTCCGCTTCTTCAAATTTGGCATCCAGCGCCGCGATCACCTGCTCATTCACATGATCAATCCGATCCTGTCGCAGCATGACCTGAACCTGTTCCTCAATCGTGCCAACTGCACTGACAGAAGCAACACCTTCAATACTTTCGAGTTCCTGCAGAACCTGATTATTGACCAGATCTGTCAGTTCGCTCTGTGTCAGATTGCCTGCTTCCATCGCCGCTACCATGACAGGAAGCATATCCGGGTTCAGTTTCATAATAACCGGACTGCCAATCGTGTCATCCCAGTAACTTTCAATCTGATCCAAGCTTTCCCTCATCTCAATCGTCACTGCATCCATATTGGCAGACTGCGCAAACTGCAAAATAACCATTGAGATGTTCTCACTCGAAACAGAGTTGATCGTTTCGATATTGCTGGTCGTGGCCATCGCCT
>CAZEPO010000137.1:0-5620 GCA_964514125.1 uncultured Lachnospiraceae bacterium
GTCATAGTCATTGTAGATGAGGCATATATTGATTTTGGAGGAAGATCGGCGCTGGAGCTGATCGAGAAATATGACAATCTGCTGGTCGTACAGACCTTTTCCAAATCGCGCTCTATGGCAGGAATGCGGATCGGCTATGCATTCGGAGATGAAAAACTGATCCGTTACCTCAATGATGCGAAGTATTCGTTTAACTCCTATACGATGAATGAAACGGCACTGATGCTTGGCGCTGCGGCAGTGGAAGACCATGACTACTTCACAGAAACGTGTCAGAAGATCATTGCCACAAGAGAGTGGACGAAAAAAGAGCTTTCTGCACTTGGTTTTTCTTTTGCAGATTCTCAGGCGAATTTCGTGTTTGCAAGGCATGAGCACTGCAAGGCAGAGGAACTGTTTGAAGCACTCAAGGAAGCAGGCATTTATGTGCGCTACTTCAGAAAACCACGGATCGATCAGTATCTGCGGATTACGATCGGTACGGAAGAAGAGATGAAACAGCTGGTTGCTTTTTTGAAAACTTATCTGACGAAATAAAGAGATGATCGCGATAGAGGAAGTCTTGTCAGCGAAAAGTACGCAGTCCTTACGGAACAATAAAAGATCGGAAAGGAGCGTACAAAACGATGGCGATACTTGTGGAACGTCTGCTTGCACTTGGAAGAGAGATTCCATCGAAAGAGGCAGTGGTTTTTCTGATCTCCGTGCTGCCGGTGCTCGAGCTGCGGGGCGGAATCCTGGCGGCATCTTATCTGGGAATTTCGTTGATCAGAGCAACCCTTCTCTGCGTAGCAGGCTGTTTTTTTCCGGTTCCGTTTATCCTGCTGCTGATCCGCTGTGTGCTGCAGCAGATGAATCGATTTCGGCTGACGCGCCGGATCGCACAGAAGATCGAGCAGCATGGGCTGGCCAAAGGCGAGCAGATCGGCAAATATCAATTTTGGGGGCTCTTCCTTTTTGTGGCAGTTCCGCTTCCGGGCACGGGAGCATGGACCGGGGCATTGGTGGCATCCCTGCTTCAGATCCGTTTTGGAAGAGCAATGTTGGCGATTTTTCTGGGGGTGCTGGTTTCTGCTGCATTGATGACCGGGCTCTCCTATGGGATTCTTGATCTTGTATGGGGCAGATGAACAAAAGAATTACACAGAAAAGCGATAAGAAGACTTATATTTATAGAAGAAAAAGGAGAAAAGAATGGCATCCTACGAAAGTTTTGCAAGAGTATACGATATGTTCATGGATAACATTCCGTATGAGGAGTGGTGTGATTATTTACATAGACTGCTGAAGAATTATGGTGCAGAGGATGGGCTTGTACTGGAGCTTGGCTGCGGTACCGGTTCGATGACCGAGCTTTTGGCAGAACGCGGTTATGATATGATCGGTGTGGACAATTCCATGGAAATGCTGGAGATTGCGATGGAGAAAAAGCAGGAATCCGGCCGAGACATCCTGTATCTGCTGCAGGATATGCGGGAATTTGAACTGTATGGCACCGTAAAGGCCGTTGTGAGTGTCTGCGATTCCATGAATTACATTACGGATGAAGAAGATCTGCTGGAGGTATTCCGGCTGGTGAACAATTATCTGGATCCGAACGGCATCTTCATTTTTGATCTGAATACGGTCTATAAGTATGAAACCCTTTTGGGAGACAATACGATTGCGGAGAATCGGGAAGAGAGCAGTTTTATCTGGGAGAACTGGTACGATGAGGAGACCGGGATCAACGAGTATGATCTGACGCTGTTCATCGAGAACGAGGATGGACTGTATGAAAAATACGAAGAGACACATTATCAGAAGGCATATGAGCTGGAAAAAGTGTGTCAGCTGATCGAGCAGGCAGGCATGAAGGTAGAAGCCGTTTATGATGCATTTACCATGGATGCACCGCATGAGGAAAGCGAACGCGTGTATGTGATCGCGCGTGAAATAAGGAAGCAGAAACAATAAAAAAGCGCTCCGTCAGTCAAGACGGGGCGTTTCGTATGTTTCATTGTAATTGAGTTCTTCGGAGTGGATCGCGACAATGACACCGTCCTTCCACTGAAAGTCCAGATAGCGATAGACTACATCGTGTCTGCGCAGGTAATCAGGAGAAGAGAGAAGGGCAGGCAGTTCTGCAGGACTGATGTTGTTTTCGTTGCAGAGTACATCCTCAGAGATTGGCTGCTCATCAATAAAAAAGTTGGCGATCAGCGTAGAGATTGATTCCTCATATGGGATTCTGCGAATGTCCATGATCCGGTAGGCTGAGGGCTGATCGCGGAACGCAACCTGAATCGTATAATCGCCGTAGGCCTTCTGAAAATCTTTGGGAGAATCCCCGATTTCAATGCCTGCGGCAGTTGTCTGATCCTGCAGTACAAAGAGGCTTGCAGGAGCGAATTGAGCAAGATTTTTTTGACAACCTGACAAAAAAATACTGAGAAAAAGAAGAATGTATAGTGATTTTTTCATAAACAGAAAACACCTTTCCAGTAAACATACTTCTAAATTATCATATTATATGGAAAGAATCCAGTCATAATTGAGCGTTTTGGCAGAAAACTGCTGGAAAAAAGTGTGGAAATGAGGTGAAGAAAACCTTAATTTTCCTTGATTTTTATTGACTTTTTCGAGGTTTTGGATTAATCTTTCAACAGTCAAAATGCTTTAGAAAAAATGATTATTTAGAAATAAGGGGTGCTACATAAAATGAAAATGAATAAAGAAAGAAAAGAGCAGTGGATCAGAGTGCTGAATCGGTATTCTCTGATCTTTCATGTTCTTTTGGCATGTGGAATCTGTTTTGTGATTGAATGGGTATCAAGACATTCATTTGTCGATGCCTGTCGGTTTGTTGTCAACCGCAATCTGGTATTTTTGTATAACTCGATGATCGTCTATGCGTCATTGCTTCTGGTTTATCTGTTTAAGCGAAGAGCAGTGCTGCGTACGCTGATCTCTGTACTCTGGCTGTTTCTTGGAATTGTCAACGGCTGTATCCTTGCAAAGCGTGTGACACCGTTCAGCTTTACCGATCTGAAGATGGTCGGTGACCTGTTCACGATGCAGAGTAATTATTTTTCAGAGACTGAGGCGATCCTTGTGATCATAGGCGTTTCTCTTGTTCTGTGCGGACTCGTGCTTCTCTGGGTGCGCGGACCGAAGTTTAAAGGCAAGATTCACCCGGTGATCTGCAGTGTAGCTGCATGCGGACTGGTATTTATGATTCCGGCGATCACAGATGCAGCGGTGGATAACAACATCCTGACTTCCTATTTTGAAAATCTGGCACAGGGTTATCGTGATTATGGATTTGTCTACAGCTTTTCGGCAAGCGTGCTTGACCGTGGTATGAGTGCACCGGAAGGGTATTCAGAAGAGGCTGTCGCAGCGGTGCTGAACAGAGAGCAGAGCAGCAATGAGCTGACTGTCAGCAGCGAATGTGCAGAGGAAGTACAGACCTCTGCATCATTGCAGACGCAGACCAATATCAAAACGACTTCAGCTGATGCAGAAGCAGTGCAGGAACCTGCAGCTTCTGTACAGACAGAAGAATTGAATACAGAAAATGCGGAAGAAAAGATTCCGGAGGATGTGGACAAAACGGAGCAGGAGTATCCGAATATTATCTGTGTTCTTCTGGAATCTTTTGTTGATCCTGGACTGATCAAATTTCTGGAGACCAGTGATGATCCAATTCCGAACTTCCATTCCCTGTATGAAAATTTCACCTCCGGCTATCTGGAGGTTCCGGTCGTAGGAGCCGGTACGGCTAATACGGAATTTGAGATCCTGACCGGGATGGGGATGCAGTTCTTCGGTCTGGGAGAGTACCCATACAAGACGGTACTGAAGGATACGACCTGTGAAAGCATTGCGGCCGACCTGAAAACACTCGGCTACGGTGCACATGCCGTACACAACAACGGCGGCAATTTTTACAGCCGTGCCAAAGTCTTTTCACAGATGGGATTTGACACGTTCACGAGCAAGGAGCTGATGGATATCCGCGATTATACACCGCTCGGTACCTGGCCAACGGATGATATTCTGGTAGGAGAGGTGGAAAAATCACTGGATTATACACCGGATCAGTCCGATTTTGTCTATACGATCACGGTAGAAGCACATGGAGCTTATCCGGAGGAGCAGATTGTGGAAAATCCGCTGATCAATGTGACGGGTCCAGAGGATGAAGCGATGCGCTGCCAGTGGGAATACTATGTGAATCAGCTTCATGAGGTCGATGAATTTATCGGAGATCTGATCGAAATGCTCTCAGAGCGTGAGGAAAAGACAATGGTCGTTATGTTCGGAGACCATCTTCCGACGATGGGGCTGACAGAGGAGGACATGACGACAGGAAGCCTGTTTAAGACACAGTATATTACCTGGAACAACTTCGGACTGGAGAAAGAAGACAAGGATATGACGGCTTATCAGCTTCTCGCTGATATGACTGCAGATCTGGGCATTTCTGCCGGAACGATGTTTACATTTCATCAGAATCGTGATAAATATGATACAGAGGAAGCATATCAGAACGATATGGAACTGCTGCAGTATGATCTGCTGTACGGTGAGCGTTATGCATACGGCGGTGAGGATCTGTATCCGGCGTCTGATCTTGTGATGGGCACGCAGGAAGTCGTTCTGGATCATGTAGTCGAAAAAGGCAAATATTTTTATATCATTGGAGAGAATTTCACGAAGTGGAGCAAGCTGTATGTGAATGGAGAAAGAGTCAGCACGACCTATCAGACGGACAAGCGACTGCGTGTCAAAAAAGACAAGATCCCGGAGGGACTGAGTACGCTGGTGGTCAACCAGATGGGCTCATCCGAGACGGTATTCCGAAGCTCCAATGAGATGAAATTTATGAGAAAGACAGCAAAATAAAAGAGACAGGAGAAGCTATGATCCGGGTATTTCTTGTAGAGGATGAAACGATCATCCGGGAAGGACTGCGGGAGATCATTCCGTGGCAGCAATATGGTTTTACACTGGTCGGAGATGCAGGCGATGGCGAGCAGGCACTTCCGATGATCCGGGAACTGCGGCCGGATGTGCTGATCACAGACATCAAGATGCCGTTTATGGACGGACTGGCACTGAGCAATCTGGTCAGCCGTGAGTTTCCGGCTATGAAGATCATCATCATCAGTGGCTATGATGATTTTGAATATGCACGTCAGGCGATCCGTATCGGTGTGGAGCAGTATCTGCTCAAGCCGATCACGAAGACGATGCTGATCAAGAGTCTGAACGAAGTGCAGGAGAAAATCCAGAGTGAGCGGGAGCAGGAGCACTATCTGGAAAAATTCCGCAGTGAGGTGCAGGAATACGAGCAGTTTTCCAGAAGACGTTTTTTTGAGCAGGTCGTAGCAGGACAGCTTTCGGTAGAGGCAATCTACGAAAAAGCAGCTGAACTGAATATTTCCATCCATGCACAGTGCTACAACCTGATGATGTATGAATTTCAGACGGCGGACCGTGAACCGGAGGCGCAGGAGACGGTCACACAGATCCGTGACAGCCTTACACGGTTCTTTATGATGTACCCCGAATATCTGATGTTCCGCTGGAATCTGACGACGTATGCGGTGCTGGTCAAAGGAGAAGAGGCAAA
>CAZEPO010000138.1:0-5582 GCA_964514125.1 uncultured Lachnospiraceae bacterium
ATCTGTCAACAACTTTTTTCAACTTTTTTATTTTCATCCATTTTGTGCTTTATCCACTCTTCTTTTTTCAGCCTGAATACTTCTGTCCCCTCGTCTTCTGTCTGATCAAATGCAAATCCTAATCTAAATGCAAGGCGGATTGACGGCTCATTCTCTTTGTGTATTCTCACACTGACCTGCTCGCACTGTACCCGTTCAAATGCGTAGTCCAATGCTGCGCTGCACATTTCTGCGCCATAACCCTTATGCCGTTCCTCCGGTGCAAGCATATATTGAAGTTCGAGTTCGCCCTCTGTCTGCATTGTTTCCTGCTGCGGATCCGATAATCCACAGCACCCGATCAATTTGCAGCCTTTTTTCCACACGCCCCACAAACCATATCCACAAAAGCGGTATACTGTTTTTATATATGAAAGCATTCTCTCCGGAGCAAAACAATTCTCCGATGCTCCGTTCTCATTTTGGCTGTCATGAAACAGATACTCCATTCCCTCCTGCAAACTCATCTGAAATAAGCATGCTGCATCTGCTTCCGCAATCTCCCGAATGACCAAACGCTCTGTCGCTGCGATCGTAACCGGAAGCCCAAGTCCGCGGAGCAAGGTTTCTTCGATGCTAATCCGATCCAACTCCTGCAGGCTGTCTGTGACTAGCTCTGCCCCGTCAAAAAATTCATCTACTCCCGTACATCCGATACAGATACCGCCAAGCCTTTTCCATTCGGCCGCCGCCTTCCTGTCATCGGTAAGCAGAACAGTCGTCTGCAACGAAGCTGTATCAATATCCTCTGGAGTTCTGACGAACAGACAATCAATCTTCTCTCTTTTGAGATCTGCCTGCAGCAAATCAGCTTGTTCCTTCCATTCATCCTTTAGTAAAATTTGAACCTTTTGAAGCATATTCCCTCCTGAACGTACGTCTTGCATTGTCTTTCTGAAACAGGTATAATCATAAGAAATGTACCTCGGGTACAAATCTAATTCTAATCATGAAAGGAAACAATCTTATGGCACAGAATCCTGTTGTTACAATTACAATGGCAAACGGCGATGTGATGAAAGCTGAGCTTTATCCGGAAATCGCCCCAAATACAGTCAACAACTTCATCAGTCTTGTAAAAAAAGGTTTTTATAATGACCTTATTTTCCACCGTGTAATCCGCGGCTTCATGATCCAGGGCGGATGCCCGGACGGAACCGGTATGGGTGGACCTGGCTATACAATCCCGGGCGAGTTTTCTCAGAACGGCTTCGCAAATGATCTGAAGCATACACCTGGTGTACTTTCCATGGCACGCGCAATGCATCCGGACAGCGCAGGCAGCCAGTTCTTCATCATGCATGAAACTTCTCCGCATCTGGACGGTGCTTATGCAGCATTCGGCAAGGTCACAGAAGGTATCGACATCGTAAACAAGATTGCAGAAACTGCAACAGACTTCCGCGACCGTCCGCTGGAAACACAGCAGATCGCCTCCATGACCGTCGAGACATTCGGCGTGGATTATCCGGAACCACAGCATTCATAAGATATTAAAATGCGGCAATTTACAAATCTGCCGGTCATTTATCAAAACAGTCTCAGAAGTTTTTCGCCTCTGAGACTGTTTTTATTTCACCTCTTACTATTATGTGTAATTACGCGGTCTGCTTAATTAATCTCGATGCTCCAGCTGTTGCTGTATGTTTTGCCCGGAGCTACATGAATCAGATCAGCCTGCTGAGAAAGTTCTTCCACGATGCCGGCGCGGGACGGCAGAGAACTCCACGGTTCAATGCAGACATAAGCTGCTTCTGTCTTCGGTCTGTGCCAGATTCCCAAGATCGGCAAATCCGGATAGGAAACTGTGACACTTCTTGTGCCTTTTTCACTTCCAAGACACACCTTACGTGCCATATGTTTCAGTACGATCGCATCATCGTCGAACAGATCATGACGCAGTTCAATCTTATCACCATCTGTTAACGGATATACTTCATCCTGTCCAGTGATAAAGCAAGATGCATCAAAGCCGACCCGATACGGCTGTGACTTCTGATCAAAACGCAGCGTATAGTCTTCAAAGGCAAGCCCGTCTTCCATCGGTACCTGGAAGCCCGGATGACCGCCAAATCCAAAGTACATACGCTCTTCGTCTTTATTTTCTACACTCGTTGTGAGCATCAGACGATTTTGCTCCAGCTTATAGTTAATGCGATATACAAAGTCAAACGGATACTGTGCTTTCGTCTGCTCATTGCTGCACAGGCGGAAGGTAATCGCTGTCTGACTCTGTTCTTCCACATCCAGCACCAGATCTTTTAAGAATCCGTGAATGTCCATTTTGTATTCTTTGCCGTTCAGAGTATATTTGCCGTCTGTCATACGCGCCACATAAGGAAAAATATTCGGTGCACGGTCTGTCCAGATCACAGGATCACTCTGCCAAAGATATTCGTGCCCATCTGCTGTCTGAATGGACTGAAGTTCCGCGCCGCGATCACTGATCACCACGGTAAGTTTCTCGTTTCGAATCGTATATTCCATAAGATCATCTCCTTTTCGTTCCTTGTATCTGCTGCCATTATATAACGTTTTATCACTCACGCCAACAAGGAAATTCCCGTCTCCTATTTCTTCTTCAGCGGCAGCCATGCAAGAACACGCTGAATATGTGTCTCCCAGTAATCCCAATTGTGATCACCCGGATGCTCCTCATAATGTACTTCGATTCCAAGTGCCTCGAAATCCGCTTTTAAAGCACGATTCATAAGCAATGTCATGTCTTCTGTTCCACAGCTCATCATCAGACGCGGCAGCTCTTTGCCTGCCTGCTGTGCGTCCTGTGCCAGCTTTTTCAGACTCCATTTCTCGCTGTCCAGCTGTGTAAGAGCTCCGTAGACAGCCGGTGCATTGCGGTGTCCCTGGCTCAAAAATCCACCAACCATATTCAGATCAAATGCACCGGAAAGCGCTGCCGCAGCCGCATAGTTCTCCGGATGCAGAAGTGCCAGACGAAATGCGCCATAACCGCCCATTGATAAACCTGTCACAAAGCGATCCTCTCTGCATCTCGACAGCGGAAATACGCTCTCTGCAAAATCGATCAGCTCCTGCTCAAAAAACTGTCCATACGCTGGGCCATTTTCCATATCCATGTAAAAGCTGTTGCCTGCAGATGCCATCACGACTGCAATCTGATACTTCTGTGCATAAATCTCAATCCGAGTGTTGCGGATCCAGTCTGTCGCATCTCCATATGCACCATGCAGCAGATAGAGCGTTGGATATTTCTTGTCACGCTCCAGCTCAGCTCCTGCCAGAATTTCACCTTCATCCGGCAGCGGCAGGATCACATTCACACTCACATTGTTTAAGATACTCTTGGAAAAAAAATTGCCCTGAAATAATGCCATAATCGTACACTCCTTTATCTTTATCTTTCATGCGTCTGTTTTCCACACATTTTTCACTCATTTTAGAATATTTGATTTATAATCTTAAATCAATGTACAATTTAACTAGATTAAATTTTCTTTTTTGTCTATTTTGCTCAAAAACTTTCGTCCCAACGCTTGACAAAGAGCCGCAAAAAAAGCAGGCTCTCAAATGAGAACCTGCCTTTCGGATTCGTTATTCAATTCGCAAGCGATTATACCAGCTCAAGAACTACTTCCATAGCTGCATCACCTTTACGCTGACCAATCTTAACGATTCTTGTGTAACCACCGTTACGATCTGCATATTTCGGTGCGAGTTCTTCAAACAGTTTTGCTGTCAGATCGATCTCTTTTGTATTTCTCTTCTTGCCTGCTGCTTCAGTCGGAACCTCTTTTACCGGGTACAGAACCTTCAGCATCTGACGACGTGCGTGCAGTCTGCTCGGTTTGTCCTTCTTGATTTCCTTCTGAACTTCATCGTATACAGTAACTTTCTTACCGTCTACAACTTCTTTTACTCTCTTGCCATCTTTGTCTTTGCGAGCAACTTTTGCAGTTACTGTAACTGTTTCATAGTTGTCACGCTCTCTTACTGCCATAGCAATGAGACCTTCAGCGATCTTACGAACTTCTTTTGCTTTTGCTTCTGTAGTAACGATTTTGCCTCTGTAAATAAGAGCTGTTACCTGGTTTCTAAGCAGAGCTTTTCTCTGATCAGCTGTTCTGCTAAGTTTTCTATATCCTGCCATTTTAATTTCCTCCATTCGGGAACATATACGCATGCTTCTTCGGTCTTACTGGGTATATGCTGTATAATCCTTCGTGATCTTTACTCGTCGCTCGGATTCAGTGAAAGTCCAAGCTCTTTCAGCTTGCCAAGAACTTCTTCGAGGGACTTACGACCAAGGTTACGAACCTTCATCATATCCTCAGATGTTCTGTTGCAAAGCTCTTCTACTGTATTGATACCAGCACGTTTCAGACAGTTGAAAGAACGAACAGAAAGTTCCAGCTCATCGATATTCATCTCAAGCACTTTTTCTTTCTCATTGTCTTCTTTCTCGATCATGACTTCTGCTGATTTTGCATTCTCAGACAGGTCAATGAAGAGACCAAGATGTGCACTAAGTACCTTTGCTGCAAGGCTGACAGCCTCATCCGGCTCCAGTGTTGCATTTGTATATACATCCAGTGTCAGTTTATCGTAGTCGGTAATCTGACCTACACGTGTATTCTGTACAGTGAGATTAACACGCTCAACCGGTGTGTAGATTGCATCAACTGCGATCACGCCGATCGGCATATCCTCTGTCTTGCCTTTTTCTGCGCTGACGTAACCACGGCCCTTTGTGATCGTAAGTTCCATGTAAAGTTTGCTGTCCGCACCACCGTTCAGTGTAGCGATTACCTGATCCGGATTCATGATCTCGATATCCTGATCAACCTGAATATCTGCAGCAGTTACTACGCCTTCGCCTTCAAATTCAATGTAAGCCACTTTCGGCTCATTGGTTTCACTGGTGTTTTTGATTGCCAGTGATTTGATGTTCATGATAATTTCAGTAACATCTTCCTTAACGCCCGGAATTGAGCTGAACTCATGCAGAACACCCTCGATTTTAACCTGGCTTACTGCAGCACCCGGCAGAGAAGAAAGCATAATTCTTCTCAGAGAGTTTCCAAGTGTTGTACCGTAGCCTCTCTCGAGCGGCTCAACTACGAATCTTCCAAATCTCTTATCTTCGGACATCTCAGCTATTTCAATTTTTGGTTTGTTGAAATCGAACACTATTAACCCCTCCTTACTGGGAATCTGATATCTGAGGGTTTCTTTTTGATGAAATTACATAGCTGTCATCAAAAACAACTCTGCAAACCATCTTTTCAAACATTGTCCGGCAAAGCAATCTGAAACCAGATTCTTTGCCAGAAATGTAATACGCTTCTTATGTTTGTTCGGAGCTTATTTAGAATAGAGCTCGACGATAAGCACTTCGTTAACCGGAACATCGATTGCTTCTCTGGACGGAAGCTCTTTTACTGTACCTTTGAGTGCCTCTGTATCAACTTCTACCCATTCCGGAACCAGACGGCCTGCTGTTACTTCCAGAATGTCTTTGTATCTCTGAGAACCTTTGCATTTCTCTTTGATTTCGATTGTAT
>CAZEPO010000139.1:0-5549 GCA_964514125.1 uncultured Lachnospiraceae bacterium
TTTATAAAAATTCATCAAAATTTATGAATATGAGGAGGATGACAGTTATGAAAAAATTAGCAGCAGCTGTGCTTACAGGCATTATGGCTTTTTCTATGGGAATGACAGCAATGGCAGACGGTGATACACTGGTGATGGCAACCAACGCAGAGTTCCCGCCGTATGAATATCATGAAGGTGATGAGATCGTTGGTATCGATGCTGAGGTAGCTGCACTGATCGCAGAAGAACTTGGCATGACACTTGAAATCGAAGATATGGCTTTCGACTCTGTACTGGCAGCTGTTCAGTCTGGCAAAGCTGATATTGCAATGGCAGGTATCACAGTGACAGATGAGCGTAAGATGGTTGTTAATTTCTCTGATACTTATACAAAAGCAACTCAGCTTGTTATCGTAGCAGAGGACAGTGAGATTGCCAGCCCGGATGATCTGACAGGCAAAACAATCGGTGTACAGCTTGGTACAACTGGCGATATCTATGCAGGTGATGTAGAAGATGCGACTGTAGAGCGTTACAGCAAAGGTTTTGAGGCTGTACAGGCACTGATGCAGGGCAAGGTTGATGCTGTAGTGATCGATGGAGAGCCGGCTAAGGTATTTGTAGAAGAAAACGAAGGTATCAAACTTCTGGATGATGCATTTACAGAAGAAGAATATGCAATCGCTGTTTCTAAGGACAACGAAGAACTGCTGGAGCAGATCAACGCAGCACTGGCTACATTGGAAGAGAACGGCAAGTTTGACGAAGTTCTCGCAAAATACATTGGCGATAATGCAGCAGAGGCTGAGACAGAGGCAGTGACAGAGTAACAGTTACATGAGATTTGAATTGTTTTTCGCTTATTAGAAGTGCAGAGCATACAGCGAAGAATAGCAAATTGACAACAGTGGGAGCGTATGATGGAGACATCGTACACTCCCTTTTGAAAGGTTTAGGGATATGTTTCAGAATTTACAGGATCGATTTTATCTGAATTTTATCAAAGATGACCGATGGATGTATTTGACCAACGGTCTGAAAACAACATTGATGGTGACATTTTTTGCCGTATTGATCGGTATCGTATTGGGATTCTTGATCGCAATCGTTCGTTCAACGTATGACAAGACAGGTGGGCTGAAGATCCTCAATGCGATCTGCAGAGTTTATCTGACCGTCTTTCGCGGTACACCGGTAGTTGTTCAGCTCCTGATCATTTACTTTGTAATTTTTGGATCAGTGAAGATTGACAAGACTCTGGTCGCCATCGTTGCATTTGGTCTGAACTCGGGAGCCTATGTGGCAGAGATCATTCGAGGCGGTATCATGTCGATTGACAACGGACAGTTCGAGGCAGGACGCAGTCTGGGCTTCAACTATGTGCAGACAATGATCTATATTATTCTGCCGCAGGTACTCAAAAATGTACTGCCGTCTCTTGGCAATGAGTTTATTGTGCTTTTGAAAGAGACATCAGTTGCAGGTTATATCGCACTGGAGGATCTGACGAAGGGCGGCGATATCATCCGAAGCAGAACATATGATGCATTTATGCCGCTGATCGCAGTAGCGATCATTTATCTGGTTATGGTAATGTTCTTCAGCTGGCTGTTGAGCATTCTGGAGAGGAGGCTGAGAACAAGTGAGCGCAACTAATGAAGTGTTGATCGAGGTAAAAAATCTGCAGAAAAAATTTGGTGATCTGACCGTATTGAACGGAATCACAACAGAGATCAGACAGGGCGAAGTCATCGCGATCATCGGACCGTCCGGCTGTGGAAAATCCACTTTCCTGCGTTCTCTGAACCTGCTTGAAGAACCGACAGGAGGCAGTATTTCTTTTGAAGGTGTGAATATCACGGATAAAAAGGTCAATATAGATAAGATGCGTCAGAAGATTGGCATGGTATTCCAGCAGTTCAATCTGTTCCCGCATATGACGATCAAGAAAAATATCATGCTGGCTCCGATGAAGCTCAAAGGTGTCAGCGAGGAAGATGCTTCCAGACGTGCATTGGAGCTGCTGGAGCGAGTAGGACTTCCGGACAAGGCAGACCAGTATCCGGATATGCTTTCAGGCGGACAGAAGCAGCGTGTAGCGATTGCACGTGCATTGGCGATGGATCCAGATGTGATGCTCTTTGATGAGCCGACTTCCGCACTTGACCCGGAGATGGTAGGAGAAGTACTTGATATCATGCGTGAACTTGCGCAGACAGGTATGACGATGATCATCGTGACACATGAGATGGGATTTGCCCGTGAGGTAGCATCTCGTGTGATGTTTATCGATGAGGGAACAATCAAAGAAGAAAATACACCGGCGGAATTTTTCGCAAATCCCAAGAATCCCCGACTCAGGGATTTTCTCTCAAAAGTTCTTGTTTAATGTTTGCATATAGGCTAAAATAGGATCGGTAGTTAAAACTGATTTTTGAAAGCCGTATAGCAAGGGGAAATAAGATGTTGAGAACAGATAAGTTAAAGAAGAAGTTATTTTTATTGCCAGCGCTGACAGGAATCATCCTTGCAGTGCTGGTTTTGTTTCAGGTACAGAATGTAAGGGCAGCAGAATTCCGAGCCAAGGGAATTGATGTTTCCAAATGGCAGGGCAAGGTTGACTGGCAGAAGGTCAAAGCGGACGGCATTGAATTTGTGATGCTTGGAACCGGACGGCTGAATATACCGGATCCGTATTTTGAGTATAATATTCAAAATGCGATCGCCAACGATATCAAAGTCGGAATTTATCTGTATTCGGAGGCACTGACGGTTGCAGAGGCAGAGGCGGAGGCAAGGTATGTGCTGAGCCAGATGGACGGATACAAGATTTCCTACCCGGTTGCATTTGATATCGAGGATGCGTCGCAGCGGAAGCTGACGAACAAAGAACGAACGGATATCACGATCGCATTTCTGACGATCATCGAGGAAGCTGGCTATTATCCGATGATCTATGCCAGTGAGAGCTGGCTCAATGACAGTATGGATCTGTCGCGTCTGACGAAATATGACAAATGGGTTGCGCGCTGGGCTTCCAGTGTATCCTTCAGACCATTGTCGATGTGGCAGTACAGTGCGACCGGCCGTGTCAGCGGCATTGCAGGAGATGTGGATCTTGATTACAGCTACAAGGATTACAGCAAGATCATCACACCGCGGACAACTGCCAAAAAGACAGAAGCCGAAATCAAGACCGGTTGGCAGAACGACGGCAAAAATATCTGGTATGTGAAAGCAGATGGCTCGGTTTACAAAAAGACCTTCAAGACCATCGACGGCAAGCGGTACTATTTTGATGCAAATGGATACCGTGCATCAGGCTGGAAAAAGATCAGCAAAAAGTACTATTATTTTGACCCAAAGACGGGAGAGCAAAAGAAGGGATGGCTGACACTGTCCGGTAAAAAGTACTATCTTGATCCTGCGACCGGTGCACGTAAGACCGGCTGGATTACGGTGGACGGTGAAAAATATTATATGCAGTCCAACGGCGTCATGAAAAAAGGCTGGCTGACTTTAAACGGCAAGAAATATTTTCTGAAGCTGAAGACCGGCAAGATGGCAAAAGGCTGGCTGACTTACGGCAAGAATACTTACTATTTTAATACGAAGACTGGAGTCATGCGAAAAGGCTGGCTGACGCTTTCAGGCAAGAAATATTATCTGGGTACAAACGGTGCCCGGGTGAGCAAATGGAAAAAGATATCCGGCAAATGGTATTATTTTGGGCCGAAGACCGGTGCCATGCAGAAAAATATGCGTATTGGCAAGTATCGCTTGGGAAAAGATGGTGTTTGTATAAATCGCAAGTAGAAATTTGATTGCGTTTCAAATAAGTGCGTGGTATACTCAATGAGGTTATGGATAAATTAACAGCAATGATAGCATAAAGGAGAAAAAGAATGAGCAAGAAACCAACAGTATTGATGATTCTTGATGGATATGGACTGAATGAAAAGACACAGGGCAATGCGATCGCAGAAGCGAAGACTCCGGTCATGAGCGATCTCATGGCTACCTGCCCGTTTGTAAAAGGAAATGCAAGCGGAATGGCAGTAGGTCTTCCGGAAGGTCAGATGGGTAACTCAGAGGTAGGCCATTTGAACATGGGTGCAGGCCGTATCGTATATCAGGATCTGACCAGAATCACAAAAGAGATTCAGGATGGAGATTTCTTTGAAAACGAAGAACTGAAGCGTGCAATGGAAAACGCAAAAGCAAATGATACAAGCCTTCATATGTGGGGTCTTCTCTCCGATGGTGGTGTACACAGCCACAATACACATGTCTATGCGCTGCTTGAGATGGCAAAACGCTATGGTCTGACCAAGGTTTATGTACACTGCTTCCTCGACGGACGTGATACACCGCCGGCATCAGGCAAGGATTATGTACAGGAACTGCAGGACAAAATGAATGAGATCGGCGTAGGTGAGATCGCAACTGTGATGGGCCGTTACTATGTCATGGACCGTGACAACCGTTGGGATCGTGTAGAAAAAGCATACCGTGCACTGACCTTCGGCGAGGGCGTGACAGCTGCATCTGGTGTAGAAGCAGTGGCTCAGTCTTACGAGAAGGGTGAGACTGATGAGTTCGTACTCCCGACTGTTATCGTGAAGAATGGTGCTCCGACTGCAACTGTACAGGACGGCGATTCTGTTATCTTCTTCAACTTCCGTCCGGACCGTGCAAGAGAGATCACTCGTACCTTCTGCTGTGATGACTTTGACGGTTTTGACCGCGGCGCACGCAAAAATGTCGTATACGTATGCTTCACAGAGTACGATGTGACAATCCCGAACAAGACAGTAGCCTTCAAAAAGGTTTCTGTGACAAATACATTTGGTGAATACCTTGCAGCACACAATATGACACAGGCAAGAATCGCTGAGACAGAGAAATACGCACATGTAACCTTCTTCTTCAACGGCGGCGTGGAAGCTCCGAATCCGGGCGAGGACCGCATCCTTGTAAACTCTCCGAAGGTAGCTACCTATGACCTGCAGCCGGAGATGAGTGTATACCAGGTATGCGAGAAGGTGACAGAGGCAGTGACCTCCGGCAAATATGATGTCATCATCACCAACTTCGCAAACCCGGATATGGTAGGCCATACAGGTGTAGAAGATGCAGCAATCAAAGCAATCGAAGCAGTTGACGAATGTGTAGGCAAAGTAGTAGAGGCAGTGAAGTCTGTTGATGGTCAGATGTTCATCTGTGCAGACCACGGCAACGCAGAGCAGCTGGTTGACTACGAGACAGGCAACCCGTTTACTGCACATACAACCAACCCGGTTCCGTTCATTCTTGTAAATACACAGGGTTATGAGCTCAGAGAGGGCGGCTGCCTTGCAGATATCGTTCCGACACTGATCGAACTGATGGGTATGGAACAGCCGGTTGAGATGACAGGCAAATCCCTGCTGATCAAAAAATAAGTAGACATTTTATTGTAAATAATAGTACACACAGCCCCGATTGATCATTATTTTCCTCAGCCTGTTTCGAAGGGCATGAGGAAAATGATGACACAATCGGGGCTGTGCTGTCTATGGCAGTAT
>CAZEPO010000140.1:0-5529 GCA_964514125.1 uncultured Lachnospiraceae bacterium
CTCCTTCGTTCACATAAAGACCTTCCCATCGTGTGACACTTAACGTACCGTATCTTCTCTACTTTCATAGAAACTATTCAGTTTCTGCCAGAGGTGTTCTGCCGGTCTGTACCTGGCTGCCAATGCAATTCGGGCAGATTATTTTACACAACCGGAAAACTCCGATCGAATAAAAAAAGGACAACATCTGATTCTTCAAATGCTGTCCAGACGGTCGACAAAACTATCATTCTGATTACCCTGTGGTACTCCACTTATCCGTCAGCAATCAAAACCTCTAACTATTGTCAGTATAACAGGGATTTTTTTCTTTGTCAATAGATTGTTAAATTTTTCCCAACACTTTTTGTATTTGTATTTACTTTTATACAAGTTCCGCCGAAATATTTGCTTTTTCACCGACATATCAGCCAAATTCACTGTATACAATAAACAATCCGATGTGCTGCCAGTGCACAGATCTCCCGCAGGATGTAATGAGGCTGCATCCAGAAATCGGATGATGCCGGAATCCCATATACCTCACGGTATCCTTCCTCTTTGGCAAAGAGCATGGCACGATAAATATGAAAATTATTCGATACAAGACCAACCCGGTCTCTCTCTTTCTGCAGAAACGCAGCAGAAAACCTTACATTCTCTTTGGTAGAAACGGACTTATCTTCCAGTCTCAGTCTGCTGATGTCAAACCCTTTCTCCTGAAGATAGTTGTACATACACCGTGCTTCTGAAATCGCTTCATCCTCCCCCTGACCTCCGGAAAGGATCAAAATGGTATCCGGATTCTTCTCTGCATAGTCCAGTGCACAGTCCAGTCTTTTGCGCAGTGCTCTCGTCGGCTGATCACCGCGCACTCGTGCACCCAGCACGATCACATAATCCAGCTTCTGCTGCGGTCTGGCTGTCATACCGGATACTACCTTGCTGCCAAACCACAAAATCACCAGCACTGCGGTCAGCATCAGCACAAATAAAATGTTCGAGATGATCCCAACTGTCGTTCCGGGATGTACTCTGCAATACAGCAGCAAATATCGTTGCAGCAAAAATCCTGCTCCCGCCAGTACCCAGATCCACATAAACCCTTCTGAAAGCCCTGTATAACACACGATCAAAACAAAATAAAATAAACACAGGATGCCCATAATCAGGCATCCTGTCTGCAAAAATTCTCTCATCATCAATTATCTTCCGCAGCAGTGTTTGTATTTTTTGCCGCTTCCGCACGGACACGGATCGTTTCTGCCAACCTTCGGTCCTTTTACGATCGTGTTCATCTTCTTTGCTTCCAGATAAAGAGCTTTTTTCTTCTCTGCATCAAAGATCTTGTCCCATGCCGGGATATTGTAAAGCCATTCTGCCTTCGCATCTACCATGTTCTTGTAGAGTTTTTCGTTATCAAAATCAAGGCTTACAACGGTATCCTCTTCCATCTCTTCGATCGGATTCGGAGTCTTCAGACTGTCATTGATGCCGTCCAGAAATCCTACCATCTTCATCAGCGGCAGCTCATATTTCTCTGCAAGCTCTTTGACTGTTCCGGAAACTGCTTCTTCCGGATTCTCAAGAAGCTTCTCGTATACACCCTGCTCAGACAGGAAATAGTCGGTCCAGAACTCCTGAAGCTGTTTTTTATCTGTTTCCTGAGAGTAAGCAATCGCTCTCCACTGTTCTAATAATGCCATATTAATACCATCCTTCATTTGCGTTGTTGAAATTGTGCTTTTCTGCACGTCGCCTTATTATATAACACTTTTGATGGTGTGACAAGATAAAATCTCTGTTTTCCTCTCCTTCTCCCTGTCCAAATTTCGTTTAACTCTGAATAAACACAATTTTTATAAAAGAAACACCGCCCGCTGTATAAAACATCAAAATACGGTCATACTATCATTAATCCCACAGGAGAACGGCAAATGCCGAGCGGAAGTTCTTCTGTGAGATGAAAGTAAGCTCTTATCATTGGAACCCCCTCCGATGATACTTTTACAAAAGATACGCAATACTTATCCTCCCCTTTTTAGCCTGCAGATACGGTACCAGCTGTATCTGCAGGTTTTTGTCATTCGACACAGCGAAGAAATACATATTGTTTTTTACTGTCAAAAATGTTTTAATAGAAGCAATACTTCAGACAGGCGGATACTTCAATGACTACATACCAAACTTACCATATACGAAACATTACTCCGGCTGATGATCCGCTGATCGCAGATATTGTGAGGTCTAATCTCGAGCAGCATCATCTTGCGATCCCGGGTACCGCTTATTTTGATCCGGAACTGGCACATCTCAGCCAATATTATGGCGCTGATCCTGCGAAGCGTGCCTACTTCATCGCTGAATCTTGTGATGGGCAGGTGCTTGGCGGTGCCGGAGTTGCTGAATTTTCCGGTTTTGCGCACTGTGCTGAACTGCAGAAAATCTATCTACTCGATGATGCCAAAGGCAAAGGCATCGGCCGAACACTGCTCGATACTGTTCTGGACTTCGCCAGACAGGCCGACTACCAAACGCTGTATCTGGAAACACATTCCAACCTTGCTGCAGCAATCCATTTATATGAAAAAACAGGTTTCCAACTGATTGAAAAACCAGACTGTGTCCTGCACAGCACAATGAACCGCTTCTACCTGAAACAGTTAAAAAAGCTTTCATAATCAAACTATCATCAATTACAGAAAATCATTTTCATCATAGCTAGGAGGTTTCTATGAAAAAAGCAAAACGAATTCTGGCACTTGTCGGTGCCATTCTGCTGATCATCATGTATCTGATCACACTGATCCTTGCGATCTTTGCCAGCCCGGCTACCAAAGGAATGCTGATGGCTGCAATCGGCTGCACGATCGTACTCCCATGCCTGCTCTACGGCATGATGCTGATCGCCAAAGTTCTGGATAACCGGAATCAGGATGCTCAAGATTGAATACACTAACTATATCTCAAAATAGCTTCGGATAGAAAAACACGGTCCTGCTGACCTTTGCAGAAGGCTTAAACTTCTTGTATCAACCGATATTTGTGGAAAAAGGATATGACAACTGTTTGAGTTCCCTTGGGAACGAGTTTTGTCATATCCTTTTTGTTTTACACAAATATTGGTTGGTGCTTAGAAGTTATTAGCCTTCGAAACAGTCAGCAACACCGTGTTTTCTTCTATGCGAAGCGTTTTGATTGTAAAAATATATTTTTGTAAGCAGCTATTTTTTATCTGTAGATGATGTCATCTCTGCCCGGTCCGTTGGAAACCATTGTGATCGGGAAGCCGATCTGTTCTTCTACAAACTCTACATATTTTCTGCAGTTCTCCGGAAGGTCTTCGTATTTCTTGATGCCGCGGATATCGCAGTTCCAGCCCGGAAGTACCTTCAGAACCGGTTTTGCCTTTTCAAGCAGTGCGGTTGTCGGGAATTCTGTAGTCACTTCGCCGTCGATCTCATAGCCAACGCATACCGGAATCTCTTCCAGATAGCCCAGTACATCAAGTACTGTAAATGCTACATCTGTTGTGCCCTGCAGGCGGCAGCCATATTTGGATGCAACACAGTCGAACCATCCCATTCTTCTCGGACGGCCTGTTGTTGCGCCGTACTCTCCGCCGTCTCCACCGCGTCTGCGCAGCTCATCTGCTTCCTCGCCAAAAATTTCGCTGACAAATGCACCAGCACCTACTGCACTGGAGTATGCCTTACATACAGTCACGATCTTCTTGATTTCATATGGCGGGATACCTGCACCGATTGCACCGTAGCCAGCCAGTGTAGAAGAAGAAGTAACCATCGGGTAGATGCCGTGATCCGGATCTTTCAGAGAACCGAGCTGACCTTCCAGAAGGATATTCTTGCCTTCTTTGATCGCCTGATGCAGGTATGCGGAAGTATCGCAAACGAACGGTTTCACCATCTCACGGTACTCATGCAGCTCATCAAGCAGTGCTTCCGGAGTCAGAAGCGGCTTGTGATACAGATGCTCCAGAATCGGGTTCTTCAGATCACAGATACGCTGTACCTTCTCTTTGAGCAGCTCCTCGTCAAACAGCTCGCTTACCTGGAAGCCAACCTTTGAAAACTTGTCTGAATAGAACGGTGCAATACCGGATTTGGTAGAACCGAAGGATTTGCCGCCAAGGCGCTCTTCCTCATACTGATCAAACAGAATATGATAGGACATCACGATCTGTGCACGGTCAGAAACCAGAAGCTTCGGTGCCGGAACTCCTCTGTCTACAATGCTCTTTACTTCTTTGAACAGAACCGGAATATTCAGTGCTACACCGTTTCCGATAATACTTGTCGTATGATTGTAAAATACGCCTGACGGAAGAGTATGCAGTGCAAATTTACCATAGTTATTTACGATGGTATGTCCTGCGTTTGCGCCGCCCTGAAAACGAACGATAATATCCGCTTCCTCTGCCAGCATATCGGTAATCTTACCTTTTCCTTCATCTCCCCAGTTTGCTCCAACTACTGCCTGTACCATTGTCTTTCCTCCTGAAATTCTTTTCATTTTTCTATTTATCTAAATTAAACGTTGATCTCTGCTTTTACACCCAACAGCTCTTTGTTCTCTTCCAGCACCGGTGCAACGACCTCTTTGACAAAGCGTGTCACCTGTACGCTGGAGCGTCCGGTATATCTGGACGGATCCATGGATGCTTTCAATTCTTCCAGTGTCATATTGAAGGACGGATCTGCAGCGATCAGCTCCAGAAGATTGTTGTCCTTGCCTTCCTCTTTGACATTTCTGCCTGCCTCCATAGACAGGGTACGGATCTTCTCATGCAGTTCCTGACGGTCACCGCCGGCCTTTACTGCATCCATCATGATATTCTCTGTCGCCATGAACGGAAGCTCCGCCATGATGTGTTTCTCGATTACCTTCGGATAAACCTTCAGACCGTCTGTAACATTCAGGCAAAGATCAAGAATGCCGTCAACTGCCAAAAATCCTTCCGGAATGGAGAGACGCTTGTTCGCAGAATCATCCAGTGTACGCTCAAACCACTGGCATGCAGATGTGATCGCCGGATTCAGTGCATCTGCCATCACATAGCGGGACAGTGATGCAATACGCTCACTTCTCATCGGATTGCGCTTGTATGCCATAGCAGAGGAACCGATCTGTGTCTTCTCAAACGGTTCTTCTACTTCTTTGAGGTGCTGAAGCAGACGAATATCATTGGACATCTTGTGTGCACTTGCAGCGATACCTGCCAACACATTCAGCACTCTGGTATCGGTCTTTCTGGAATAGGTCTGTCCGGATACTGGAACGCATGCTGCAAATCCCATCTTCTCTGCGATCATCGGATCGATCTTGTCAATTGTCTCCTGATCTCCGTCAAACAGCTCCAGAAAGCTAGCCTGTGTACCTGTCGTTCCCTTTGAACCGAGCAGCTTCATTGTTGAGAGCACATAGTCCAGATCCTCCAGATCCATCAAAAACTCCTGTGCCCACAGAGTCGCTCTCTTGCCGACGGTCGTCGGCTGAGCCGGCTGAAAATGAGTAAATGCCAGTGTCGGC
>CAZEPO010000141.1:0-5515 GCA_964514125.1 uncultured Lachnospiraceae bacterium
TTCGAACCCGCGACCCTCGCCTTGGCAAGGCGATACTCCACCACTGAGCCACTCGCGCATTTTGAATTGTAAATCTGTGAGACTTCAAAGAAAATCTCTGAAGCGCGAGACGGGATTCGAACCCGCGACCCTCGCCTTGGCAAGGCGATACTCCACCACTGAGCCACTCGCGCATTTGTTTGTGTGTTTCACAGAACAGTGTTTAATATACTACAACCTTCCAATTCTGTCAACACCTTTTTTCATTTTTTTTATTTTTTTATTTTTTGCTCTATATTTTCCCAAAATCTGCACATTTGTAGTGCAAAATGCAGAAGCTGCCAAAAAAACACCTTCAAATGCAAAAAAACATCGTCAATTCTAAAAAAATGTGTTAAAATAAATACAAGCCTCGGTCTTTTTTGTTTTTAAGTTCGATCAGAGGTACGCCATTATCATTTCATTATTTAAGGAGGAAAAAAGTCATGGCATTAGTAACCACAAAGGAAATGTTCAAGAAAGCTTACGACGGCGGATACGCTATCGGTGCATTCAACGTAAACAACATGGAAATCGTTCAGGCTATCACAGAGGCAGCTGGCGAACTGAAATCCCCGGTAATCCTTCAGGTATCTGCAGGTGCAAGAAAGTATGCAAACCATACTTACCTTGTAAAGCTTGTTGAAGCTGCAATCGCAGAGAACCCGGATATTCCGATCGCTCTTCATCTGGATCACGGCGCAGACTTCGAAATCTGCAAATCCTGTATCGATGGCGGATTCTCTTCCGTAATGATCGACGCTTCTCACTATTCATTCGCTGAGAACATCGAGATCACAAAGAAAGTAGTTGACTACGCTCATGAGCGCGGTGTTGTAGTTGAGGCTGAGCTTGGACAGCTTGCTGGTATCGAAGATGATGTAAACGTTTCTGCAGAGAACGCTCATTATACACAGCCGGAAGAAGTTGAAGAGTTCGTTACAAAGACAGGTGTTGACTCTCTGGCAATCGCAATCGGTACAAGCCACGGTGCATTCAAATTCAAACCGGGCACAAACCCGCAGCTTCGTTTCGATATCCTTCATGAGATTGAGAAGAAGATCCCGGGATTCCCGATCGTTCTTCATGGTGCTTCTTCTGTTCCGCAGGAATATGTTAAGATCATCAACGCAAACGGCGGACAGCTCAAAGATGCTATCGGTATTCCGGAAGATCAGCTTCGTGAAGCAGCTCGTTCTGCAGTTTGTAAGATCAACATCGACTCCGACCTTCGTCTTGGTATGACAGCTGGTATCCGTGAGGTTATGCAGGCTCATCCGGATTACTTCGATCCGAGACAGTACCTGACAGTTGCTCGTGCAAACGTTAAGTCTGTTGTTGCTCACAAGATCCAGAACGTTCTTGGCAGTGCAGGCAAAGCTTGATTGTTTTGATATCATTGAGAGGATTCCTTCGGGAGTCCTCTTTTTTTGACCAAATCCATTTTTCAAGCCAACATTTTCCATTCTAAACAGTGAATCATTTTTTCTACAAAAAAAGAGCAGATTTCTCTGCTCTCCACATCCATGATTTTCTATTCTACGCATATCGAATCTGCGGTGCCGCACTATGGTGCATCTTCTTATGCCGCACACTGAGCAGATAGCCTGCTTCCGTGATCTCCTTCTGCTTCACTGTCTCCAGATCGATCCACAATTCATCTGCTGCTGCCATCACGTTTGCAATCTGTATCCCTGCATCGACGGCCGCCTGCTGCGGATGTCTGCGTGCTGTTGTTTTCAGCAAAAAATGAATACTGCCATTCCGGAATACCATGTGCGTATACTCCGGGCGAACCATTCCCTGTTTTTTGATAAAGTCCAGAATCTCACCGCTCCATGCCTGCTCCTTCTCAATCCGAATACACGGATGCTCCTGTTCCAAACTTTTTTTGCTGTTCTTTTGTTTTGCTTCCTTCCCGCCAAATGCCAGAACAACGCTGCAATGCCTGTCCTCAGCCCTTTTCGGCTGCAGCCATTCCGGCACAGTATCTGGTATCACAGCTGCGATTCCACGGAATCTCAGGTATGCCGCTGTCTGACCTGCTGCATAGCCCGCATTCAAACATTCTTCCAGACTGCCGTCTGAAAAAAACTGAAGATAATAGGGCGCCTGTACATTTCTTCCGCCTGCCTGCAAAAGTGCTGCTCCTTTGAGCAGACAAAGCTGCAGACTGCCTGCTCCATTGAGTCCTGCTGCCTGCTGTGCGAAGCATACGGCTGCATCCAGTACTTCTGGCTCGAGAGACTGTTTTTCCAACTGTGCTGCCTGCTTTTTCTTTATCCTTCCAAACAAATTCATCTCATATCAACCATCCAAACCTGTTGTAATATTTCTTTTTCTTTTTATTAATAACTTGTAACAAAATCGTAACATATCTTTTTCAAAAAGTCCAGTACTTTTTTTATTTTATTACAAAAAGCATACTTTTTTGTAATTCGGACGCCAAGAATGGAACGTAAAATACTCATGTGCACTTCACTGACAGTCAAGCGTAGGAAATAAAATACTTCCAGACTGACCTATGAAGAAGTACGAAAAGTCTTACTTCAGCAGAGCTATGCTGGAGTATCAGACTTTTCAGTACTTTGAAATCAGTCAGTTTGGAAGTATTCTTATTTCTGCGCTTGGCGTCCTGTTATTTACAATAAAGTATATTTAAACGATATTCTGAAGCCATACACCCTTTTTCAGCAGCACCGCTCCGATCACGCTCTTGAGTATATCAACCGAACGGCAAAGTGCATAGGTTGCCAGCAGCGGAAGCGGTGACAAACGGCTCAGCACCATCGCCAGCGGAATACTGATGATCCACAGAAATCCTGCATCAAAGAAGAACGTAATTCCTGTTTTTCCGCCGGAACGCAGTGTAAAATACGCGGTATGCAAAAATGCGCTGATCGGCATCATACAGGCCTCTACCAAAATGACATTTTTGGCAATCTGTTTCACCGCATCTGTTGTATTGTAAATCTGCGGGAATATTCCTGACATCACAGCCAGAATCGTACCTAATACAAGGCAGCTTGCCACAGAAAAGGCAATCAGCTTGCGGTCGGTATCCTTGGCTTCCTCCATATCTCCTGCGCCCAGGAGCTGCCCTACCATGATTCCCACTGCATTTCCCATCGCCAGCCATACAACATTGCAGACATTGGAAATCGTCGTAGAAATATTGATACCTGCCACGGCGTCCAGTCCATAAGTGGAATAACACTGGCTCATAACCGCCATACCAACCGACCAGAGTATTTCATTGACAATAAGCGGCGCGCCTTTCAGCATAATCTTACGCACCAGCGTGCCAGGAATCGCCATACTGCGGTACGCACCCTTGATAAATCGCAGCTGCTCCGCCCGCTTGTGTGTCCAGTGGATAATGATTCCGCACTCTACAAAACGCGCGATCACCGTTGCAATCGCAGCACCCTCTACGCCAAGACACGGAGCCCCGAATTTTCCAAAAATCAGGACATAATTCAGCATCGTGTTTACCACCGTCGCTGCAAGACCGGCGCGCATCGGAGAAACCGTCTCTCCCATTTCACGCAGCGTACTCGCATAAATCTGTGTAAAGGTATACGGAACAAGTCCAACCAGCATCACGCGCAGATAGCGGATACCGTAATCCAGTGTCGCTGCGGCACTCGCCTGATTGCTACTGTCTGCATGCAAAAACAGCGAGATCAGAAACTCACCCTTAAAAAGCAGCAGCAAAATAACCACACTCGTCAGGATCATGCAGGATATAATCTTGAAACGAAAGGTATCCCTCACACCTTCCATATTTTGACTTCCGAAAAACTGTGCACCGAAAATGCCTGCACCTGACACTGCCCCGAACAGGCTGACATTAAATACGCTGAACAGCTGATTGGCAACCGCTACACCTGACATCGGCTCGGTACCGATCAGTCCCACCATGATATTGTCCAGCATGGCCACAAAGTTCGTAATACCGTTCTGTACAACGATTGGAACAACTACACCGAGAACAAGCAGATAAAACGCCTTATCCCCGATATATCTTTTCTTAAACCTTTGTAACATTTTTCTCTCCTCTTAATAACACCTACTGCTTCTGAAGCACAAAGACACTTGTACCGTTTTTCTCATTGATCAGATAAGTTTCAAGGATCTGATACTGTGTATTTCGCTCCACTGCCGCTTTCAGAAACTGCGGTTCAGTCACATACAGCACCAACACTGCCTTTTCTTTCAGATATCTGCCAATATGTGTAAAAAAGTCACGATACAGTGTACGGATTTCTTCTTTGGATTTCGCTGCCGTCACCTGCGGTAGATCTGTGATCACTTCATCAAACAGATAACTGTGCTCAAATGCAAAGAAATCTTTATTGATATAATTGATAATACAGCCAGCCCGATCCGTATTGCTGCGCGCTTTCTCGATTGCTTCCCCGTAAATGTCGACGCCGTACATTGTACCTGCATGAACCGCCTGATTTCGCTCGATGAGCATCGTACCCACTCCACAGAACGGGTCCAGAATCTGAGCCCCTTCTTTCAGATAAGGTTTTGCCAGCTCTGCAGTAAGTGCTGCATTAACCGGAGTAATAGAAGATGCTACAACCTCTTTGCGGTAAGCAAACCGCTTGGCCGGAAGCGTAAACAGCTTCAGCATCGGTACCAGCATACCGTCCTTGCGCGCCAGCAGACGTACTTCCAGCTCATAATCTGCCACAGAATTCAGCAGTCTGCCTTTGGACTGCCGTTCCATGGAATCTGTCATTTTTCGAATATAAGTACCCTTTTTATCCTGTTCCATACGGTTTTTCAGTTCAATACGAAATACATACGGTGCTGTCCCTTCGTGAAGCTCCTCTGCCATTTTCAGCACAGCCTTCGCCAGAATCTCTCCGTTTTTCTCCGGTTCTTCCGCAGACAATGGCTCGATATGCAGCGGAAAAAGCAGTTCACTCCAGGTTCGGATTGTCAGAAGTTCCTTCACTCTTGCACCGCGCACGCGAATTCCGCCTGCCAGATAAGTCAGATTTCCTGTCTGGATCTGACGTGCCGTCACCTCTCTCTGACAGCGGTTGGTGACGAGAATTACGTCCTGCTCTTTGCAGCGAAGATCAAATTTGTGACAGCGTACTTTTCGATATTTCAGCACCATTGCCTGTAATATGCGTATTTCGTCTGACACATGCTTACGCTCTGCTTCCTCAACCGATGTTGTACGCAGCACTTCAAGGCGTTGCTCCAGCTTTTTGAGCACACCAGAATAGTCCATTGCTGAGATCGCTTTCAGATAATCCGCACGGATAAACCGTGTTGTCTCTTTTTCATATGCGTCAAAAAGAACCGGAAGCAAATCTTCCGATTCCATCATACCCAAGATCAATGCAGCATTGCGTCTTACTTTTGGGTCTTCATGTTTAAGCAGCTGACAAAGTTCCTCAAACTCACCGCCCAGCAGATAGGCAAACGCCCGCTTGTTTTTTTCGTCTTTCAGAGCATCTCTCAGCCCAAT
>CAZEPO010000142.1:0-5473 GCA_964514125.1 uncultured Lachnospiraceae bacterium
TTTATAATATAAATATCTTGCGTTTTTTATCCATTTCTAATCACAATAATCATAAATTTCAGGAGTTGCTATGAGTACCAATCGCTATGACTTTATCCCAGACACACCTGCTGCAATCCGCAATGCAGCCAAATTGCTGTATATCAGTTCTGCCCGCTACGGCGGTGACTGGCACAGTACCCCGCATACCCACAATTGCACAGAGCTCTTTTATGTGACCGGCGGTCAGGGACAGTTCCGCATCGAAAATCAGGTTTATCCGGTATCAACCAATGAACTTGTGATCGTCAATCCTCATGTGCAGCACACGGAACTCAGCTTCAACACTTCACCGCTCGAATATATCGTCCTCGGTGTAGAAGGACTGGAGCTCTCATTTGCAGATGATCCGGACCATCAGTTCTGTATCATCAATTTTCAGACTGCCAAAGAACCACTTCTCCTCTATCTGCAAAGCATGCTTCTGGAGGTTGCTTCCAAAAAACCGGGGCATGAGCTGGTCTGTCAGAACCTTATGGAGATTCTGGTCATTCATCTGACCCGCCAGACCAACTATACTGCTACCCTCACTCCAATCAGAAGCAAAACCAGTCACCTGAGTGCATCTGTACGCCGCTACATTGACGCACATTACAAAGAAAATATTAATCTTGATACTCTTGCAGAAGTCAGCCATGTCAGTAAATATTATATGGTACATGCTTTCACAGAGGAATACGGTATTTCTCCGATCAACTATATGATTTCCTGCCGGCTTGAAGAAGCGCGCCACCTGCTGCGCACCACAGACTATTCCCAATCTGTCATCAGCCGTATGCTCGGATTTTCTTCTCCAAGCTATTTCTCACAGGTTTTCCGAAAATCAGAGAAAAAAAGTCCTACCGAGTATCGCAAGAATTCCCGGCAGGACTAAATATGATTTTTGATGTTCTTCAAAGCTCCAGCAGTGTCTTCATGGTGACTGCTGACAATTTGTCTTCCAGCTCTTTCTGCATCACACAGTAAAGCTTCCGTATCGGACAACTGTCTGTCGCAGATCTGCTGCAGTATGCATCCGACTCAAGGCAGCGACTGCACTGAACAGTGCGTTCCATCACCTTCAATATATCCCATATACTGACTTCCTCTGGTTTCTTGGTAGCTTCCAAACCACCGCGATTGCCTTTTTGTCCTTTGACCATCCCGGCCTTCGAAAGCTTTCGTGAAATACTCAGTACATAGTTCGCCGGAATCCCCATCTTCTCAGCTACTTCCGCAGATGGTACGGCTTCCTGCATTTCATACAGATACAGTAAGATTCTTATTGCATAATCAGTCGTAGTATTCAGCTGCATTTCTCGCTCCTATTCAAAAACATAACTTATCTTGTTTCATTATCAGTCACACATTCTCTTGACTCTGATTTTAAGATACCATGCCGACAGAAACGTTCTACCCACGCAGCCAAAATCCTTCTATTATTATTTTTCTTTGGTGCCCAATCTTTCCATTGCCCGGAAGATCCATCCGGCACTTGTCCGAATCTCAGCTTCTGACAGCTTGCCTTCCTCATATGCCGTTCTGATATCTGCATCATCTGCATGAGATCCCGGCATAATGATGTCATTGCCGGCAGCTGCACACTGCCATGATACACTTCCGTCCTCCGGACAGGTCGTATTCCAGTCTGTCATGATCAGACCGTCAAATCCCCACTCTTCACGTGCCAGCACGGTGCACAAATCTCTGCTGTTCGCCGAATGCACGCCATTGATCAGATTATAGGATGTCATGATCGCAATCGGTGCGCTCTGCTTCACGGCGATTTCAAAACCGCGCAGGTAAATTTCCCGAAGTGCTTTTTCAGAAACCCTGACATCTACACCCATACGATTATCTTCCTGATTGTTGCATGCAAAGTGTTTGATCGTCACGCCGCATCCTGCTGTACTTTGCACACCGGCGGTTACCGCTGCTGCCAGACTTCCGGTAAGCAGAGGATCTTCGGAATAATATTCAAAATTGCGTCCGCACAGAGGATTGCGGTGAATGTTCATGCCTGGCGCCAGCCACAGATCCACATGAAATTCATTCATTTCCGCTGCGACAGCTTCACCGAATTTTTTCATAAGCTCGATGTCCCATGTCTGTGCCAATGCAGTTCCTACCGGAAAAGCGGTACAATACTGATAATAAACATCTGCATTTTCATGGTGCACAATTTCCTCCAGGAACCCGTTTTCTACAGAACCTAATACACCAACACCATAGACTTTGTCTGTTTCCCGATCCACTTCATAACTTTGACGCAGTCGAAGCCCTGCCGGACCGTCCGCCATGATCAGGGAACGAATTCCATAGTTGGATTCCAATGCTTCTGTTGTTTCTCCTGCAGATCCCGGTACCCGAATGCCGGAAGAGCCAAGCGTGCTTGCTCCGAATGTAATATTGCCATACAGCAAAGGAAGCAGTTCATCAACCGGCTGCTCTGCTGCGGACGGTTTTTTGCACATATTCTTCGGCTCTGGCTGCGGAACAAAATCAAACCTCGGAACTGCCTGCTCCTCTGCCATTGCCAGCCACTGTGCTGCTCTCTCTTTTGCAGACTCAGACGCTCCCAATTCTTCCAGTTCTGCTTTGCACGGACACACAGCGCTTACCTGCTCCAGAATTACCTGCTCCTGCACATGCAAGGTCGCTGCCAGTGTAAGGGAAGCTGAATCATTACCGATCCAGATACCATAGATTCCCTGCTCGATCAGCCAAGCATGCTTCTGTTCTGAGAACGCTGCCAGCTGTTTTTGTTCGATCTTGATCGTAAGCTTCTGCATTTCCTGCGGCTTCAAAACCGCTGTTTTTGCAAAGCCGGCCAAGCGGTGATATTCTCTCGCTTCTCCGGTCTGCGGCAGGGTCAGATAGATCTGTACCACTTCTCTGCCGGAATAACAGGTTCCCGTATTTTTTACGGTAACATCCACTTCCACCGCTCTGTCACAAATACGCAGCTCATCATAACAGACTGCAAACGATGTATACGAAAGTCCATATCCAAACGGAAACAGTGCTTCTTTTCCAAAGGTGTCAAAATAGCGGTAGCCTACATAGATGCCTTCTCTGTATTCCTCTGATTCAAGATTTCCATTCAGATAGCTAAACTCTTCTGCATACGGATAGTCTTCATAGCGTTTTGCCCAGGTTGAGGTCAGCTTGCCGCAAGGCACTGCATTTCCCATCAAAATATCCGCAACCGCATGTCCGCCCTGCTGACCAAGCTGCGAAATATTCAATACTGCTTTAATATTGCTTCTGTTCTGCAGCACATCGGTGAGTTCAACCGGACCGCCTGCATTTACGATCAATACAAGCGGAAGGTTCATCTTACAAAGGTATTCCAGATCTTCTTTCTCTTTTTTGCTTAAATAATAATCGCCTTCCATTAAGCGACGATCTTTTCCTTCCCCTGCAATTCGGCTGACAACATAAATCGCTGCGTCTGCTCCCTGAATATCACAATACTGGATTGCACGTCCATCCGGCAATGCGAACGGATTCATCGAGTAGGCATCAAATGGGTTTTCCACCTTTTTTACATCTTCCAGAATTTTTTGTTTCCATTCTTCCTTTGCTGCATCATACCGCTCACAGTAGTCTGCGATCCAGTCTTCACTGGTGAGCATCACTCCTGCGGCCTTCAGGCCTTCATAAATAGAGACATTTTCTCTGTTGTTTACCTCGCCAGAGCCAATGCCCCCCTTGACAGTCTTGCTTGCACCCGCACCGAGCAGTGCAATCTGTGCTGATTTCTGAAATGGAAGGAGGCCTTCATTTTTCAAAAGTACGACCCCTTCTGTAGCCATCTCCCTTGCCAACTGGCTGTGTCGGATTTCTCTCTGAGACGGAGCCTGCACTAAAGTTCCACTATGTGTCTGTTTTTCTGCTGTCATAATTTTTCTCCTATCAACTGCCAAAATCCCCCGCTCCATGCTTCACGCATTGAAGTGGGGGATTTTTATTCATTCTGTTTATCCCTTTACACTGCCCAGCGTTACACCTGCAATGATATATTTTGAAAGAATTAAATATACAATTACAATCGGTACAATCGCTACCAGGATCATCATATAAATCTTGCCCATATCAAAATTCATATAGTCTGCTCCACGAAGGGTCGCAATCAGAATCGGGACTGTCATCTTATCTTTTGACTGAATCACAAGTGCCGGAACGAAGTAGTTGTTCCAGGAACCGACAAAGCTGAAGATTGCCTGTACTGCGATCGCAGGTTTCATGATCGGAATGACAATGCTGTTAAATGTTCTGAATTCACCGCTTCCGTCAATTCGTGCCGCTTCCACCAATGCCAGCGGAAGAGAAGACTGCAGATAGCTATACATAAAATAGAATACAGCAGGTGATGCGATCGACGGAATGATCAGCGGCAGCAGAGAATCATACATACCCATCTTGGTGATCAAACGTACGAAACCTAATGCGGTAACCTGTGTCGGCATTACAAGGATTGCCATAATAAAGGTAAATGCAGCTTTTCTCAGTTTGAAGTCATATGTATATAATCCATAAGCTGTCAGTGATGAAAAGTAAGTGCTGAGTGCTGCTGTGCAGCCTGATACGATCAAACTGTTCAGAATACCCTTGAACATCGGGAAAGTACCGTCATTTACAACACTTTTCAGGTTTTCCATAAAGTGACTGCCCGGAACTGCCGAGAAGCCTTTCTGCAGATCTGCATGAGAGCGTGTCGCATTGATGATCAGAATATAGAAGAAGAACAAACACATAATTGTCAAAAGGATCAGTGCCAGATGCACTAAGATGCTCTTCACCAAATTTGGTTTCTTTGATTTCATCAGCTATCTCCTCCTTCTTCTTTCTTCTTTGGCTTTGCGCTTTGCAGCAGCCTTTGATCCATCCGGGTCATTATCATTTGTCATACGGTATACGATAAAGCACAGGATACCACTGACGATGAACAGATAGACAGACAATGCACCTGCCATACCATAGTTTTTCGCTTTCAGATGATTATTCAGGAACATGATCAATGTTGTAGAAGTACGGTCCGGACTTCCCTGTCCATTGGTCAGGATCTGCGGAACATCAAACATCTGAAGACCACCGATGATCGCTGTGATCAATGTATATGCAAGAATCGGACGGATCAGCGGCAGGATAATATAGAAAAACCGCTTGATCGTGCTGCAGCCGTCGATTTCAGATGCTTCAAAGATATCTCCGCTGATACCCATGATTGCTGACATCAGCATGATCGCTGTATTTCCAAACCACATCAGGAAGTTCATAAAACCGATCACACTTCTTGTTCCAAACGTTGATCCCAAAAAGTCGATTCGTTTCGACGTAATTCCCAGAGACATCAAAATAGAGTTGATCGGGCCACTTGTTGAAAACAGTGCAAAGAATAACATTGCAAACGCTGATGCCATGATCAGGTTCGGCAGATACATAACAACCT
>CAZEPO010000143.1:0-5442 GCA_964514125.1 uncultured Lachnospiraceae bacterium
TCTAAAGCAGCCGTCTGAATCTGTATTTCACTCAGTTGATTGCCGCCTGTAAACGCACGGCTGCATATTCTATATTCTATTATATCCCAAATCCTGCACTTCGTGCATATAAATTACAGGACACCCGTAGGAAAAGCGATACCGCATTAAACACGCTCTCGCTCCGTTCAGACCCACAGCGGTACTAGCCTCTTACTCAGCCCTCCAGATAGAGTACCGGATCAACTGTGTTTTCGTTCTGCGTCATCTTGAAGTAGAGGTTGCTGCCTTCTTCGCTGTAATATTTCGTAGGTTCACTGACATAGCCGAGCACACTGCCTGCTTCTGCGATATCTCCCTCTGCAACAGCGAGTTCCTTGAGCTGTCCGTAGGTCAGCTTATAGCCATTGCCGATATTCAGCACCAGTGTTGTTCCTGTCTCCTCATCGACGGTCACGGATTCGACGATGCCCTTCGCTGAAGCAAGCACCTGATTGCCGCTCGCACTGCCGATGATCAGTGCCGGATTATATTTATACTGATTTAATGTAGGAAAATAAACGCTGCCGTCCATGCTGTAATCGATCAGAATTGTGCCTGCCGCAGGCCACAGGAGTGAATTTTCATCAGAAAACTGAATTCCTGCATCGAGCAATGCCTGCTCTGAGATCACGGAATCCGTTACTGCCGGTTCAGCTGCATCATCAGCAATATTTCCACCGGATACAGGGTTTTTGGAAGGGTTATCCACAGTTTCCTCGGCTGTATCCACTCTTTCTTCCCCAGCGGCATTGGCCGGCGAAGCTGCCTCTCCTTCCGGTGTCACAGTTCCCGATACTTCCGCTGTATCGTTGCTTTTTTTCTCCTCAAGCGTACCGTCAATGGTATCATTCACAATCTCCGGATGCTCTGCCAGCTCTTTTTCCAGATAGGCCAATTCATTCAGCTCGGTCTCCGGCTGCTGTGGTCTGACGGCGTTGTCCACCAATGCGATTCCGCCAAGCGCCAATGCGCCTGTCATACATAAGCTCAGTGTCCAGATCGTGCTTCTCTTTGTGATAAAATTTTTGAATGCTCTTTTATCCATATCATTCACCTCATCATTTTGATTTCTTAATCGGTTACTGATAGGATTGCCAGAAATAAACTGTTTATACGAACCACACTGGATTTTCTCCATCATATATGCAAACAACTTGATCTCCGGAGCAAATCGATTCAGCACAGGCTCATTTTCTGTCCATACACAAAAATGGAGCAGTATCCAGCCTGATAGCCGGACACCGCTCCACTTTTTATCTTATTTTTCTATCAAAATTAGTCTTCAAAACTAGCCGGATCAATTTCGATTGTCACCTTGTCAAGGTGCCAGATTTCATCTACGTACTGCTGGATTGTACGGTCTGATGTAAACTTACCGCTGCATGCAACATTGAGGATTGCCATCTTTGCCCAACGTGCCTCATCACGATACGCTTCTTCTACACGCTTCTGAGCTGCTGCGTAGGACTTGAAGTCAGCCAGAATAAAGTAAGTATCTGCACGGTCGCTGCTGTTGGTGTTCAGCAGAGAATCATAGATATCACGGAACATTTCCGGATCCTGAGAATACTCACCGTTGATCAGCTGCATCAGCACGCGGCGGATATCCTGATCGTTGTTGAAGTAATCCATCGGATTGTAGCCGCCCTGGTTCTCATAGCGGATTACGTCGTCTGCAGACAGACCGAAGATAAATGCGTTTTCTTCACCTACTTCTTCTACGATCTCAACGTTTGCACCGTCCATTGTACCAAGTGTCGGAGCACCGTTCAGCATGAACTTCATGTTTCCTGTACCAGATGCCTCTTTACTTGCTGTAGAAATCTGCTCAGATACATCTGCTGCTGCAAAGATCCACTCTGCATTGGATACACGGTAATCTTCGATAAATACAACCTTCAGCTTGCCGTTGATTGACTTATCATTGTTGATCACATCTGCTACGCTGTTGATCAGCTTGATCGTCAGCTTCGCACGGCGGTAACCAGCTGCTGCTTTTGCACCGAAGATAAAGGTTCTCGGATAGAATTCCATCTCCGGATGATCTTTAATCTGGTTGTACAGATACATTACATGAAGAATGTTCATCAGCTGGCGTTTGTACTCATGAAGTCTCTTAACCTGTACATCAAAGATGGAACGTGGATCTACTTCGATACCGTTGTGCTCTTTGATATATTTTGCAAGACGCAGCTTGTTCTGATACTTGATGTTCATGAATTCCTGCTGTGCCTTTGGATCATCTGCGTAAACCTTCATCTTCGCAATCTGCGGAAGATCTGTGATCCACTCGTCACCAATGTGCTCTGTTACCCAGTCTGCGAGCAGCGGGTTCGCATGAAGCAGGAATCTTCTCTGTGTGATACCGTTTGTCTTGTTGTTGAACTTCCACGGCATCATTTCATAGAAATCTTTGAGCTCCTGATTCTTGAGGATCTCTGTATGAAGTCTTGCAACACCGTTTACAGAATAACCTGCTGCGATTGCCAGATGAGCCATCTTCACCTGTCCGTCATAGATGATTGCCATCTTGCGGATCTTTTCCTGGTTGCCCGGATATTTGCGCTGGATCTCTTCTACAAATCTGCGGTTGATCTCCTCTACGATCTGATAGATTCTCGGAAGCAGTCTGGAGAACAGCTCGATCGGCCACTTTTCCAGTGCCTCTGCCATGATTGTATGGTTGGTGTATGCACAGGTCTTTGTTGTTACTTCCCATGCTTCATCCCACTCAAGACCTTCCTCGTCCAGAAGGATTCTCATCAGCTCTGCTACTGCTACTGTCGGATGTGTATCATTCATCTGGAATGTTACTTTTTCGTGGAATTTGCGAATGTCGCTGTGGGACTTTTTGTATTTTTCAACTGCTGCCTGAACACTTGCAGAAATAAAGAAATACTGCTGTTTCAGACGAAGCTCTTTACCTGCATAATGGTTGTCGTTCGGATACAGAACGTCTACGATGTTTTTCGCCAGGTTTTCCTGCTCTACTGCTTTCTGATAATCACCCTTATCGAAGGAGTCAAGCTGGAAGTTAGTGATCGCTTCTGCATCCCATACACGCAGTGTATTGACTACATTGTTGTTGTAGCCCAGGATCGGCATATCAAATGGAATTGCCATTACAGACTGATAGCCTTCCTGAATGAAGTTGTTGCGCTTCTTCTCTTCATCATACTGTACACGAACATATCCGCCGAATTTGACTACCTTTGCATATTCCGGACGGCGAAGCTCAAACGGGTTACCGT
This sequence comes from uncultured Lachnospiraceae bacterium, assembly GCA_964514125.1. Taxonomy (GTDB): domain Bacteria; phylum Bacillota; class Clostridia; order Lachnospirales; family Lachnospiraceae; genus Choladousia. The sequence continues at coordinate 3,273 of CAZEPO010000143.1, forward strand.
TCTTCAGCCAGTTGTCCGGTACTTCTACCTGATAACCATTTTCGATTTTCTGTTTGAACATACCATAACGGTAACGGATACCGCATCCATATGCAGAATAGCCAAGTGTTGCCAGGGAGTCCAGGAAACATGCTGCCAGACGACCCAGACCGCCATTACCAAGTGCTGCGTCCGGTTCCTGATCCTCGATCACATTGAGATCAAAACCAAGCTCTTCCAGAGCTTCTTTTACCTCATTGTATGCAGTCAGGTTGATCAGGTTGTTTCCAAGCGCACGACCCATCAGAAATTCCATAGACATGTAGTATACTGTCTTCGGATCATCTTTCTCATACTGCTTCTGAGTTGCCAGCCAGTTGTTGATGATCTCATCTTTGACAGCATAAGATACAGCCTGGAACAGCTGCTGCTGGTCTGCTTCCTTGATTGTTTTACGGTAAAGGGTTCTGACATTGTCCTTCACACGTTCCTTAAATACTTCCTTGTCAATCAGTTTGTTCATTGCTAAATCCTTTCTTTAGAGCTGCTGCGGCAAGCTTGTTGACCGCTTGCCTGTAGTGATGAAAGTCAGAACACCTCTGGTCTAAGCTTCCATCATGCAGCAGCCTGTCTTTATATTTCTATAACTCTTCAGAAAAGCCCCCCAACCATATCTGAATTTATAATTTTTCGACACCAAGTGTACCAGTCTCACCATTGATATTCCATTCTTTGGTATAACCGGATACGGTATCATATACGACTGCATCTGCCATTGTATCTTTGCAGATTGCTGACTCGAATTTTTTCAGAATCTCAGCAATCTTATCATTGCCTGCAGCAGAAATGCGGATCTTGTCCATTACCTCAAATCCTGCTTCTTTACGCATTGTCTGGATCTTACTTGTGATCTCACGCATAAAGCCTTCCTCCAGAAGCTCCGGAGTCAGTGCAGTATCAAGAACAACCATCAGATCAGCATAGCTTTCTGATACATATCCTTCCATCTTAGATGCTTCGATGAGAAGCAGATCTTCGGTAATATCTACATCTTCTCCGCCCAGATTCATCTTCACGAAGCCATTCTTTCTCAGTTCTGCTACGATCGCATTGCCGTCTGCATTTGCAAGAACCGGACGGATCTTGCCGATCAGGCTTGCATCTTTCTGTTTCAGCGCTGCAAAATTTGGCTTAACCGTGTAGGATACCAGAGCGTCTACATTGTCCATGAACTGTACATTCTTCAGATTCAGCTCATCTTTGATGATCTCTACAAAGTATTCCGGCAGTGCTTCAGACGCATTGACATACATCAGACCGATCGGCTGGCGGTTCTTGATGTTGGCTGTATTTCTGCAGGCACGACCCATTACAACGATCTGCTGTACCTGATCCATATCTTTCTCAAGTTCTTTGTCAATGCGTGTCTCGTCCACGATCGGGAAATCACACAGATGAATACTTTCCGGAGCGGAAGCATCTACCTTGCATACCATATTGCGGTAAATATCTTCTGTCATAAACGGAATCATCGGTGCAGCTGCCTTACACAGTGTCACAAGTGCTGTATACAGTGTCATGTACGCATTGATCTTATCCTGCTCCATTCCCTTGGCCCAGAAACGCTCACGGCTTCTTCTTACATACCAGTTACTCATGTCATCCACGAACGCCTGAAGAGCTCTTGCAGTCTCCGGAATACGATAATTGCCAAGGTTGTCATCTACTGCCTTCACCATAGAGTACATCTTAGAAAGCAGCCACTTATCCATAACCGGAAGCTGGTCGTAATCCAGTGTATGCTCCGTCGGATTGAAATCATCAATATTTGCATAGAGCACATAGAATGCGTAAGTATTCCAAAGTGTACTCATGAACTTACGCTGTCCTTCCTGAACAGCTTTTCCGTGGAAACGGTTCGGCAGCCACGGTGCACTGTTGATATAGAAATACCAGCGGATCGCATCTGCTCCGTAAGTCTCCAGTGCGTCAAACGGATCGACTGCATTGCCCTTAGACTTACTCATCTTCTGTCCGTTCTCGTCCTGTACATGGCCAAGAACGATAACATTTTCATACGGAGCCTTGTTGAACAGCAGTGTGGACTCTGCGAGCAGGGAATAGAACCATCCTCTGGTCTGGTCTACTGCCTCAGAGATAAACTGTGCCGGGAACTGGCTCTCGAATTTTT
>CAZEPO010000144.1:0-5439 GCA_964514125.1 uncultured Lachnospiraceae bacterium
TTTCCTCCGGATAGAATACCTCCACCAGAAACAGTCCCTGTGCAGGTGCGGTGAATCCGGCAGCAGAACGATCCAGTGCGTCAAGGATCGCAGGCATCTGCTGTGGGAGCAGGTCGCCCATGCCGACTTCGATCAGGGTTCCGGTGAGGATCCGGACCATATTATAGAGGAATCCGTCTCCGTGATACCGGATAGACAGGATTCCTTTTTCTATTGTAAAGGAAATATCGTAGATTGTGCGTACCGTGGATTTTTTCATGCGTTTGTTGGCGCAGAAGCTCTTGAAATCATGCGTACCCTTGAGATATTCGGCTGCGAGCTGCATCTTTTCAAGATTCAGCGGTTCTTCAATCCGGTAGAGATATTTGCGTTCAAACACAGTTGCAATCTCGCCGATATCGAGGCGGTATTCATAGATTTTGCTCTGAGCGCTGAGCCGTGCATGAAAACGCTCCGGTACTTTTTCAACAGAGAGGACACGGATATCCTGCGGCAGATACTCGTTGAAGTAATCGCGGATCTCCAGACAGGAATAGCGGCTGAGCATACGCGGGATCCGGTAATTGGCTTTTTGACACAGGGCATGTACACCTGCATCAGTCCGGCCGGAACCGTTCAGCTCGATCGGTTCGCCGTAGAGATATTCCAGAATGTTTTCCAGTTTTTCCTGAATGGTATTTGGCGTGTTGCCCTGCCGCTGCCAGCCGTTGTAGCGGGTGCCGTCATATTGGATCGTCAGACAGAAATTTGCCATAGTATTCCTCCTTATTACCAAATCGGTTCGTTGTTCTCGTTGAGCCCGATCCGATAAATTTCAAAATCCTCTGCAGTGCCGATCTGTTCATAGCCTGCTGAGATCAGATAATCATACAGATACGTATCGTAGTGTGCAATGATATAGAAAGCATTGCATTTTTTGGCGTTTTTCAAAAAGAGTTCCTGATCGATCTGAATACCGTAGCGTGAAACGAGCGCGAGGATATGCAGACGATGGTTGGTCTTGATCACGTTCTGCACAGCTTCATCGCTGGTGTCCTCCAGGTTCCAGTCCAGCAGATCTTCGCGGCGCAGCAGACTGCGGATCGATGGATCATACTGGCGCAGTTCCAGCAGCTGCTGGCTGGAGTAGAGCGCGGCCTTGTCTGTTCCGGTTGCGGCGGCATCTTCATCGATGATGCGGGAGATCTCCAGAATTTTGTCAGTGGTCTTGTAAATATTTTCCGGTTTCTGCAGATACGGTTTCATAGAACTGCCGAGGCAGACCACAAAAAGAATACAGAGGACAGTTGCGAGCAGCCGGTGGAGATGATTGACCCGGATCTGTCCGGCGGTGTGCCTTGGCGGCTTCGACAGATAGGAAAAACGCGGAGCTACCGTACAGATACAGGTAAACGTATAGGCCAGCAGCAGATTGACCGGAAGCAGCCAGAATAATCTGCGGAAGCGGGTAGTCAGACCGATGACCTCCGAGAGCGGTACGATCAGAAATGGATTGAAGATCGTCAGCATCATAAAAAACGGAGGATAAACAAAGGCAGCGCTTAAGGTTTCGCGTCCGATCACAAAGAGGGCTGCAACGCAGACCAGATAGGCCAGCATGAACCATTCAATGCCGCCTATGGCGGTACGGAACATCTCAAAGACAAAATGAATATGCGAAAGTTCAAATAAATTTTCCATATCAGTCACCTACTTTCCTGTATAGATAAAAAGGCTGTGCTTCGTCAGCAGATACAGTCCTGCCATGAAAATACACGGAAGGAGCAGAAGGACATAGCGCAGAAAAATAGAAAACTTCTTTTTGCGCAGTGCATAAGGAATGTAAAAGGCACTTAGCTCAAATGGAATCATGAAGATGGAGGACATATTCAGTCCAAACGAACCGATAATGATAAAAAAGGAATAAAGCCACCAGGTCATGGATTCCCAGTTTTCAGTCACATGAAGGAAACCGTACAGCAGTGCCGGAATGATCAGTACTGCCAGGATGGTTTTGCCTTCTGAAGGACGGATAAACAGAAATTCAGCTGCCGTGAACAGGTTATAGCTGAAAAAGTTCAGCAGTGTCAGGAAAAAGACCAACAGAGTGCTTTTAGCGCGACTGCCTTTGAACAGAAAACGTCCGATCTCGAAGACGATCAGGTTGTAAAGGATTGTGACAACCGTTGCCATGATTGTGAGATTTTCTATCATAGGATGGATATGCAGGAGCTGGCACATAACTGCAGTGTGATTCTGGTAAGTCTCCAGCAGGTATTCTGGATTCAGCATTTCCAGTATGCGGCCTGTGTAAGGATTGTACTGACTGATCGTGTTGGTATACCAGGAAGTCGCAGCATCACCGAGATAGTAGGACTGATCCCAGATCGCATAGGTTTCATCATTGCGGTTGATCAGCAGAATCTGGATCAGGATCAGTGCTGCAAAGGCAAGCGTAACGTATTTTTCTTTGCCGGAAAAGGCAGTGCGGACGGCATTGGCAGTTGCTGACCAGTGTCTGCGCTGACTGATCAGAAAAAGAACAACCAGCAGAAGCAGGATCCCTGCCCAGATATGGGAGAGAAGCGAGAGCGGCTGCAGCGTCAGCTTCAGCGGAATCGTGATCACGAAGAACAGAAAGTGCAGCAGGAAAAATCCAAGGATCAGTCTGCGTGGAATGGAATCATCTTTGGCGGGTACAAGGCACACCGCGAGTGAACCAGCCGCAAAATAAAGAAAAAGGTATAACAGGATTGTAACTGGTATCATAATAAGTTCGTAACTCATGAAAAACTCCTTTATCAAGAAAATATAAATAGACTACAGAAAAATAAGATTTTCAGTATCATAAAGATAACAAGTTTTGCTGCAAAAAGCAAGGCAGATGGAGGCATACGTTCATCGGGATTTAGAACTTACTTGACGAAAAAGTGAATCGCGTATTATGATTCAAAGCAGGAAATACGTTATTTTGTGTAAATGAATCAGGAGAAAGAAAAGTGGAAAATATACAAGAACAAATCGAAGCTCGTATTCTGGAGCTTCCGGTGGTGCAGTATCTGTGGATCGATACAAAGGAACTGGATTTTTCGGAGCGGGTGAGAATGATCTGTCAGCAGGAGTGTCCGCGCTACGGCAAAAGCTGGGCATGTCCGCCCGGCGTCGGTACGGTAGAGGAATGTCAGGCACGGGCGCTCTCTTATGAAGAAGCCTTTGTGTTCACGACGATCGCGGAAGTGCAGGACGCTGCCAACATGGAAGAAACACTTGGGACACGCAAAGGACATGAACAGATCACGCATCAGATTGAGCAGATCCTGCGGGAGTATTACACCGATACACAGCCGCTGTCCGGAGATTCCTGTGCGATCTGTGAGAACTGCGCCTATCCGGATGCGCCGTGCCGTCACCCGGAGCAGATGATCCCCTGCGTAGAAGGCTATGGGATCGTGGTGCCGCTTCTGGCAGAAAAAGCAGGGATTGAGTTTATGAATGGAAGCAATGTAGTCACCTGGTTTGGGATTGTACTGCTGAGAAAATAGAGAAGAAAGCGCAGCTGCGTTTTGACACAGGTCGGAACTGTGTTCACAGAATTAACACAGAATTACCACAAATCGGTCAAGACGCGGCTTTATACTGGCATCATAAAAGCAAAGGGAAAGGCTTTTAAAGAATAAGACAGCAGATGACTGAGAGACAAGGAGGTCTTGAGTATGAAGAACAGAACAGTCGTTTCATTTATATGTGCAGCAGCACTTACCGTAGGAGCAGTCGCAGGACTGACCGGATTCAAGGGAAAAGAGACAAAGCTTCAGACCACGAAGCTGGCACCGGCACAGACAGAAGGCAGTTTTCAGACACTGTCTACCGCAGAGTCTGATACAGAACAGAAAAAAGCGAACGGTACGATCACAGGAGTTTCTGATGTGGCAGCAGCAGTGATGCCGGCGGTTGTATCGATCACGAACAAGAGTGTGCAGGAAGTACAGAGCCTGTATGGTATGTATGGCAGATATGGCTTCGGCAATGGCAGAACCTATACTTATGAGACCGAAAGCTGCGGTTCCGGCATCATCATCGGAGAGAATGACGATGAGCTTCTGATCTGCACCAACAACCATGTAGTAGAAGGTGCGACAGAGATCACAGTCGGTTTTGTAGATGACGAGGTATGTACGGCAGTGGTCAAAGGCACAGATGCATCGAATGACCTCGCAGTAGTCGCAGTCGAGATCGCAGATATTCCGTCCGATACGTTAGATCAGATCAAAATTGCTGAGATCGGCAATTCCGATGATCTGCTGGTCGGCGAGCAGGTCGTTGCGATCGGCAACGCCCTTGGTTACGGACAGTCTGTTACGACAGGTATTGTCAGTGCACTGAACCGTACGATCGATCTGGACGGCTACAATACAGAACTGATCCAGACGGATGCAGCGATCAACCCGGGCAACAGCGGCGGAGCACTGCTGGATATGAACGGTCATGTAGTTGGTATCAATTCTGCAAAGGCTTCTGCAAGCGGTGTAGAGGGCATGGGTTATGCAATTCCAATCTCTTATGCAGGCCCGATCCTTGAGGATCTGATGAACAAAAAGACAAGAACAGAGACGGTAGCAGAAGAAGACACGGCGTTTATCGGTATCACCGGACAGGGTGTCACTGATGAGATGTCAGAACTCTATGGTATCCCGAAGGGCATTTATCTGACTGAGGTACAGGAAGACAGCCCGGCAGAGGCAGCAGGCCTGACAAAAGGCGTTGTCATTACCAAATTTGACGGCAGCAGTGTGTCCTCGATGGAAGAGCTCAGAGGAATGCTTGCCTACTATGCAGCAGGGGAAGAAGTTCCGGTGACGATCAGCAGCCCGTCTGATGGTGAGTACGTAGAACAGAAGCTGACACTGACACTTGGTGCGGCATCTGATTATATGAGTGAGTGATCATCGGACAGTGATGCGCTGATCGTGCAGAAATAAAGTCAGAGCATAATAAAATGATTTACCATAGTAAAATGGTAACGTAAAGATGCAAAAAGTGTTGCAAAATGGGGGCAGGTGGTGTATAATAACCCCCATAAGTGCGACGGAACAAAGGGGTTCCCGTGACACATGTTTGTCACGGGATTTTTTGTACCTAAATCCAGCACCGATTAAAAAGGCAAGGAGGCCACTATTATGTCATACACAGAGGAGATTTATGAACGCGTCGTAGCACAGAATCCGGGTGAAACAGAGTTTCATCAGGCAGTCAAGGAAGTACTTGACTCGCTGAAGCTCGTCATCGATGCAAATGAAGAAAAATATCGTGCAGTCAGCCTGCTTGAACGTCTGGTTGAGCCGGAACGGATCATTTCTTTCAAGGTTCCGTGGGTAGATGATAATGGTAAGGTTCAGGTGAACAAGGGTTATCGTGTTCAGTTCAACAGCGCGATCGGACCGTACAAGGGCGGAATCAGAT
>CAZEPO010000145.1:0-5330 GCA_964514125.1 uncultured Lachnospiraceae bacterium
TTGTCGTTGGGTCAATTCCGCAGGCAAGTGCCATTTCCTCATACATATCTTCGTGGCAGCCGACACCCTGTGCAGGATGAAGATTGAGGGAGGTCTTTAGGTGATGTTCCTTCAAAAAGTCAAGGAATCCTTTGTGATCAGGGAAAAGTTCTTTATTCCAGGAATAACCGGTCCAGCCGCTTTCAAATGCGTCTCCTTCGCCGTTTTTGCATTCTTCCGGAATGTTTACGATATGCCAGTCCATATCGACTACGCTTACGGAGAACGGAATGTCTTCTGCTTCAAAGCGAAGGATCAGATCCTGATATTCTTCCTGTGTATAGTTATGATAACGGCTCCACCAGTTGCCGAGGGCATAGGCCGGAAGCATTGGCGGAACTCCGGTCAAACGGTATAAATCCTTTACCGCATCAAGATAGTGGAAACCATAGCCGAAGAAATAGCAGTCGATTGTATCAGGAACACGAACCTCAACCCAGCCAGTCTCATTTAAAAGCATCGTTTGGGAATCGTCCAGGATCGTGAAACCATGTCTGGAGCAGACGCCGTGATTTAATGGGATCGCACCGTTTGCCATATCTAAAGTCTGTGCGGTTCCTTTTAAATCTTCATAATAGTCACCATAGCACCATTCAGAAGCAGGTTCGATTTTCAGTTTGAACTTTAAAGTATCAGAAGAAAAAGCAGCTTCTTCTTTGTAAGTGAGGATTACATTTTCGGTTTCAAGTTTTAACCAGCCATCCTGAGACTGAACGGAAAAAGAAGTTTCCGGAAAATCTCTGAAAAATACACTTTGGCTTGCACGGTCTTCAAACACACCCTGTTGGCTGTATTCCATTCTTATTAAAGAAGGAGTCAGAACCGTAAAACGGTAATGAGCGCCGGATATCATATTTTGTTTTAAAGCAAGCGGTCTGGTTTCGTACACAAAACGTGCAGAGTCTTTCATGGTAGCTACCTCCTTGTTTATTTGTCGATTGTATTATATAATTGTATTATATTAATTTTAATCAGAAAGAAAATATATAATTTTAATGAAAAATAGAACTATATTAAGGAAAAAGTGAAAATGGAACGATATTTGGAAAAGGGGAAGAGAGGAACCGAAGATTTCCCATTTGCTTATTATAAAAATCGATATACAGATTTACACTGGCACCCGGAAATGGAACTTATTTTTATGATCAGCGGTGAAGTCGCAGCTACTGTAGCGGAAGAAAATTATGTTTTGTATCCGGGTGATATTTTGTTTGTGAATCCGGATGAACTGCATTCCTTTACTTCGTGCAGCGAGACAACAGAGTATCATGCGGCTGTTTTCAAAGCAGAGCTCTTTCAGTTTAAAGAAAAACATTTTTTTCAGGAGACCTTTACCAACCGTATTACAAATGGAGAAATCAGATTTCCGAGAATCTTTCGCAGCGAGGAGCAGGAGTACAGATTGGTCTATCCGATTATAGACGCACTTTTTAACAAGCATATTGATTCACGGGCGATGATCTATTCGGATTTGATACAGTTGTTTTGCACGTTTATAGATCAGAAGCTTTTTTTGCAGACAGCCAATCAATCGATTCATAAAAGTTCGGAAGAGATCAAACGCTGTATTCTCTATATGGAAGAACATTATAGCCGAAAGATTACATTGGCGGAACTTGCAGAACTGGTTCATATGACACCAAACTATTTTTGTGGGTATTTCAAAAGAAAAACAGGGGTGTCACCGTTTACACAACTAAATGAAATACGAATCCGAAGTGCAGCAGAGCTGTTGGAAAAATCGGAATGTTCTGTAAGTGCCGCCGCGGAAGCATGTGGCTTTGAAAGTGTAAATTATTTTATAAAGAAATTTAAAGAGATACGAGGGTGCACACCGGCAGCGTACCGCAAGAAAATGAGCAGCAGTCAAAAATATATTTAGGGAAGGATATTGCCGGCGGCCATATAAATTTCGTACCATTCGGATTTTGTAAGCTGGATATTTGCTGCACTGCATATTTCTGCTAAGTGACCAGCATCCATTGTTCCTGCCAGAATCTGCATATTGGCAGGATGACGGAGCAGCCACGCAGCAGCTACGGTGACCGGGGCTGCATGATATTTTTCACCGATTTGAGCCAATTTAGAATTTAGTTCAGCAAACGCACTGTTTTGCAGAAACGAACCTTCTATCATGCCATACTGAAATGGTGACCAGGCCTGTATGGTAATATCCTTTAAACGGCAATAGTCAAGAATACTTCCATCACGGTCTATACCGCCGGTTGTCAGCATATTGACTTCCAAACCGCTGCTGATCATAGAAGAATGAGCAGCACTGAACTGCAGCTGATTTGCAACGAGTGGCTGTTTTACATATTTTTTTAGTAATTCAATCTGCATAGGTTTGTGATTAGAAACACCGAAATAGCGGACTTTTCCAGATGTTTCAAGTTCATCAAATGCTGCAGCGACTTCCTCAGGCTCGACTAAGGCATCTGGGCGATGCAGCAGCAGTGCATCTACATAGTCCATTTGCAGACGCTTCAAAGAGCGCTCTACAGAAGCAATGATATGCTCTTTTGAAAGATCGTACATAATGCCAGGAACAATTGCACATTTTGTCTGTACAAAAATTTCGCTGCGAGGGATGCTAGTTCGTGAAAGTGCCTTTCCGAAGAGTTCTTCGCATGCTCCGTTTCCATAGATATCTGCATGATCAAAGAACGTTACCTCATGTGAAACGGCATTTTCGAGATATCTTGCAGCCGCGTTTGTGTCAAGGCTGTTCAATCGCATACAGCCAAGCGCAATCGCGGAAACCTCTAATCCGGTATTTCCCAATTTTACTTTTTTCATTGTTGATCTCCTTTTGTTTCTTGCCTTGTCTGGTTTGCAGGACTCATCTGATTCCGAAATTCAACCGGGGTCAGGTTGGTCACTTTCTTAAATAAGCGTGTGAAATAAGAATAGTTTTCATAGCCGACATTGATCGCTACCGTATTAACGGGAAGCGTAGTGGAGGCGAGCAGTTCTTTTGCCGCTTCAATTCTTTTGTCAATGATATAATTCTTGATTGAGATACCATACTCTTTTTTGAATAATTTTGAAGCATAATCTGAGTCCATAAAGAAAATATCGGACAGCATACTTAAACTGACTTCTTCTGTAAAATGCTGATCGATATACTTTTTGATCGAAGTCACCTGAGATTTACTGGAAACATTTGATTCCAGATAAGTTTCAAGCGTGTTTGTCATGTACTGCAGATAGAGTTCCATTGCCTGGCGTGAGGTTCGGGCAAGGTGTGAAATCAAGTGATAGTTGTCATCATGAAAAAGTTTGTTTGAAAGTATATCTTTACTTTTCAGGAAAAGATGGATCACCTGTACCACATCGATTTGAAAATGTGTGATGGAAAGCGAGTGGAGTTTTTTGTTGGCTGCAAGTTTCTGCAGATATTGCTGCCCCAAATTCAAGAAGGCAGAGTATTGCCCGTTGTTCAGGTAAATTTCAAGCAGTTTGGTGTTCAATGGCGGAAAATCGTATGTCTGCTGTTTATATTCTGACAGCAGCAGTACCTGTTCGGAACAGTTTAATTTGTTTGTAAACATGGTACACAGCTCTGAAAAAGTATCGTGAAATTTTTCAAGCAAAGATGGAATTCCCACAAAGCAATTGATGTGGCAATGCGTTTGGTCAGATACCAGCTGCACATAGTTTTCGCATGCCATAAGCAGCATAGGTGAGATTGATTCTTCCGGTACGGACAGAATTGCCAGATAGCGGGTAGCCTGCATCTGGTATTCTAAAAAGACCGTATCGGAACAGATAAAATCTGAAAAAACAGCAAAAAACGTGGTAGTGAGATAATTTAACTCCTCATTGTTGTGTGAAAAATGATTTTTCAAGATATTATCCGAGGACAGATAATAAGGAAAAATATCTACAACAATCGGCAGAAACAGAAGATCTGCTGTACTGGCAGGAAGTTCTGCCAGATTCAGCTGCTCCAGCAGCCGTTCTTTGGTATATAACGTATCCGGATGGAGAAAGGTCTGCCAGAAATTTTCATATCTTTTCCGCGATAAGGACTGCATATTGTGAAGGTGCGAAGTGGCATCCTGAATAATCTTTTCCAGTTTGTCAAATTCAATCGGTTTCAAAAAGTAATGGAAACTTTGCAATTCCACTGCTTTCTGCGCATAATTGAAGTCGGCATAATTGGTCAAAAAGATAGCGGGAGTCTCATCGTGACAGTCACGCATCCATGCTAACAGATCCAGTCCGCTTCCCTGTGGCATATCAATATCACTGATCAGCAGATGGATCGTATTTTCTTGAATGATCGTCTTGGCAGAGGCGATGTTATAAGCACTGTAAACCTTATTGAAGCCAAGCGCAGACCAGTTTATTCCTTTTTCCAGCGATGCAATGACGAATCGGTCATCATCAACGATCAATGCGTTCATTTTAATCCTCCTGAAGCTGATATGGAATGGATAAGCGGATATGCGCTCCGCCTTCCGGTTCATTGAAAAAATGAATTTGGTAATTAGTATTGTACAGCAGAGACAGACGCTGAATACTGTTCGTGATACCGATGTGAGAGGTGGTGCTTGTATTCAGACTGTCTCCATCGGAAAGTTTTCTGAGAATCTCAGGGGAAAAGCCCTGTCCATTATCCCAAATATCAACGGTCAGAAAAGCCTGTTCTGCGATTTGTTCTCTCTTTACATGCAGTGAGATGCTCAATTGCTCATAACTCACATTGTTGTGCTTTGTTGAATTTTCAATGAATGTAATCAACAAAAGCGGAGGAATCAGTGCACCCTTATCTTCCGGATCAATGCTGCAGTGATAGGTAAAAGTAGAACCGTAGCGCAGAGACTGAATATCGAGGTAAGCCTGAATGTGGGCCAGTTCATATTCGATGCGCACTAATTCTTTGTCTGCCTGAAACAGATGGCGCAGGTAGCGGGACGTGAAAAGGATCATAGAGTCCACATCTTTATAATTTCCGAGGTGTACCATGCTTCCTATGGTAGTAAGGCAGTTCAGGTAAAAATGCGGCCGAATCTGATGCTGCAAAAAGGTGATCTGAAATTTCTTTTTCTCAAGTTCCTGCTCGTAGATATTGATTTTCAGTTTTTTAATTTCACGGATCAGATTTTTAAATTGAAGGTTCGCCTGTTCCAATTCCCGGATTTCGTTGCTCTGCAGATTGATCAATTCGTCATACTCATTCAGATTCGACAGGGCATCGGTAAAGTTCTTGATCGGTTTGATGACGCGCCGATACAGATAAATAATAAAGATCGATATGATCACACAGACACTGAGGGCCGTGA
>CAZEPO010000146.1:0-1966 GCA_964514125.1 uncultured Lachnospiraceae bacterium
GTCTTCCGAAGAGAGGTTTCACAAACAGAAATACTCTTGATATCGAAGCAATCAACCTCGGAGCACTTGAGAGATTCGACAACGACACAGTTGTTACTCTCGATCTGATGCTCGAGACAGGTGTTATTAAGAGCGTAAAAGACGGTGTTAAAGTTCTTGGCAACGGAACACTGACAAAGAAGCTGACTGTACAGGCTCACGCATTCAGTGAAAGTGCAAAGGCTAAAATTGAAGAGCTCGGCGGAAAAGCAGAGGTGATCTAAGATGTTAGAAACACTGAAGAATGCGTTTAAGATCAAAGATATTCGTAAAAAGCTGTTCTTCACGTTTTGTATGATCATCGTGATCCGATTTGGATCTCAGCTCCCGGTACCGGGTGTAAACAGAGAATATTTTTCCCAGTGGTTTGCTCAGCAAACCTCTGGTGCATTTAGCTTTTTCTCAGCGTTTACTGGCGGTTCCTTCGAGAAGATGTCCATATTCGCATTAAGTGTAAGCCCATACATCACTTCTTCCATTATTATCCAGCTCCTTACAATTGCCATCCCGGCACTTGAGGAGATGCATAAAGATGGAGAAGAAGGCAGAAAGAAAATCAACAACATTACTCGTTATGTGACAGTTGCACTTGCAGTAATCGAAAGTACTGCAATGACAGTTGGTTTCGGAAATTCCGGTATGATTCCGGAGATGAATTTCCTGAAAGGTCTGACTGTGGTTGTTGCATTCACAGCAGGAAGTGCATTCCTGATGTGGGTTGGTGAAAGAATTACAGAAAACGGAGTTGGAAACGGTATTTCTATCATTCTTATGGTAAATATTCTTTCCAGTGTTCCGTCTGACTTTGTTGGACTGTTCAACATGTTTGTTAAGGGCAAATCCCTTGCACATGGTGCACTGGCAGCGATCATCATCATTGCAGTTGTAGTGGTTACGATCGTTCTGGTCATCCTTCTGAACAGTGCACAGCGTAAGATTCCGGTGCAGTATGCAAAGAAAATGCAGGGCAGAAAGATGGTTGGCGGTCAGTCTACCAGTATGCCGCTCAAAGTCAATACTGCTGGTGTAATCCCGGTTATCTTCGCATCTTCTCTGATGTCTATTCCGCAGATGGCACTTGCATTTGCAGGTAAATCTGCTGGCGATGGAATCGGAGGAACAATTGTTGGAATGCTGAATCAGAATAACTGGTTCAACTTCAAACAGCCGATTTATTCAGTTGGTCTGATCCTGTACATTGTACTGATCGTTTTCTTCGCATATTTCTATACTTCCATCACATTCAACCCGATCGAAGTAGCAGACAATATGAAGAAACAGGGTGGTTTCATTCCGGGTATCCGTCCGGGCAAACCAACTCAGGATTACCTGAATAAGATTCTTGGATACCTTGTATTTATTGGTGCTGTAGGACTCATCATCGTAGTTCTTGTACCGGTATTCTTCAGTGGTGCATTTGGTGCTTCCGTATCCTTCGGAGGAACATCCATCATCATCATTGTAGGTGTTATCCTTGAAACCTTAAAACAGATTGAATCCCAGATGTTAGTTCGTAACTACAAAGGATTCCTTTCAGAATAAGGAGCAGACGGATTTCTGATCCGTATGCATGAAAAGTAGAGTGTACTTCATCTCCTGTTGTATGAGAACTGACCATTGGTCTTGTTCTTATGCGTGGGAGATGGAGTGCACTAAACGTTTATATGGGGAAATTTATTCCCGGAAGAGAATTTCCGCATTAAATGCGGAGAGGACCGGTGGGTCATTAGGAGGAATATTATGAAGATAGTGATGCTTGGAGCTCCTGGTGCCGGCAAAGGTACACAGGCGAAAATGATCGCAGCGAAATATCAGATTCCGCACGTTTCAACCGGTGATATTTTCAGAGCAAACATCAAAAACGGCACAGAGCTGGGCAAAAAGGCAAAAGAATATATGGATCAGGGACTTCTGGTTCCGGATGAAC
>CAZEPO010000146.1:2066-5257 GCA_964514125.1 uncultured Lachnospiraceae bacterium
CTGGGCAAAAAGGCAAAAGAATATATGGATCAGGGACTTCTGGTTCCGGATGAACTGACTGTAGATCTTGTCATTGATCGTCTTTCTCAGGATGATTGTCAGAATGGTTACATTCTCGATGGTTTCCCAAGAACAATCCCGCAGGCAGAGGCACTGGATGCAGCGCTTGCAAAACGTGACGAGAAAATGGATTTTGCTGTAAATGTAGATGTTCCGGATGAAAATATCGTCAGCAGAATGTCTGGAAGAAGAGCATGCGTAGGCTGCGGTGCGACTTATCATATCGTGCATAATCCGTCCAAAAAGGGCGAAAGCTGCGAAGTGTGCGGTGAAAAACTGATTCTTCGCGACGATGATAAACCGGAAACCGTACAGAAAAGACTGACTGTATATCACGATCAGACAAAGCCGCTGATCGACTATTATACAGGACAGAAGATTCTGAAAACTGTAGACGGAACACAGGACATGAACGACGTGTTTGCAGCGATCGTTGAGATTCTGGAGGCGTAACCATGGCAGTTTCAATAAAGTCAACCCATGAAATCGAATTGATGCGGGAGGCGGGAAGATTGCTCGAGATCGTTCACAAAGAACTGGCAGATGCAATCAGACCGGGAATTTCTACTTATGAGCTGGATAAACTGGGAGAAAAGGTGATCCGCAGCTTTGGCTGTACACCGAATTTCCTCAATTACAACGGCTATCCGGCATCCTTCTGTATTTCTGTAAATGATGAAGTGGTACATGGTATTCCTTACAGAGAAAAAGTACTTCACGAAGGTGATATTGTCAGCATCGATGCTGGTTTGATCTATCAGGGAATGCACTCAGATGCAGCCAGAACCTATGGGGTTGGTCAGATCTCACCGGAAGCACAGAAGCTGATCGATGTGACACGCGAGAGCTTTTTCAAGGGTCTCGAGTTCGCAAAAGCAGGACACAGACTGCATGAGATCTCTGCAGCAATCGGTGATTATGCAGAGTCCTTCGGCTATGGAGTCGTTCGTGATCTGGTCGGTCATGGAATCGGTCATGCGCTTCACGAAGATCCGCAGATTCCGAACTTCCGTCAGAGAAGCAGAGGAATCCGACTGGCTGCAGGTATGACATTGGCGATCGAGCCGATGATCAATGCCGGACGGGCAGACGTAGCCTGGTTAGATGATGACTGGACTGTAGTGACAGACGACGGAAGCCTGTCTGCACACTATGAGAACACGATCCTGATCACAGACGGCGAACCGGAGATCCTGACGCTGAGCGAGTGATCTGTCTGCTCAGATGCAATACGTATTTGAAGACGGAACACTTATGAATAATCACGGCATTTCTTTGGAAAGGAATAAAATAGCATGAAGATCTGGAAATCAGAAATGCTGGCAGTTTCCAGAGCCGGTCATGACAGAGACACCCTTTACCTTGTCTTAGGAGAAGAAGGCGATTATCTCTGGCTGACAGACGGCAGACGGCGGCTTCTGGAAAATCCCAAAAAAAAGAAAAAAATCCATGTACAGATCATCAAGCATCTGCCAGAGCAATTGCTTGCGCAGATGCAGGAGATCACACTTGATGCACATGTAAAGAAAATATTAAAAGCATATAATTCAGAAATATGACAGGAGGTCTATATGTCAAAAGCAGATGTCATTGAAGTAGAAGGTACCGTACTTGAGAAGCTTCCGAACGCGATGTTCAAGGTTGAGCTTGAGAACAAACATGTGGTACTCGCACATATCAGCGGAAAACTCCGTATGAACTTTATCCGTATCCTTCCGGGTGATAAAGTAACCATCGAACTTTCTCCGTATGACCTGACAAAGGGCAGAATCATCTGGAGAGATAAATAAAAATCAAGACAAAACACTTCCCATTACGGCGGCAGAAAAATGCCTGAAGTAATGGGAATTTTTTATAGTTTACAGCCTGATATATAAGGAAAAATTGTGAAAAATAATGCTTGCATAAAAGGCTTGTAAATGCTATACTATCAGACGTACCTTTTGTGTAAGGGTATTAGTATGCCCAAAAAGCAAAGAAGAAAGGTGAAAGGAGGACTAGCCATGAAGGTTAGAGCATCTGTTAAACCGATCTGTGAGAAGTGCAAAGTTATCAAGAGAAAAGGTAGTATCCGCATTATTTGCGAGAACCCGAAGCACAAACAGAGACAGGGTTAATCATTTCAAATCGGCGGAGTATCATGAGCTTTTCAACATGATACAATCGTGACAGAGCTTCGGCTTACGTCACAGACAATATACGATGGAATAATGAGAACATAATTCTTTTTATATAGATATAGATTGATTGTGGATTTATTTCGTTGCGATATTGCTTTTAATACCACCCCAGGATCACGGCAGTACACGATTCTGTGCGAAACCGCTGTGCACAGAGTTAGCATGTCTTGCAAGAGTGGTGTGCTTATCTTTCGTGAAACACCCGGTAGAGTGTGAGGGATTCCCACTCATAGCTTAATGGAGTGGAAAGGTCACTTCGGTGGCTGGGCGGCTATGACTGCCCCAATTAGAGACAATAACAGAAAAATGGAGGAACAATTACATGGCTCGTATTGCTGGTGTAGACTTACCAAGAGAAAAACGTGCAGAGATCGGTCTTACTTATATCTACGGTATTGGTAGAACAAGTGCGACAAAGATCCTTGCTGCAGCGAACGTAAATCCTGACACACGTGTTAGAGATTTGACTGATGAAGAAGTAGGCAGAATTCGTGACGTTATCGACGAAAACTACATGGTAGAAGGTGACCTCAGAAGAGAAACTGCTCTGAACATCAAGAGACTGCAGGAAATCGGATGCTACAGAGGTATCCGTCATAGAAGAGGACTTCCGGTTCGTGGTCAGAAAACAAAGACAAACGCAAGAACTCGTAAGGGTCCGAAGAGAACAGTAGCTAATAAGAAAAAGTAAGCACTTAACGAAGTCGAGCTAGCGAAGGCTGAGTTCTAGTGCGCACTTTGTTCAACGACCTTAGCGATTGACGAGCCGTAGGCGAAGGCAGAGCTTAGTGAGTTGAACATACCCGTAAATATTTAAAATTATGAGAATGAGAAAGTAGGTTAGTTTAGATATGGCAGCTAAAAAAGTTACAAAGAAAGTGACAAAAAAGCGTGTAAAGAAAAACGTTGAACGCGGACAGGCACATATCCAGTCATCTTTCAATAACACAA
>CAZEPO010000147.1:0-5245 GCA_964514125.1 uncultured Lachnospiraceae bacterium
CAGTTGCAAACCTCTCAACACTTTCAGAATATTGTATTCCATTTGTCAAAAAGGGCGGTATGTTCGTGGCATACAAATCCATGAATATCGAAGACGAAGTGGCAAATGCAAAGTCAGCAGCCTTTTTGCTCGGTGGAAAAATCAAAGAGAAAAAAGAATTTTATCTTCCGGACAGTGATATCGGCAGATCATTTGTACTGATCCAGAAAGAAAAAGAGACTGCAAAGAAATATCCTCGCAAAGCGGGAATTCCAGTAAAAGAACCGTTGTAAAATGTTTCACGTGAAACATTTTGGTTTCATGAGGATACTTTGTTTAAATGACAGGACGCTCAGTCAGAAGACAAAACAATAGTCCAAACTGACAGTTTCGAAGGGTAAGAACTTCTACGTACCAGCCGATGCTTGCTAAAGTCAAAAAGTCGCTGACATAAACTCGTTCCCAAGGGAACTCAAACATATGTCAGCAACTTTTCAACGCAAACACTGGCTGGCACAAGAAGTTTAACCCTTCTGCAAAGGTCAGCTTGGACATTGTTTGTTTCCTGACTGAGCTGTTTTGTAAAAATATTTTTCATAAACAGCTAAGCGAAGAAATAAACTACTTCCTTTCTGACCTATGAAGAAGTACTAAAAGTCTTGCTTCAGCAGATATATGCGTTAAGAAATCCAGAACATTGTTTGAGGTGTTTTGACACCGAGTTTGTTCTGGATTTCTTGGTTTTAGCAGATATTTGCTTGAAGCATTAGACTTTCTTGTACTTCGGAATCAGTCAGAAAAGAAGTATCTTATTTTCTAGCTTAGCGTCATATGAATTTTAGCGGGTATTTTATTTAAAAATGATACATGATTTCTGCCAGCTCATCGATATTTTCCAACTGCGGCAGGTATTTTGCATCTGAAATGATTTCCAAAGCCAGATGCGGATTGATCTTCTGGTAGGAAGCAAAAGTTGTTTTTCTGCTATCGTTATGAAGACCATAAACGAGTACAATCCGTTTGTCTGTGTTTTGCAGAGCATTGCTGATATCAGCCTGCAGATAGTTTCCGTCAAGACTGGCAAGCAGATATTTTCCATTTCCTTTTGCTGTATGTGCAGCATCATAATATGCTTTTCGGATTCCAGGTTTGACAGTTAAATAATTGTGAAACATTTTTTTGGTAAGGAAATAGTTTGTATTTGTCTGGTTCGTTGCAATATAATATGCTGTCTTGCCGATAACTGGGAGTTCAAAGAATTTCAGCAGAAATTTTGAACGATCGGTCGGTTTTGCTTTCAGTGATTCGATGCTAGGCGGGCTGATCAGCATGATTTCACTGAATAAATCTGGATTCAGTGCGTTTGCCATCATAACAAAAGTGGAAGAGAGTCCGGTGGCGGCTACTTTTGTATCAGCTTGAATAACGTCTTTTACAAAATCGCTGATGAGCTGAACATAGAAATAATTGGTGTATGTCAAGGCTGGTTTGTCGGATCTTCCGCAGCCAATCAGATCAATGGTGTAAACGGTATAATCAAGAGATAAACTTTGTGCAATCTGAGCCCATTCGTATCCAGAAGAAAAAACAGTAAGATCATGAATCAGGAGAAGAGGTTCGCCGTGTCCACTCACTTTGTAGAAAATATCACCGTGTTTCCAATGATAAAAATGATCATTTGACTTTGCGGTAAGACTGATATTGGAATTGGATTCGATATACTTATTGATACAATGCAGTGTACCAAAAGCTGCTGCAACTGTTTTTAAAAGAGAATGTGATTTTTTCATATTGAACTCAACCTTTCTGATGATATGATTATAAATTGAAAAAAGTTTAGAAAAATGTTTCACGTGAAACATTATAGACGTATGATTACCTTATTAGTATAAACGAAAGAAGAAAATCTTACAATGAAAAATATTATAAAATGTTTCACGTGAAACTTTTTTGATAGTATTTTGGAGAAAAGAGTGTTATACTGTTAAACGACAAACGCAAACAGAAAAATCATTTTATATGATTGAAGGGAGCAAATAATTATTATGGGTAGAACAATAGTAATCGCAAATCAGAAGGGCGGAGTAGGCAAAACTACTACCACCATTAATTTATCTGCTTCCCTTGCAAAACTCGGTAAGAAAGTACTTGTTATCGATATGGACCCGCAGGGGAATACGACCAGTGGTTTGGGAGTAGAAAAAGACGAAGCAGAAAATACAGTCTATGAATTGCTGTTGGGAGAATGTACACTGGAAGATTGCATGCAGAAAGAAGTGTTTGAAAATCTTACAGTTGTTCCTTCCAATGTAAATCTGGCTGGCGCGGAGATTGAATTGATCGGCGTAGAAGAGAAAGAATATCTGCTGAAAAAAGCACTGGATGAAGTGAAAGAAAATTATGATTTTATTTTAATTGACTGTCCGCCATCTTTGAATATGCTGACAATCAATTCAATGTGTGCCGGAGATACTGTGCTTGTACCAATTCAGTGTGAATACTATGCTTTGGAAGGTTTAAGTCAGTTGATGCATACGATTGAACTTGTTCAGGATCGTTTGAATCCGGAATTAGAGATTGAGGGTGTTGTATTTACAATGTATGATGCAAGAACAAACCTTTCTCTTCAAGTTGTAGAAAATGTAAAAAATAATTTAAATCAGACAATTTACAAGAGTATTATTCCACGAAATGTTCGCCTTGCAGAAGCTCCGAGTCATGGCCTGCCAATTACAGAATATGATGCAAAATCGACAGGTGCGGAGGCGTATCGTATGCTGGCGGAAGAAGTGATACACAGAGGCGAAGATGACTGGATGGAGTAAACATCATCAGGGGAGGAAAAGATGGCAGTAAAAAAATCTGGTTTAGGGAAAGGTCTGGATTCTCTGATACCAAAGCAAAATACAGAAAAAAGACAAAGTAAAGATTCTGTCAAGCCACAGAACAAACCAGAAAAAGAAGTTGTTGTAAAAACGGTTGTAAAGAAAGAAGAAATCAAACTGAAGATTACAGAAGTTGAACCGAACCGCGAACAGCCGCGCAAAAAATTCGATGAAGATGCGTTGCTGGAACTGGCGGAATCAATCAGACAGTTTGGTGTACTGCAACCGCTGATCGTACAGAAAAGGGATGGTTACTATGAAATCATAGCCGGAGAACGTCGTTGGAGAGCTGCGAAGCTGGCTGGATTAAAAGAAGTTCCAGTAATCATCAAAGATTTTACAGAACAAGAAATTGTAGAAATATCGTTGATTGAAAATATTCAAAGAGAAAACCTGAATCCAATTGAAGAGGCACAGGCATATAAGCGTCTTTTGAATGAGTTTCATTTAAAGCAGGATGAGGTTGCAGAACGAGTTTCCAAAAGCCGTACAGCAGTTACGAATTCCGTTCGTCTTTTAAAACTGGACGAACGCGTACAGCAGATGGTCATCGATGATATGATTTCTACTGGTCATGCCAGAGCACTGCTTGGTACTGATGACAAAGAACTGCAGTATAAGATTGCACAGAAGGTATTTGATGAAAAACTGAGCGTTCGTGAAATCGAGCGGCTGATGAAAAATTTGAACAGTGAACCAAAAACAGAAAAATCCGAACCTCAAAATGCCTTTATTTATCAGAATTTAGAAGAAAAGATGAAGGCACTTCTTGGAACTAAGGTTGCAATCAATCATAAGGCGAATAACCGCGGAAAAATTGTGATTGATTACTATTCGAATGAAGAATTAGAACGGTTGATGTATCTGTTTCAGTCCATTCCAACACATACGGAATCAATCTAAAACCTGGTTTACATAAAATACAAACAATCATAAACAGAAGGAGAGACAATGGAAAGTAATATTTTGAATTCGCTTGGCATTGATCCTGGTATTCTTGTCATTGCCATGATGGGAATTATGGTATTTGTGTTGTTGTACATGGTCAGTGTATCCATGAAAATGACACGTTTTTTGAAAAAATACCGTATTTTCATGAAGGGCCGGGATGCTGTGTCACTGGAAAAAGCGTTTGCACAAAAATTTCTGGAAGTAGATAAGCTGATCGAAGTAAGCAAGATCAATGCAAATGAAATCAAACGAATCAAAGAGATTCAGAGCAGAACCGCCAATAAGATCGGTATTGTAAAATATGATGCATTTCCGGATGTTGGAGGACGGCTCAGCTTTGCACTCGCGATGCTGGATGAGAATGATTCCGGATTTGTGCTGAATGCAATTCATGGACGGGAAGGCTGCTATACCTATGTAAAAGAGATCGTAAAAGGTGAATCTTATATTGTACTGGGGCAGGAAGAGAAAGAAGCACTGCGCCAGGCAGTAAATTATTTTAATGACATGGCATAAAATATCCCCTTTACGAAAGAAAAAATTTGGTATAAGATAGAGAAAGGCTTTTAAATTTCGAAAAAGAAATTTTAAATAAGAAAGAGCGATACTGGAGGAAATTATGTTAGACATTAAGTTTGTAAGAGAAAATCCGGAAGTGGTAAAACAGAATATCAGAAATAAATTTCAGGATGAAAAACTTGTTCTGGTAGATGAAGTACTGGCACTGGATCAGGAAAACAGAGACATCAAAAAAGAAGTAGAGGCACTTCGTGCTGAAAAGAATAAAATTTCCAAGCAGATCGGTGCACTGATGGCTCAGGGCAAAAAAGAAGAGGCTGAGGAAGTGAAAAAACAGGTAGCAGCCAGTGCAGCCAGAATGGCAGAGTTGGATGCTCGTGAAAAGGTAGTAGAGGAAGAACTGAAACAGAAGATGATGGTAATTCCGAATATTATCGACCCGTCTGTACCGATTGGCAAAGATGACAGCGAAAACGTTGAAGTAGAGCGTTTTGGTGAGCCGGTTGTTCCGGATTTTGAGATTCCGTATCATACAGAGATCATGGAAGCTTTTGACGGCATTGATATGGATGCAGCAGGCAGAGTAGCAGGCAATGGTTTTTACTATCTGATGGGAGACATTGCAAGACTGCATTCTTCCATTCTTTCTTACGCAAGAGACTTTATGATCGGCCGTGGATTCACATACTGCATTCCGCCGTATATGATCCGCAGCAACGTAGTGACAGGTGTTATGAGCTTTGCAGAGATGGATGCGATGATGTACAAGATCGAAGGAGAAGATCTGTATCTGATCGGTACAAGCGAGCACTCCATGATCGGTAAATTTATCGACCAGATCATTCCGGAAGAAAAGCTTCCGCAGACACTGACCAGCTATTCACCGTGTTTCCGTAAAGAAAAAGGTGCAC
>CAZEPO010000148.1:0-5232 GCA_964514125.1 uncultured Lachnospiraceae bacterium
GATACTGCACTGGTGCTCCCAAAAATACACCCAAAGACTGACTGAGCAAGCCTGCTGCGCCTGAAAGGAGACCATAAGACATCACGGCAGACATCAGTGGAATGACCAGCAGATTGACTGCTGTGCTCCATGGAATCGCCTGATAGAAAAAATACAAAGTCAATGGCAGCATGCCAATCCAGATTCCGATACCGCTGCAAATAGAATTACCGATGCTGGTCTGTATACGGCAGCTTGCTCTCATATGCGGAACAAGCACTGCCAAAGTCATCACCGCCCCAAATGACAGCCAGAATGAGGATTCCTGTACTACCCGCGCATCCGGCAGCACCAAAGCTGCTGCTGCGACTGCCAGCCCTGTGATCTGATCATACTTTCTGCCTGTGATCTGTGCCCCAAGCCAGACAAGAAACATAACGACCGCACGCACCGCAGAGATTCCGGATCCCGTCAGCATCCCATACAGAATTGTTCCAGAAGCCGACATGATCGCAGAAGGAAGGATCGGAAGATAAATCCAACGCAGAAATCGATAAATCCCCATGCCGATCATCGTAATATGAAGCCCGGAAACCGCAATGATATGTGCAATTCCACCTTCCTGATACTGGTCTTTCCATTCTGATTCCATCCACCCTTTATCTCCCAGTGTGATCGCAGTGATCGTAGCCGCCGTTTTTTCGGGCATACAGCGCTGATAAGATGTTTGAAATGCACACTTAATCCGATACAAATATGCCTGCACACCTCTATCTCCGACTCTGTACTGCAGAATCTGCGGTTTTTTCAGCGCACAGATCGTGTCCTGACGAAAATACCAGCTTCTCATATCGAATTGTCCCGGATTGCCTGCCGGTTCAAAGGGTGAAAAAATCCCTCTGACGATCAGTTGATCCCCAGGGAGTATATTCTCTTCCTCAATTGTAATTATAATTTTTTGTTCTGGTAAAAAAGAAATTTGTGAATTGTTTTCTGATAAAACTGAAATATGATCAATGAACAGGCATATGCCTGAAGATACGGTACTGCATTTGGCTACTGTGCCGGAAATTGTCATTGCCTGCCCTTCGCCCACTTCCTGATAAAGACGCTGCTCCATTTCAGACGGCGGAGAAGCCTGTTCCTTCCCCACCATCTCAATAAGCACCGAGACTATGACAAGCAGTACCAACACAACTGTCAATGGTCTTTTCACGGTATCACCCTTCTGCATCCTTCATCCAACTCAGATCTTTTGTGAAAATCTGACTCAAATCCACTTTGTCGCGGAACAGCACATCGCTCTCACCGTTGATTTCAAACTGTACTCCTGTAATGTTATCACAGGTACCACAGATCGAATTGACGATCGCATACAGTGTTACCTCCGGCTGCACGATACTTTCGGCTGATTTGTTGAAATCCTCTGAAAAATTGATATGGCAGATGCCGTTTTGTACGTAAATGTTCTGAATCTGTACCGTGTCAGGCATAATTGCTTTCAGCCCCGAGGTTTCCGGTCCGCCCAAAAGCTGTTCTACCACGACACGCTCCTGCACCATATTGCTGGAATAATGCAGATCTCTCATTTCCCGCACAAGACTGCTGCCGTCCGCACTGGCAAAATACAACTCCAATGTTGTATAAAGATAGGAATTAATACCGCCCTCTCTCGTGTTGATAAAGGTATTTGCATCCATAGCCGGAACACTTTCTCCCTTTTGATCCTTGAGCGGTTCTCCTTCAATCGTAAACATGATCTTCGCAACACCCGGTATCTGCGAAACAGTCTTGACAACAGCTGCCCGCAGCAATACTTCCGCTGTATTTGTCAGTTTATAATATTCCTGTGAAAAATCGATGCGCAATGCATCTATTCCTCGTTCATAACCATTGTATTTCACCTCCGACGAAAGAGCACTTGCAGAACCGCTCGGAGCTGCCGCCAGCTGATCCATTAGTTCCTGCATCATCTCATCAAACGTCTGTGCCACCGGATGATAGCTGACCTCCATCAGCTTTGTTCCTGCCGAATTGGTGTAATAAATGGTATATCCCTGTTCTTTTTTCTGCCTGCTGCATCCCACAAGCAATATCAGCAGCACCATAAGCAGCCGGCAGAAAATTTTTGTTTTCTTCATAAAGTTCCTCCTGACTACGGCATAAAAATACCGGACAGACCGTTACACATGCTTTGTAAGATCCGCCATTATGGTACATACTTCAGCGGAATACGCACAGTAAATGTCGTACCCTCGCCTTCCTTACTGTAAACCTTGATCGCGCCATGATGCATCAATACCGCACTTCTTGTGATCGCAAGACCAAGACCGGTTCCTCCGATCTCTCTGGAATGTGATTTGTCCACACGGTAAAAACGCTCGAAGATATGTTCCTGTGCCTCCTCCGGAATGCCCATGCCGGAATCTTCCACTTTTACATAAAAGTATTTGCTGTCCACATTCAATGAAACATGAACCCAGCCATCTTCGTTGTTATATTTGATGCCATTTTCTACCAGATTCGACAATGCAAGCGTCAGCTTTGTCCGGTCCACTTCTGCTGTGATCGGCTTGAAGCTTTCCAGTACCAGCTCAATATTCCGTTTAGCTGCGATCGGGCGCAGACGCTTCAGGATCAATTCAATCAACTGATTGATATTAATTTCTTCAATATGAACATCGGAAGATTTTCGATCCATCTTCACCAGTGAAAGCAGATCAGTAATGATCGTGTTTTCGCGGTCGATTTCTTCAGCAATATCTGCCATAAACTCTTTGTACAGCTCCACCGGTACATCTTCCTGCGCCAAAAGCGAATCAGCAAGCACTTTCATGGAAGTAATCGGGGTTTTCAGTTCGTGTGAAACGTTGGATACAAATTCCTGACGGGATTCCTCCTGCAGCTTCATGCGGTTCAGCATTCGATTGTATGCATCTGCAAGCAGCTGTGTTTCCGTATAATCCGGAATCGAAATCTCCTGTTCATATATACCGTCCTTTACCTCTTCCAACGATTTGGTGATCTTGGTAAAAGGCCTGGTCAGAATCCTTGCTACATAAAACGATGCAGCACATATGATCAGTGTCAGCACGATCTGCAGAAACAGCACCGTATGACTGATCGCATTCTTGCCTCCGGTAATGTCAAGCGTCGGCACACTGATGATCAAAATACCTTCAATCTGCTTCGTCTCTTCATTCTTGATCGGCATCGTAAGCTCAAGGAACTCATTTTCTTTGTTGTAATTCGTTGTATCGTTTCCGAGGAAGCACTGCAGCACCTCTTCTGATATGATCGATCTGCCTTCGTCAATCTCAAACGTATCACGAATGATCCAGAAATTGCTGTCAACCACAATGACACGTCCATTGTAGATATCCGCAAGCTGCGTCAGCTGGAGATCGAGCTGTTTCTGTATGCTGTTGCCCTGCACATAAGAGGATTCCTCCAACTGCCGTACGATCTGCTGACACTGATTCTGAATCATCTCGCTTTTCTGATCAACTGCCTGATCTTCATAATTCTCAAAAATCACATGCTTCATGAGAAAAATAGGAATCATACCAACCAGGATAAAAATAATAAAGATCCGCGCCTGCAGGCTCTTCATATAGTTGATCATTCTGCCCTTAATGCTGGAAATAATAACCCACTCCCCACTTCGTATGTACATATTTTGGTTCACTCGGATTTGCCTCGATCTTCTCACGCAGTCTTCGGATATGCACGTCAACCGTACGCACATCGCCCGGATACTCGTAACCCCAAACAGTATTCAGCAGATTTTCTCTGCTGTAAACTTTATTTGGATTAAAAACAAGAAGCTCCAGAACATCAAATTCTTTGGCCGTCAGATTCACTTCTTTGCCTGCGATGCTGACCCTTCTGCCCTCACAGTCAAGTGCCAGATCACCAACCTCTACAATCTTGCCCTTTGGTTCTGGGGCTGCCTTGTGTGCCGTACGGCGCATGATTGCCTTCAAACGTGCCTTGACCTCAAGAATATTGAATGGCTTGGTGATATAATCATCTGCGCCATACTCCAGACCAAGGATTTTGTCCATATCATCGCCCTTGGCAGTCAGCATAACGATCGGCACATCCGAAAATTCTCTGACCTGCTGACATACCTCAAGACCATCCAGCTTCGGAAGCATCAGATCAAGAAGAATGATATCATATTCTTTTTCATGTGCCATTCTGACTGCCTCTTCTCCATCATAGGCACAGTCTACTTCCATATCGTCCTGCTCCAGACTGAACCGGATACCTTTTACGATCAATTTCTCATCATCTACTACCAAAACCTTTTTTCCCATGTTCCTGCTCCTTTTTATTTCATCGGATCTCTTTGATCCGCTTTGCTGCTTTTGATCAGCCAACCGAGATGTAATCCTGAATTTTCAAAAATACAGCATTTTTGATGCCAGGCACATTCTGAATCTCTTCGATTGAAGCAAATGCCCCATACGTTTCTCTGTACTGTATCACTGCATCCGCCTTCGCTTCTCCAATTCCCGGAAGCGTCATCAGAGTTTCCTTCGACGCCTGATTGATGTTGACTTTTCCGTCTGTCATTCCGGCAGATACTGTATCTTCCTGCTGTACCGGCTCCGCCATCTGGCTGGTTTCTTCTTTTGTATAAATGTAAAGTTTTTGTCCATCCTGCACCGGTTCTGCCTGATTCACCCAGCTGATATCAGCCTCATCCGCAAAACCGCCTGCCAGATCTACAGCCTCAAATACACGCATATCTTCCGAAATCGGATAGACACCCGGATTATTGACTGCACCACAGACATAGATGTATCTGCGTATCTGCTCCTGTGTCTCAGTCTGCTGCTCTGTTTCTGAAACAAAACCATCCTCTGTCATCTGCATTTCTTCCGACAGATCCGACGACAAAACGGCTGTTTTTCTCTGACATCCTGCTGATGACAGCGCCACACACAGCAAAATAAAGATCCATTTTTTATATTTTTTCTGCATCATTTTTCTACAGTCACTGACCGCAGGTTTCCCTTTGTGCCCTTCTATTTTAACGAAAAAATAACGCAGTTGCAACATTTTTTTACGATATTATTTCATTCTGTTAAGCAAAACAGACACCTTTTAATTGCTCCGTCCGGTAAATACAGCCACCGAACGTGGTCTCATTACAAATGTGCTGTCAATACGCACTTCTTCACCTTCCCGATAGCAATATCTGCCCTGTCCGTCTCCATATGTATTGACTGACAGATACCAAGC
>CAZEPO010000149.1:0-5127 GCA_964514125.1 uncultured Lachnospiraceae bacterium
TGTACTTGCTGCGATTTCTGCAAAGTAATCATATAATTCTTCCTGTGTCTGAGAGATGAACATCGGTGTTAGTACAGAAACTGCATCCACGCCAACTTCTTCACAGATCTTAATCAGCTCGATAACGCCTCTTGTTGTAATATGATTTGCTCCTCCGTATACTGGAACACGACCTGCAGTCTCATCAATTACCGTTTCCAGGATCTTTCTATATGTATCATTGTCAAATGCATAGAATTCACCGGTTGTTCCAAGCGGGAACAAACCATGTACGCCGTTATCGATCAAATGATTGACCATCTGTCTTAATACTGGATAATTTACTTCACCATCTTCTGTAAGCGGTGTAATGATCGGAGGGATAATCCCCTTTGGTACAAATTTCATTTTCCATCTTCTCCTATATTTATCTTATCTAAAAATCACAACGTTAATGAATAACAAGCTGAAGCAGCATCAATTCTACAATACCGACTGCAGCCATGATCAGTGATACTGCTGTCTTACAGCGAACCTGATCCTTCAATTCTGTCAGACCAAACATTCCATTGAATACCCAGAATCCGCTGTCGTTAAAGTAAGAAAAAGAGATTGCTCCTACGCAGCTGGAAACTGCAAGTAAAATCGGAGATACACTGATCGACGCCATAAGCGGCGCTGTCAATGATGCTGCAGTTGTGATCGCCACAGTTGCAGATCCAAGTGCGATTCTCATCAATGCCGCAATGATAAACGGAATCAGGATCGCAGGAATCGGAAGTCCAACTACTGTTTCACCAAGTACCGTTCCGATACCGCTGACTTTGATCACATTGCCAAGAGAACCGCCTGCTCCTGTGATCAGCATGATGATACCAGTATCTTTGATCGCATTATCCATGATTCCCAGTACTTTTTTGTTGTCTTCTTTTCTTGCCAGACCATAAATTGCAAGCAGTGTTCCTACTGCCAATGCGAAGACCGGTTCTCCTGCTAACCCGATCACACTGTTCACAACGCCTTCTCCGGATCCAAGCAGATCCCAGAATGTCTTTACAAAGATCAGAAGGATCGGGACGATGATTGGTATGATCGATGCTGCAAAAGACGGAAGATTCTTTTCTCCAATCAGTTTCTCTACCTCTTCCATAGATTTTATATACTCTTTTTTGTACTCTTTTCTGACATAACCATGTCCATTCTCATCCGGTACCTGGTAAATCTTTTTGCCGATATATTTGCAGTAGAATACTACCACAATCAGCATCGGGATTGAAATCCCTGCACCGATCAGAATCATCTGTCCAACATCTACCCCCAACATGCCTGCTGCCGTAAGCGGTCCTGGTGTCGGCGGAACCAGGCAATGTGTCAGCTGAAGACCACACGCAAGTGATAATGCAAGACTAACAACTGAAATTCCTGTCACAGAAGACATTGCTTTTACTAGCGGTGCAAAGATCACAATTGCAGAATCAGCAAACACCGGAATAGAAACTACCCAGCCTGTGATTGCTAATGCCCATTCTTCCTTTCTCTTTCCGATCAAACGGATAAACGTAAATGCCAGCTGTTCTGCTGCTCCGGAAGCCTCCAGGACTCCGCCCATCATAACTCCCAGCCCGATAATGATACCGGTACTCTTTAATGTATTGCCAAATCCATCTTTAATCGCAGTAATCACGCTGACGGTAGTTTCTCCGGCTGCATTTGTAATATCCACGACCGGCATCCCCCCGATCAATCCTGTGATCAAAGAAGCGA
Source organism: uncultured Lachnospiraceae bacterium (assembly GCA_964514125.1). GTDB lineage: Bacteria > Bacillota > Clostridia > Lachnospirales > Lachnospiraceae > Choladousia. The sequence goes on from CAZEPO010000149.1 coordinate 1,744, forward strand.
AAAGCAATGCAATAAATGTATGTACTTTTGTTTTCATAACCAGGATAATCATAACCATAATACCGATGACTAATCCCAGCATCATTCTAGTTGATTCGCTCACACTCTATACCTCTCTTAGTTCTTTTTTTCTTATTTCTTTTCTACAGATGTATCAGAAATTTTCTCGTAATATTTTACGATCGCACTGTGATCATCTTTTTCATTTCCATCTGCTTTCAATGACTGCATGATCTCCATTACCTGTGAAGTAAGCGGAAGTGATGCGTTTACTGCATGTCCTGCATTCAGTGCATTATTCAGATCTTTGATGTGAAGTTCAATCCGGAATCCCGGTTTGAAATTATGTGCCATCATCATCGGTGCCTTTGCATCTAATACGGTAGAACCTGCAAGTCCGCCTCGTATTGCTTTATATACAAGCTCAGGATCTGCATCATTTTTTACTGCAAGAGTAAGTGCCTCGGATACCGCTGCAATATTCAATGCAACAATTACCTGATTTGCAAGTTTTGCAACATTTCCTGATCCAAGTTCACCGACATATACGACCGATGCAGCCATCGCCATCAGCAAATCATAATATTTATCAAAATTCTCTTTGCTTCCGCCGACCATGACAGAAATCGTTCCGTCGATTGCTTTTGGTTCTCCGCCGCTGACCGGAGCGTCCATCAGATCAATTCCCTTTTTGTTCAGTTCTGCACCGATTTCTTTTGACTGCACCGGGTCGATGGAACTCATATCAATGACAATACTTCCTGGTTTTGCTGTTTCAGAGATTCCGTTCTCACCCAGGCATACTTCTCTGACCTGCGGGGAATTCGGAAGCATTGTAATGATAACAGAACACTTTTCTGCAACTTCTGCAGGACTGCCGGCTGCCTCTGCACCCTCTGCTTTCAGCTCTTCCACGCTTGCCTTGCTTCTGTTGTATACAACCAGCTCATATCCTGCTTTCATTAAGTTTCTGCACATTGGTTTTCCCATAATACCCAGTCCGATAAATCCTACTTTCATTTTGTTTTCCTCCATATAAAATCTAAGATTATTTTTATTTTCTCATTCGCGCGCGTTTTGTTTACTTGACACGGTCATTGTACAAAAAAAATAACAGGGATTCCATTGACCAAATGCTTAAGGAATCCCTGTTGTTTTTATATATTATATCCAATCTTTCATTATATGTTATTTTTATTGCATTTTACATTTCAAGTATTTCATTCTTTATTTGCGTTTCATGCCGGTTTTTTATATTATTTACATTTTTTGCAAATATTGAAATATCTATTTCGTATTTTGCATTCTTATTCAACATTCACAAATTGACACTTATATTTTTATTGAATTTTACAAATGCGGTCACAAGCCAGAACTGCCCTGTAGTCGGCAGTATTCTTCTCTTAATAAATTGCCTCTATTCCGTACTTTTTCATCTTTCTCCAAAGCGTCGTTGTGCTGATCCCCAGTTCTTCTGCAGCGAGTTTGCGGTTGCCATGATACGCTTTCAGGATTTCTTCCAACCGTTCTGCCTCCGGTGTCTTATATACGATCACTCTTTTCTCTCCATTTTCTTCTTTGATATGGGGATATAGTTCATCGTACATTTTTTGCAGCACTGCTTCGTCGATTGTTCGTTTCTTTGCCGTCAACACCAGCCGTTCACAAAAACTCCTGAGCTGCAGTATATTTCCCTCCCACCGTAATTCCTGCAATTTGCAATAACCGCCTTCTGTAACAGTCAGCGGCCGTTTATATCGTTCTTTATAACGATTTATTTCCGAATCAAACTTCTGCTTCAGATCTTCCGGCCGTTCATTCAATGACGGAATCTCCAGGATCAATCCTTGGAGCATATAATAAAGTTCCTCACTGAATTCACCTCTCTGTACCAGATATTTCAGATTCACTTTCGATGAACCGATAATCCTTACGTCCAACGTATCCAACGGCTGTGCATCTGTTCTCATCTGATTTCTGGATAACATTGTCCTCAGAATCTGCTGCTGTACACGCAAAGTCAAATGTTCCAGTCCATTGATAAACAGTGTACCATGATTCGCCTTGAGCATTGCTCCTCTTGCACCGCCCTGCGAAACAATATCTGCCCCATCCCGCTGAAAGAGTTCTTCCATCTGATGCTCTTTGTCTATTCCTTTCATATTGATACTCACATAAGGACCGGCTTTTCGTATACTGTTGTTGTGGATCGCTTCTGCAATCAGATAATCTTCCGTCCCTGCCTGTCCATAAAGTACGACCGGCTGTTCCGACAAAGCATACATCTTTGCCGTTTCCAGAACTTCTTTCATCTTCGGATCCAGTGTCTCAATATCTTTGAATCCTATTTGTGCTGTAAAACCATGCAGCAGCATATCCGCCTGGATATTTTGCGCAGTTTCATTCTTTTCTGCGATCTTCTGCAAAGAAATGATCGCACCGGTAATCTTACCGTCATATTGAATCGGTGCAACCAGGATCATCCATGCTTTTTTTCGCATACTGATCGACGTAGAATATCCCTCACTCTGCCCGCTCAATACACGTTTTACCATATCCGCATCGAATTCCGGGAAAATCTCTGTCAGATTCGCACCTATCACATCTTCATTGTTTCGTCCGAGAAGATTTTCTACTAATTTGTTAATAACAATGATCCGACCTTCTGCATTTACTTTTATGATTCCGTTAAAGGACGTATCAAGCACCGTTTCAAACTGTGCAGAATTCAGTTTTTCACTCTCTGCGGCATACGATGCATTCTTGGCTGCAAGAAGCACTTCCTTTAACGATTCATCTGTTGACTGATAAAAAATTGCCGGATATCCGATTGTCTCAGCCGCTCTGCAGGTATCTTCTCCTCCAATAATGATATCGGGAGCTTCTTCCAATCCCGCAATGATCCCCTCTGCTTCCTCTATTCGATTGAGATAAACAACTTTGAACCGAACATGAAACAGTTCCTCTACATAAGTCAGATCACAAAGCATATTTTCAAATGCGATCAATACAATATATGGCTCTTCTTTTTTTACGATTGCTTTTGCCTTTTGGATCAGCAAGCCAATCTCCTGCATATGAAACCGCATCTCCACAACCGGGATATTGGTGTACTGTTTGATCATTTTTGCCTGATAGCCACGTGCGACAAGTATATGTGCGCCTGCTTCTACTGCATTCCTTGCCTCATTCACTGCATCTACGGTATGGATTGCTTTCATATATGCCACATCCAGTTTATTTTCCTCAATGATTCTCTTTGCCGACTCGATCATTCGCTCTTCTGGAAGAAGCATACCTATCTTGATCATTTCTCTGCCTCCTATTGCTGAAATCTTATTGCGTGCCACAGAACCCCTTGTCTACACACCTATAAATGTGATG
>CAZEPO010000150.1:0-5085 GCA_964514125.1 uncultured Lachnospiraceae bacterium
TTCGTAAATTTCGGTACATTTTCTATGTATGCTACTGCTTCTGTATAATTCATTTCCTTTGTCTCTTTCTGCTGTTATCGCTCCATTTCCGCTCTTTGCGCAGCAATGGGATCGTCTTATTTTTGCTTATTTATCATACCATGCCAGCCATATTATTCAAGCAATTTTTTTCGCAAAATCAGCGGAAATCTGAGCCGCTTTCTGCTCATTTCCAGTTATTTGTGCTATAGACACCCTTTTTGAATAGTGTTATACTTCTAAAAAATCAGAAATGCAGGCGACTGTATCCGTTCGTCTGCAAATCTTCAAAGGAGTTTTATCTTATGAGAAAAAAAATATTTACTGCCGCTCTGCTGCTTGGTATGTCATCCATGCTCTGCGGTTTTGATCAGGCAGAAACCGTCGAAAGCATCCTGCAAAAACAGCAGGAAGCTGCAGCTGCTGTCTCCAGCACCTCATCCGTTGTCACAGTCAACGCAGACCTTGCCATTGATCTGTCCGGTGCTGCACTGAAAACAACCGCCAGCGGCGAAATTGAATTCGATCTGATTCCTGCCGGACCGGACTTTCGCCTGGAGGGCTCTATTGATTTTCTCTCCCCACTGCTCGCACAGGAAAACACCTACGATTTTCGGCTCTTTCTGAAAACAGATGAAGCAGGCAGTTCTGATGTTTACGTTTATTATGCAAACGCTGTAACCGGTGAATCCTACTGGGATCATGACTCCGCCAAAGGTGTCGATGTCAGAAGTCTGATGAGCCTTTCTTCTTCCATCAATTCTGAGAAACTTGCGGCACTTGGCATTGATTTCACCCTGGCACCGGAAGCCAAAGAAAACGACGGTGCTGAATGCTATCAGCTCGCCGCCGTTCTGGATTCTTCGACTTTTGCTGCTGTTCTGGACAAAGCCTCAGAGCTTGCCGGTCAGGATCTGTCCGCAGACGAAGCCTTCGTCTCCGCTATGCAGCTTTTGGAAGGTCTGAAAATCAATCTCTCTTATGATATCGATGCAGAAACCTTTCTTCCGGTCGGTATGCATCTGGATCTAAACGACAGCGATCTGTCTGTCATCGAAGAACTTGTCTCTTCTTACCTGACTTCTGCTATGAGCAGCGAAGAACCGCTCACCGTCAGCATCGCACTGAACGATCTGTCTGTGAATGCAGTCAATACCTATGATACCGTGACAGAAATCACCGTACCTGATGAAGCACTTGCTGCAGATCCATCACCGGATGTCATTCCGGATGAGACAGAGGCTGAACTCGTATCGGTACTTGGTGCTGTAGCCGCCTCTGCACAGTAAACGCGCTTCTCAGTGTTCCAGCAGCCGTACAAACTGAGCCTTCTTTGTTTCCTGACGGTTCAGTTTTTCGAGCTTATCGAGGTAGCGTCTGGAGATCCATGCCTTGCTGCTTCCATAATAATAATTGGCCAGCTTGCGGAATTTTTCCGGATAGAGCAGCCGCACATACAGCAGGCGGCGCTCCTGCACCGGCAATGGACGAACCTGTATATAGGTTTCCAGCATCCGCATTCCAAGCCGCGGATCCCAGTCATGCTTCTCCAGAATCTTCCTCATGAACCGATACAGATCACTGACCTGATAATCAAAACGGCAACATTCAAAATTGGTTGTCGCCATATCATAACCAGACATCAATACATGATGATGATTATAATCTCCATGACAGACGCTGCCTTTGACTGCAGCTTCAGGAAAACTCTGTCCCTGAAGCCATTCCAGTGCCCGCTCTGCCTGTTCAAAATATTGTTCAAAACAATTCAGAAACAATCGTTCAAATTCACTCTTTCCATTCTTTTTTCGAATAAAAGACCGAATCTTTTTCAGCTCCATATTCTGCGACTGAAGCTCCGCAAGCGGCTGCTGTGCAGTAAAGTTCTGGCGAAATACCGCATAAACAGCATCAACCACGCTCTCCTCCATCGTCTTGATATGCTCCTGCCTCAGATACATCAGCCGATGCAGCTTCGCAAGATTGGAAACTGCTGCCAAAATCTCACTCTCACTGGAGGTATCGCACTCGCGTCCCGTATACCATTCCTTCACCACATATTTATTTTCTTCCCAGTCTTTGGTGATTAGTTCTCCCTCTTTATTTGGCAGGATCAAGTCAACCTTCTCATAACCGCCTTCCCGGATCCGCTCCATGATGCAGTTCTGAAACAGAGCCTTTTTCTCAGAACCTGTATAATCACTCAGGATCCGAAGTCCCTGATCTGTTTCCAAAATATAGGAGCCTCGTCCCCTCTTTATTTGGCAGGATCAAGTCAACCTTCTCATAACCGCCTTCCCGGATCCGCTCCATGATGCAGTTCTGAAACAGAGCCTTTTTCTCAGAACCTGTATAATCACTCAGGATCCGAAGTCCCTGATCTGTTTCCAAAATATAGGAGCCTCGTCCCCTTCTTGTGCTGATAATGTCCAGTTCATATTGTTCCAATACCTTTAACGCTCTGTCATTCATGCCCACTCCCCCATTCTTTTGCTGTGCGGATCCCACGCTCTCTCTATCTTATGTAAGGAGAATATCAATTATGAAAAAATCCCTATGAATCACGCAGCTGTCCCATACTAACGTTTGAAAAGCGTTTTGTAATTCATAAGGATTTTTTATAAGTATCAAAATTGAAACAGGATACCTGCGACGGCCGCGATCAGAAACCACATGGCCGGGTGCATTTTTCTAAGCCGCTTCCACTGAAGCAATATCAGCACAACGATGCATAGAATTGCACTCTTATAACGCAGCACCAGCTTGCCGGCTTCTTCTGCAAATAGCGAGACACGGATCAGATTCAGCACTGCCGCTGCGATCAATGCAGTAACGGCCGGACGAATTCCTGCAAAAACCGCTTTGACAATGCGGTTCTCCTGAAAACCTTCCAAAAATTTTGCAATGAGCGTGATCACGATGATACTCGGAAGCACCAATGCCAGCGTCGCCAAAATACCGCCTGCGATCCCTGCCGTCCGAAATCCGGCAAAGGTCGCCATATTGACTCCAAGCGGACCAGGCGTACTCTCGCTGACTGCGATCATATCACTGAGTTCCTGCATACTGAACCATGGATATTTTTCTGCCATATCCATCAAAAACGGGATTGTCGCCGGACCTCCGCCGATTGCAAACAGACCAGTCTTAAAATACTCAAACATCAGCATAGCGATATCAGCCATTACTTCGCACCTCCTGTCACACGATCCGATATGACTCCGGCTATACCAGCCAGCACGATCAGCAGGATCGTCGGAAGTTCAGTCAAAAGTGCCAGCAAAAATGTGACGGCACAGATTGCGACACTGACAGGACTGACCAGACTTTTTTTCGCAAGCGTCAGCACCGTATTAAGCATCAGTGCACAGACTACGCCGCGAATCCCCATCAAAGCATGCTGTGTGATCGGGTGATTGATCAACACCTCCAGAAAAAGTGCCACTGCGGTAATGATCACGATCGACGGTGTGACCATACCGATCGTCGCCACAATACCACCCGCAGTTCCTTTTTTCTTGTAACCGACAAAGGTCGCCGTATTGACCGCAATAATACCAGGGGTGCACTGTCCGATCGCATAGCAGTCGAGCAAATATTCCTCTGTGATCCAGTTTCGCTTTTCTACCAGTTCATATTTGAGCATCGGGAGCATGGTCAGACCTCCGCCGAAGGTCAGAATCCCGATCCGAAAAAATGCTGCAAAAAGTTCCCAATATTCTCTCATCTTTTTTCCTCTTCTGTGATTCTGCTGTTAGCTGCTCCCTACCGCTGTACTTCTGTTACACCGCAGCTCTGCCGATTGATCTTGGAAGCCAGCACACCTGCGCCAAAGCCATTATCGATGTTGACCACACTGACACCGCTCGCGCAGGAATTCAGCATCGACAAAAGTGCTGCCAGTCCGCCGAAATTGGCACCATATCCGACGCTCGTCGGCACACCGATCACTGGGCAGGCCACCAGTCCGCCGACTACGCTGACCAAAGCACCTTCCATACCAGCCACTGCAATGACTGCCTTCGCATCTTCAAAGACCGGAAGCCGATGCAGAAGCCGATGGATTCCGGCTACGCCCACATCGTACACACGCTCAACCTGATTGCCGTAGAGTTCTGCCGTCACCGCCGCTTCCTCCGCTACCGGAAGGTCACTGGTGCCAGCTGCCACGACCACTATCTTGCCGATCCGAGGCGTTTCTTTCTTATTAAAAATACCGATGCGGGATACCGGATCGTACCACAGAGTCAAACACTTTCCTGTAACTTTTTGTTCCTGCTGCGCTTTCTCCCCACTGCAGATACTCCGCACTTCCTCTTCCTTCTCCTTGGAAAGACGGGTTACCATGATATTCTCGATGCCTTTTTCCTGCATGGCCTGCGCGATCCCAGCAATCTGCTCCGCCGTCTTGCTCTCTCCGTAGATCACCTCCGGCATCCCCTGACGCTTTCCTCGCTCCAGATCGATCGTCGCATAATCGCCGACCCGCATCTCCATCTGCGGCCGCGTCTTCTGATAAACGATCATGCGCAGTCCATCTGCGATGCAGACTCTGCCGCAGCGCACAAATCCATTCTTCTCCAGCACATGCTGCATCACCTTGTTGTCCTCGTGCGTATCCATCTTCAGATTGCCGCACTGCTCAAATCCCCAGAGGATACACTTTGCACCAATCCCTTTGATCCTGCCCCGCGATGCAACCCGATGTACGACTCCGTACGGTGCATCATTCAGCCAGCTGCCTTCCTCCAGCACCTGATAGTCCGGATCTGTTTCAAACGCATACATAAAAACAGCCTCAATCTGACCGTCCACATCTGCCACATAACAGACACCGCGTTCAATATCACTGCGCACCAGATGCTCCGGCGGATAAACCTCACCCCATTGCTCCGGATTGCCAGTCTGTGCCATAAAACTGCGGGCAGCTGCATATAGTTCCATTATAACCGGAAGTTCCTCTATTTTTGCCTTTCTGATCATCATTTCGTCTTGCCCTCCGACAATGTTCACTCATTTCTATCGCTCCAAAGTATAGCACAGCTAATCCCAAAAGTATACTTTATT
>CAZEPO010000151.1:0-5074 GCA_964514125.1 uncultured Lachnospiraceae bacterium
GATAAAGAAATGAAGAAACTCAGCAGGGCAGAACTGCTGGAGATGTTAATAGATCAGAGTAAAAGAGTAAAAGAGTTGGAGCAGCAGTTGGACGAGGCGAATCAAAAGCTGAATGACCGGACCATCGTTCTTGAAAAGGCAGGCTCCATTGCAGAAGCCTCATTGCAGCTGAGCGGCGTATTTGAGGCAGCGCAGAAGGCGGCAGATCTGTACCTAGAGAGTATCAAGAAAATGGAGCCAGATCATTAGGCTGCAGGACAGACTGACCAATATTTAAAATAGCCATAAAGAGACTTAGTAAAAAATTTGATTTAAATAGGTAGAAAATGAGCATGAAAAAGAGAAAAAAGCGTGAAATTCCGGATATTCCGCTGCTGGAAGCAGAATTAAAACGGGAGCGATACAAAAAATTATATGGAAGGACCTTGCGAAGTACGATCTATATGCTGATCACAGTAGCCGCGATCGCGATTCTGGTAGCGACGATGTGGCTTCCGGTACTTCAGATTTACGGCAGTTCTATGACACCGACGCTTCAGGACGGCGAGATCGTATTTTCACTGAAGACAGGCAAAATGGAAATGGGCGATGTCGTTGCCTTCTATTATAATAACAAAATTTTGGTAAAAAGAGTGATCGCAGGTCCTGGGGACTGGGTAGATATCGATGAGGACGGTACCGTCTATGTAAATGAAGAAGTTTTGGACGAGCCATATGTGAAAGAAAAAGCATACGGCGATACCAATATCAAACTTCCGTATCAGGTACCGGACGGCAAATTCTTCGTTATGGGAGACCATCGAGCGACTTCCGTAGATTCGCGTAATACATCGGTAGGATGTGTTTCGCAGGAACAGATCGTAGGAAAGATCGCAGTTCGTGTTTGGCCGCTGCAGCAATTCGGCCGTGTTCGATAGGGAGGAGGAGAAAACGAATGAGAAAATTTTCAGATAAAGCAGAAGAATATGTAGATCAGAACAAAAAGCGCAGCATCTGGAAGAAAGCTGCAAGTGTGGCCGCAGGAATGGTAGTTTTCTGTACGACCTATGCATTGATTCTTCCGGCTATCACAAAAGAAAGACCAGTATTTTGTGGATTTGAAGAAACACATACGCATGATAAATCCTGTTATGTTAAGGTTGCAAATGAACAAAAAATAGAAATGGTGTGTTCACTGGAAAATTCAGAGGCACATACGCATGACGATTCCTGTAAGGATGCAGATGGCAATCTGATCTGTACCCTTCCGGAGATTGCACAGCATATACATACGGACAGCTGCTATGCGGAAATGGACACGATAGAATCAGAGTCTCAGACCGAGAGCGTATTGATTCCGGGACATACACACAGCGATGCTTGCTATACCATGCAGCGCGGAGAACTGATCTGTCAGACAGCAGAGGGTGCGGGACATACACATACCGATGCCTGCCGCGGACGCGGAGCACTGATCTGCTCAACACCGGAAAATCATGTTCACGGAGATGGCTGCTACACTGCGCAGCGTGGAGATCTGATCTGCGGACAGGCGGAGAGTGCCGGACATAGTCATGACAGCGGCTGCTATGATGAGGCAGGCGGTTTGATCTGCGGTCAGGCAGAAGCTGCAGCACATACACACGGAGATGGCTGCTACAGCGTAAACAAAACGCTGGTCTGCGGTACACAGGAAGGACATGTACACAGCGACTCCTGCTATGAGAGTGCGATCGTATGCGGACAGACAGAGGCTTCCGGTCACACACATGGTGATGACTGCTACGCATGGAATGAAGTTCTGACCTGCGGTCAGGAGGAGACTCCGGACAAGACAGAGACCAGAGCCGTTGCCAATGCACCGGCTGAGTCAAAAGAGAAGGTACTGATCTGTAACGAACCGACTGCACAGGTACACGTTCACTCCGATGCATGTTTCAAAACCGTACAGGATTCCACCGAGCAGGCGCCGCTTACCTGTGAGAAAGAAGAAGGGGAAGATCATAAGCATGAGGAATACTGCTATGGCGACTGGAAACTGGTATGTGAAAAAGAAGAGCATGAACATGATCTGAGCTGTTACTCCGATCCGGAAGCAGATGTAGAAAAAGCTGAGGATTGGGAGAAGACCTTTGAAGATGCCAAATTGAACGGTGTCTGGGCACACGATGTACTGCTGATCGCAGAAAGTCAGCTGGACTATCACGAGAGCACCCAAAACTACGAGGTCGAGGAAGACGGCAAGACCATCAACGGCTATACCCGCTATGGTGCATGGTATGGTATGCCGTATGAAGAATGGTGTGCGATGTTCGCTTCCTTCTGTCTGCACTATGCAGAAGTAGAAGATATGCCGCTGGAGGCAGGCTGTCCGGCATGGATCGAAAAACTGTCCCAGGAAAAATATGATCTCTACGAAAAAGCCGATGAATATACTCCGGTGGGAGGAGACCTGATCTTCTTTGACTGGGACGGCGACAACGTATCCGATCATGTGGGTATCGTAGCAGAGGTGATTCCGGCTTCTGACAACGAACCGGAAAAAGTCAAGACTATTGAGGGCAACAGCTCCAAACAGGTCAAGTACAATACATACAAATCAGAAGATGAACAGATCATGGGATATGGCAAACTTCCGGTACAGGACGGCGGAGTTTATGACTATTCCGATGATCAGGTTCAGATCACTGCAGAATTTCCGGACGGCAGTGAAGTGGCAAGAAAGGCAGTCCTCGAAGTCACATCTCATCTGGAAGGCAGTGAAGCATATGAGACTCTGCTGCAGCAGGCAGAGCTCGCAGCAGGCGAGGAACTGGCGAAGGGCTGGTTCTATGATCTGGGCTTAACGATCAAATATGAGAAACAGGAACAGAAAGAAGCTGTTTCTGCCGGAGACGAGACCGTGAAGATGACACTGCGCCTGAATGAGAAAGCGGCAGAGAATCCGGACGATGTGATCGTTTTTGGCTATATGGAAGACGGCACTCCGGCCACACTGAGCGGAGTGACTGTATCAGAAGAACAGAACAGCGCCGGTGAGGCAGTCACAGTACTGTCCTTCGAAAACAGCGGATTGGATTCCATCGGAGTCACAGTGCGCAAAGTCTCCGATCCGACTGCTGATACCGAGACAGCAGCAGACTGGGAAGAGAGTTTTGCTGATGCAGCACTGACTGGGGTATGGGCAGAAGATACGGCAGCGATCGCAGAGAGTCAGATTGGCTATCGCGAAAGCGTTGACAATTATCAGATCAATGAGGAGTCTGGTGCGAAGAGAGGATATACCCGTTATGGTGCATGGTACGGCGAACCGTATGCAGAATGGAATACTGTATTCGCAGCGTTCTGTCTCAACTATGCAGATGCAAAAACCATACCGGTAAATATCAGCTGCTCCGACTGGATCGCAGCTTTGTCTGCTGAAGAATATGATCTGTACCGCAGTGCCGATGCGTATACGCCGAAACGCGGTGATCTGATCTTCATCGACAGTAATGAAGATGGTGTGGCTGACCGTGTAGGTATCACAGCAGAACTGATTCCGGAGACAGAAGAAGCGGCGGCACAGATCAAGACAGTAGAAGGCGATGTTTACGGTGAAGTACAGTATGTGACTTACGATGCAGCAGATGCTCAGATTCAGGGTTATGGAATCGTTGAGTTTATAGAAGCACCGGCAGAGACCGGCACAGAAGAGAATGACGGATTGTACATCTACTCCGATGAGCAGATCTATGTGGAAGTACAGCTGCCGGTAGATACCGAAGTTCCGGCAGATGCAGTCCTGTCAGTCGTTCCGGTGGAAGCAGAGCATGAAAAGTATGAAGAATACGTAGAGCAGGCAGAACAGGCGGTAGGCGCGGTATCCAATATTGCATTGTATGATATCAGCTTCTATACAGCTGGCGGCACCTACATACCGGTAAGTGACAATGCGAAGGTATCCATGGCGTTTGTAAACAGTCCGGTAGACATCGAAGCAGAGATTCAGGTACTGCACTTCAACGAAGAAGAGGAAGCGCCGCAGACGCTGGAAGAGATTGATGTCAGCACCAAAGAGATCACCATGCTTCCGACAGAGACACTGACCGATGTACAGCAGGCACAGGTAGAGCAGGTCGCAGCATATGCTGCAGAACCGACAGCAGAAGAGGAAACCGTGTCTGTGACCGACAACGAGTCAGAGGTACAAAGCGAAATGGCTGCAGGAGCAGAAGTTTCTGCAAAGAACGAAGCAACAGAAGAAATTGTTACGGAAGTCAGAGATGTGGTCGAATTCGTAACCGATGGATTCTCTACCTTTGCTGTTGTGCAGGTGGAGACGGGAGTCTATGTAGGTAAGGTGATTACGCCTAAGACTAGAGAGAATAATCAAGTAGAAGGAATCTATGATACAATTACCGGATTAGCTGATGATAAGAAAAAGTATATCATTGTCAGTGCCGATAAGAACTATGCGCTGTCTTCTTACGTGGATATGACCAGTGGAGAGGATCGTTTGAAGGGAATGGAGATTCTTACTTCTGTCGGTGATACGGTATCCGTTCATGCGAATAAGCATCTGTTGTGGGAATTTGAAGGAACCAATAAGCAAGGACAATTATATATCAAGAACGTGGGCAATGGAGAATATCTCCAGCTTGTTCGGAATGGTGTTGCAATTACTTCACAATTGTCCGACGAAGAGAGCATTCAGAACAAACAGATGATCTATGGCATTAGAGCGGATAATTCTAATGAGGTTGGATTCTGTGTGCAAGTCGGAGATGAGTATTATTATCTGAATAAATATGGCGGCAATGCCAAGTTTAATGGATTTGCTTCAGATAAGGGTAACTTTAATAATGATGATAATCATTTCCTGCTGTATGAATATAACGGATATCAGCAAGAGTCACTGGTTACGCATATTGTAGCGAAGGATCAGGTGAACAATTTGGCTGGAAAGACATTGGTAGTGTCCAGTGATGCTGCTGATTATACAATGTCTTCGGAAGAAAAGACTGTTCAGTCTACAACGGATAATACAATGTATACTCATCGTGCCGGCATCGACATGGAAAAAGATGCCACAACAGTGACGGTTAGTTCTATT
>CAZEPO010000152.1:0-5056 GCA_964514125.1 uncultured Lachnospiraceae bacterium
TTTTTGCTTTGTAATTTCCATACTGCTCCAGATATTTCGGATCGATACCAGCTTTGGCTGCGATCTCTGTAATCGGAGACATCACGGTTTCCTGAGCAATTTCAATATCAGTTTTGAATCCCATAGTAAAACATTCCCCTTTTTATATGATTGATTGGATAAGCAGCAAGCTGCTCATCACTGCTTCTTCATCGTACCGATGATGACATCGCATGCTACCACAAGATCTTCTGCATGGAAGGCCGCCGGAAAATTATCACTGAACAGGATCTGTGAGGATGGTGGAAATTCCTCATCCGGTCCCCAAATCTGGAAACGAATGAAAAATCCATCAAACAGTTCAATTTCGTATCCTGCATCTCCGGCATTGATCTTTTTCGCACCGATTTTTTCCAATGCGCTGCAAAATGCCTCAATCCGGCTTCCATAAGAATAAGCAAGTCTGAGCATACATCTGCCGTTGAACTGTCGGTAATACAGTTCCCCCCACGGCACCTCACGATACGTCAGAAACTTACCTGTTCCGCCAGCCTGGCATCCCTCGATCAAAAAGCGGATGACCAGAATCTGTGCGGCATTCATTTCAAGCAGCGGACACCAGGAAGCATCTTCCTCTGTTCTTTTTACAGTAAATTCCGGAAAACCGACTTCATAGTCTTTCCCAAGAAATCTTACCGTAAAACACTGCTTTTCTTCCGAAAAAGGAAAGCCGGTACGATTACTGATCTCCAGCGGATCCTTCTTCACATATTCTTCTTTGTAATGCTCAAAAGGAACTCGCTCCTTATTGTCTTTTTCATATTCAATATTCATACCGATCTCCTATCTCATCTTTTAAATTTTATTTATGTCCATTTATCCCGTATCTTATTTCATCTCTAAAGATGGGAAAAGTGTCGCATCTGTATGCGGCAGGAAACAGCAGGCTACAAACTCATCCATATAGGTAACCTCTGTGCTGAGTTCCAGATAAGTCATATTTGCTGCTACCTCTGCTACCTTCGCTTCTGCTTCCTCAGAATACAGCATCGCATATGCACCAGACAGGGAAGAGTTGCCGATGTAGGTAAACTTCTCAAGCTCGATATCCGGGAACATGCCAATGTATACTGCATTCTTCATATTGATACCGCTTCCGATACCGCCTGCTACGTATACATGATCGATCATACACACGTCAAAGTCTAATGACTGCAGCATTGTACGGATTGCGGAGAAGATCGCACCTTTTGCACGGATAAAGTTATCGATATCAACTTCTGTCAGTTCGATATCTTTCACGGATGCTGCATCCTCACGGAACGCAAGCACAAAACTGCCCATGCCATACTGGTCGTGACGGATACGCTTGCCTTCACGGATAAATTTGCCCTTCGGACTGATGATACCGCAGCGGAACAGCTCACTGATGATATCAATGATACCAGAACCACAGATACCTACCGGCTTCTGACCTTCGTCACCTACAATCGTAAATGTCGGTTCCATCGTATCTTTGTCGATCGTACATGCTTCGATCGCACCGTCTGTTGCACGCATACCACAGCTGATGTCACCGCCCTCAAAAGCCGGTCCTGCGGAACATGCACAGCTCATCATAAACTCGGAATTACCGAATACAAGCTCACCATTCGTACCAAGGTCGATAAACAGAGACATCTCATCCTTGTTCCAGATCGTTGTTGCAAGTGTACCTGCAGTAATATCTCCGCCTACATAGCTTCCAATGTTCGGTGCCATGATAATGCGGGCATGCGGATACAGATCAAGACCAAGGTCATTTGCATAGACACAGTCTGTTCCGAAAAAGGTCGGAATAAACGGCTCCATACGAACCGGATCGGAATCAACTCCGAGAAGCAGATGATTCATCGTTGTATTGGCTGCAATACATGCACGATAGACCTGCATCGGAGTAATCTTTGCCGAGCGGCACATTTCATGGATCAGCGGATTTAATGTTTCTTTGATGATCGCATCCTGAAGCTTTTTCACGCCCCCGTCTTTCTGCTGTTCGATAATACGGTTGATTACATCGGCACCGTAACGAATCTGTCCGTTACCGGCAGATGCTTTTGCCAGAATCGCACCATTGGTCATATCAATGATCAAAGCTGACACGGTTGTTGTACCGATATCCACTGCAAGTCCGCAGACTTTCGTATCTTCTGATGACGGATAGATATCAAGAATCTCAACTTTGTCTTCGCTTCTGCGAATGACACAGTTCACCTGGAAAGAAGCTTTCCGCAAAACCTCTGCCAGTTTCTGCAGTACGATAAATGTCATCTTCACTTTTGATACGCCGCATGCTGCCTCGACTGCCCATACCAGTCGCTCATTATCCGGCATCGTATCGTCCAGAGACGGTTCAGTCATCTCAACAGTGATCACTTCTAAGTCATTTTTGAATGCTACTCCAGCTGCACTGATATCAGCCTTCACGTTTTCAAAAATCTGGAGTTCCTCCGCTGAACTCAAATCTGCAACTTTCATACGACTGCGGTAAGCAGACGCAATATCCGGAACGAGCACATCTACATCGGCGATCACTTTGCTGACACAGGAAAGTCTCCAGCCCTGCTCGTATTCCTCATCGGTAATGTGACGGGTCTTTGCAGATTCCAATTCTCCGCCCACCAGCTTTACTTTACATTTTCCGCATGCTCCGTTTCCGCTGCACGGTGCATCGATAGCCACGTTGGCTTTACGCGCTACCTCGAGAAGGTTCTCACCCTGTCCGGCAAACGCTTCTACAGGATTGCCGTTCTCAAACTTAAAAGTCACTTTGTACATAATAAATCCTCGTCAAAAATAAAGTTCTGATTTTGGTCAGATACCCGGAAACACGGCGTGTCTCCGGGTACCATAATTACCTGTTAAAAATTACAGTTCAAGATAAGAATCTGCGTACAGTGTGTTGTTCTTGAATACGTCACAAGACTTGATTGTTTCCATCAGTCTCAGGTCATTCGGGTTTACGATAGCAGATGTCAGACCCTGCATCATACACATAGCTACAAGTGCGGAATCCATGATCGGACGGATATGTTTCGGCATACCGTTGGAGTTGTTGGAAAGACCACCTGTAGAGTTCAGTCCCATGTCAGAGAGCATCTTGATGCACTCAAGGATTTCCATCTGTTTGTCCTGCATTCCCTTAACAACCAGGAACAGCGGGTCAAACCAGAGATCTGTCGGCTCCATACCAAGTTCCATACCTCTTTCAAGCATGGTCTGGCAGTATGCCATACGCTCGTCGTTGTCTTTTGCAATACCTTCGCCGTTGCAAAGAGCGATAACGATTGCATCGTTAGCTGCTGCAAGGTCGATGTACTCAATACGTCCAGCTGCGTCTGCAGAGTTTACGATCGGTTTTCCTTTGGAACGATTGTAAACAGAGATACCAGCTTCGATTGCTTTCTTGTTGGATGTGTCAAGAGCAAGCGGAACGTTGTCGAAGTTGCTCTGAAGCAGCTGTACTGCCCATTTCATCAGATCTTCGCCATCGCTCTCTGCCGGTCCGATGTTTACGTCAAGATATACAGCACCTGCATCGAGCTGCTGTTTTGCTCTTGCGAGGATCGGTTCCGGATCTCTGCTTGTAAAAGCTTTGTTGACTGCCGGAGCAGTTGTGGAAAGTCTTTCGCCAATTGTCACAAATTTAGCCATTGTTTTTCTCCTTTTTGGTTATATTTTGGGATGTACAGACCGAAATCTGTACATCCTTCCTTTTGATAGATAATCAGTAGACTGAATTAAGCCTGCAGATCTTTGAAGAATTTCACGAGCTGTACTGCCTCGTTCGGAGCGATGATGATTTCCCATCCCGGAAGTTTTGCTTCCAGTTCGCCCTTAAGAACAGCTACTTTACCCGGAATAACGAGTTTTCTGGATTTGATCTTGCCTTCAATATCCTGCTCCTCGAAGAATTTAGCGATGGAGCTTGATGAGAATTTACCAGCAGCCCAGGATGTCAGTACGGAAAGTCCGCCTGCATCGTTGATGATCAGGTTCATCGGAACACCGGAACGCTCCAGCTCACCAGTAACAACGAAGTATGTAAGAGCGAAGTCTACAGTTGTTACACAGATGGAGTTCTCGTCTGCGCCGTTCAGCGGGTAGATACCCGGCTCAACCTTCATTGGCTTCTGCGGGTCTGTGAATACGTTCTGTCTCAGTCCGTAAAGCGGAAGAGCTTCTGCGTATGTCATCTGATCCATAACAACGATGGAACCGTATTTCATTGTGAACATAGATGCAAGTGCTGCCTGAAGGTGAGCATCGCCATCAGCCAGAACGTCTGCACGAACGATAGACGGATAACCGCAGGAACGATCGTTGTCTTTGATTGCTGCTTTACGGAACTGAACTGCTGTTGCGTAAGCTGCTTTGATGGACTCTGTACCGCAGTCGATCAGGAGATTCTTGTTGCCAAGTTTCTCAAGAGCTACGATTGTATCATACAGTTCATCTGCATTTGCGCCGCGAACACCAAGAGCGATTCCTGCTTCTGTAGCTACAGCGTTCATTGCTTCGTAGTTTTCTGCTGTTGCACCGTTCAGAACCGGCTTGGAATCTTTTACAAGTGCTACTGCTTCTTTTGCAACTTCAGCATCTGTACATCCAAGAACCAGAACGCGGCCAAGACCAGCTGCCTTCTGAACCAGATCAAGGTATTTGTCTTTGCCTGACTCTGCACAGTAGTTTACATATACGAACTCAACGAACATTCTCTCGCCGATACGCTCGTAATCAACTGCCGGGATTGCAGCAAGTTTTGCTTCGATTGTAGCATCATCCATGCAGCTGCAAAGAGATACTGCATATCTTGTTTTGTTTACAAATGTTTTCTCATGACGGAAAAGAACTGTTTCTCCGCCAAGTGTGATTTCGTTCTCACCTGCACCAACTTTGATTGTCTTCATTGGCGGTGCTGTAGCTTCGCTCATAGCAGCCTTTGCTTCTTCTGAGAAATACGGACAAGCATCAATAGATACTGCGCCCTGAGCAACTTTCATAGAGAAAGCCATACATGTCGGGCTGCCGCACTCCT
>CAZEPO010000153.1:0-3415 GCA_964514125.1 uncultured Lachnospiraceae bacterium
TGCCGGTCAATCCATTGCCCGGCACTGCCTGAAACTCTGCCACGTCTTCGGCTTTGATCTCATGCTCCTGTGTATAAGAAAGAATGGCTCTTGCCAACGGGTGCTCACTCTTGGCTTCCAATGCGGCTGCGATGCGCAGAAGCTCATCTTCACTGGTACCTGCCGCCGGAAGGATATCGGTAATCTTCGGCTCGCCGCTCGTGATCGTACCGGTCTTATCCAGTGCTACGACCTCAATCTTGCCCGCCTCTTCCAGCGAAACTGCGGTCTTGAACATGATGCCGTTCTTAGCTCCCATGCCATTGCCGACCATGATCGCCACCGGTGTCGCAAGTCCCAGCGCACACGGACAGCTGATAACGAGTACAGAAATGCCTCTTGCCAGTGCGAAACCGACAGTCTGTCCTGCCAACAGCCAGCCGATTATTGTAATTACTGCAATCGTGATCACTGCCGGAACAAAGACGCCCGATACCCGGTCTGCCACCTTCGCAACCGGAGCTTTGGTCGCAGCAGCATCGCTGACCATCTGAATGATCTGCGATAATGTCGTATCCTCTCCTACACGGGTTGCCTCGCAGCGCAGGAAACCGGACTGGTTCAGCGTCGCAGCTGAAACAGTATCTCCGCTTGCCTTGTCCACCGGAATACTCTCTCCAGTCAGTGCTGATTCATTGACTGCACTGTGACCGTCCAGCACGATACCATCGACCGGTATATTTTCACCCGGACGTACGACAAACTGATCGCCGATCCGCACCTGCTCAATCCCTACTTCGACTTCCGCTCCATCCCGCAGGATCGTCGCAGTCTTCGGCGCCAGCTTCATCAGACCTTTCAGTGCATCCGTTGTCTTGCCCTTTGATCTTGCTTCCAGCATTTTGCCTACTGTGATCAGCGTCAGGATCATCGCTGCTGATTCAAAGTAAAACTCATGCATATAGCTCATGACTGCCGCTGCATCGCCCTTCAGCTGTGCATCGGTCATCGCAAACAGCGCATAGGTGCTGTAAATAAAGGACGCTGCCGAACCGAGCGCTACCAGCGTATCCATATTTGGAGCGCGATGGATCAGTCCCTTAAATCCGTTGATAAAAAACTTCTGATTCACAACCATGACGGATGCCGCCAGCAGCAGCTGAATCAGGCCCATTGCAACATGGTTGCCTTCCAAAAAGGACGGAAGCGGCCAGTTCCACATCATATGTCCCATAGAAACATACATCAGCGGAAGCAGCAGACAAAGCGAAACGATCAGCCTCCGCTTCATAACAGGTGTTTCTTTGTCCTTCAGCATATCATCGTAGTTGGGTACTGCAGAACCTTGTCCTGCAGACTGTGACTGGCTGCCCTTCAGTGAAGCTCCATATCCAGCTTCTTCCACGGCACGAATGACCGCCTCCGATGAGGCAGTGCCTTCCACGCCCATGGAATTGGTCAACAGACTGACGGAGCAGCTAGTGACACCTTCCACCTTGGAAACAGCCTTTTCCACACGGGCGCTGCACGCCGCACAGCTCATACCCGTGACATTATATTGTTTCATCGCAAATGTTCTCCCTTCTTTTTATTGTTTCAAAATACCCCCAAAGGGTATCTTTTATAAGCACATTATATACCCCATCAAGGTATAATGCAAGCTATTTTCAAAATTTAAGCGGGAATAAATATTGATATTTTCTCATTTGCTCATACAGAATCGTTTCGGTTCTGTTTTTTTCTGTTTCCGTATAAATCGTTACAGCAGAAAGCAGATTGCGAACATCTTCTTTTTTGAACTGAAACTGAATATGATTACCATACAAGGATTCTGACACATCTAACTGTTCGTCATAATCCCCGCAAATAGTTTTTGCTCTGGACAACTGCATCAATTCATAAACATCTTCATCTAATGGATAATCCAGCGTACAGTCAGACAGCAACCCTGCTCCATTATCAAAAACAGGACAATAGTCAAATTGTCCCTCGCGATTCATCAGTACTGCTATGTTATGCGTATGCCGATCCTCATTTAGAAAAAAAGCATCGATAGTAAATAATTTATTCAGATATACACCAAACGAATCTAACCCTGTCATACGTTCTACCTGATTCACCAAAAATCTCATACGCTGTTCACTGCCGTCGATCGAATAAATTGCCTTATACAGACTTTTTCCAAAAAAATTATAAAACAAACGTTCCAATGTAATAATCTGCCAGTCTCCCTTTAGAAAGGATTGGCTTCTTACACCGGAATAGTGTCTGCTTTTATAAGCAATTTCCTCCAAATCATAAACAACAAATTCTTCTGCCCGCAATGTCGTTTTTTCAAGCAGATGAGAAATCAAATATTCAGACAGCCCTTCATATCCGGTGTAATCTGCCTTATACCAAATTCCGTTATTTTCCCATTTCAGCTGATTACCCTTGGAGGATTGCCTGTCATTGGTTCTGATATTTTGCTCAAATAGTTCTATCATATCCTACCTCTCTATTTTTATCCAAAAATCATCTTCTGCCATTCGCCCCTCCGTTTTCTCTATGATCATAAACGGATCATAAAACGGTAAATCCAGATCTCGCAGAATCAGCTTCATCTTATCCCTGCTTTCTGGAAAACAACGGGAACGCAAAAACTCCTCATACATTTCAAAATTCGGATGTTCCTCTGCTCCAAATGCCCGAAACATAAGATGATCAGTAAAATTTTTTATCTGTATTTCTCTTTTCATCTCATTTACATCAATCATCGTACATGCTGTCTGTCTGTACATATACCAAAGCCTAATCGGCATCGTTTTTTGCGGAATGCACACTGCTCTCACATATTCCGGATATTTTCGGAGCATACTGATCAGCAGACAGATTGTTCCTGTCAGTTCTTCCTTGCTCGCTTCCCAGCGCTCTACCGTTGACTTAGAGCAATGCAGAAATTCAGCAAACTCCTTCTGTGTAAAACCAAATTGCTGTCTTATCTCTTTTAGTTCCGCTGCGGTAATTGAATCCGGAATCAAAAACTTTTTTTCTTTCATATGCTCTCCCCTTTGTTTTTTACTTTTATTATAACCTTTATTTTAAAGGTTATCAATCTATAAAAACATTTATTTTAATGGTTTTACCAATTTGTTTATATTTTATTGAAAAAAGGACGTCAAGAACAAAAAAATCTGTTCTTGGCGTCCTATAATCTACAAAAAGTATTTTTTTATGAAAATACATGTTTTTTCCAGAAGTCCATCGCTGGCCCAAAGATCAGTGCTGCGATGATCGTACCCTCGCGCAGCGTCCATTCTGTTCCAAAGATCAGTGTCAGCACAACGCTCACAAGTACCAGTACGATATCGATGCGCTGACGAAGCTTACCCATCGTGGTGCCCATACGTTCTGCCAGCAGCTGAATACAGCCTTCCATCGGCGTACGCATCAGATG
>CAZEPO010000153.1:3515-5042 GCA_964514125.1 uncultured Lachnospiraceae bacterium
GATCCATAAACCAGAATAATCCCAAGGATTGTCAATGCTATTTTCTTTGTCATATGTATCCTCACTTTCTTTCCTTTGGGCTGAAATCAAAGGCTTATGCCTTTCAGGCATATACCGAAATCAGCTGAATATTTATCGTTATCTTGCTGCTTGATGCTGTTTGCTGCATTTTCTGCGTATCATCCGCACGCATTTCCGAAACAGTAAAATGATGACTGCCAAAAAAATCAGCGCCACAAAGATCACACCCACGATCATAAAGAAAAATCGATTCGGATGCTTCAGCAGATCAATAATATTTTTGCTGTCCTCCACAATCTTTCTGCCTTCCATCTCGGCATAGCGCGTCGGTACATTGCCAATGCCGTCCCCGTCTGTATCCTCAAAGGACTTCATATAGTTTGCGATTGCAGCCCATACCTTCAGCTCCTGATCGCCGTCCATGACGATCGTATCCTCATAATTCTCAACCGGTGTCCCGTCTGCAAATTTCGGTACGAGTGAGAGCAGACCATAAGACAGATCCGTGACGCCTGCCAGCATCTGAGAAGAATAGTAATCAGTCACTACACGGTATAGCCTGTCATCCTCCAATTCCACACGATTGCCGTCTTCATCACAGAGCCAGACATCCGTGACACGGTTCAGGAGCATGCGGTTTGGATTGTAGCTCCAGCACAAGCCTTTGGTATACAGACGTGCTGCTGTCATCAGATTGGAGATCGAGGCATCGAGTTCCGCCACGATCTTCAATTCCGCTCCGGTCAGATAAGCGCTGATCATCGGATAACCTGGAATCTGATCTTTGCCGATTCCAAGTGAAAAAGAATGAAAGACATTCTCTGTCGTAATCTCACCGAGTGGGTACGTATCGCGGATCGTGCCGGACGGTACAACTGCCACATCCACCGGATGCGTATCCTCCGACACCTGTTCTACGGTGTAAGCATAGGCATCTGACATGATATTGCCCAGATTCAGTTCGGTATGCAGTACCGCTGTATCATTGCTGTCTACGAATTCAACTTCATTGGTGCACAGCACCTGATCCTTGGTATAGCCAAACTGTTCCAGATATCGGCTGTCCACCGTATCCATCAATGCATCAATCTTTTTCTGCGTATCTGCATCCTGTGGAATCGAAGAATCGTTCTTGATCAGTTCATAATCAGTCAGAGACCATCTTCCTTCCTCGTTCTGTGTCAAAGAAAGACTGCCGAGGTATTTGCCGTATTCGCCTACCGATACGATCGTCGTATCCCCCTGGCTGATTGCTTCTTCCAGTTTCGTATGTGTATGTCCGCTGATGATCAGATCCAGCTCCGGTACACTTTTTGCCAGTATCTCATCCTCTGACTTGGCTTCATCCTCTGAAGTACCGCTGTGTGACACACAAACGATCATATCCACCTCTTCGTTAGCTTGAATCTCGGCAACAGTCTCTTTCACAGATTCCACCGGATCAGCGAATTCCAGCGGACAGCCCGGTGTACAGTCGAGGGAATCTTTGCCGAATACACCTGTGAC
>CAZEPO010000154.1:0-4985 GCA_964514125.1 uncultured Lachnospiraceae bacterium
TTCTACTATCATAGTCCGTTCTTTGACATTCCCTCCCGCAGACGAAAACGAACATTCTTCTACGCTTGGTAGCTTCATAATACGCCCATATGTGCAAAGCTTAGCATATGTCGTTTCCTGCATGATCGATGCCTGGGTCTTAAAGTGCAGGTGCTCTAAGTCAGACAGCTGCCATTAGGCAGCGTATGCTAAATTATCTTCAGCGTTTAATTTTAAGTTTGTGAGTTGACGCATCACCTGCGGATAGCTTCTCCAGCTTCATAACCCCCGTCGAAACCTTTACTGGCCCAGGGTTTTCAAACGCACACAATGTATGCATTTTGAACTGTATGCCCTATTATAAGGCACACAGTTCTTTTTGTCAAATCTTTCGTCCGACAGATCAATACAGATTTCGCACCTTAAATTCCTTTTCTGCC
Source organism: uncultured Lachnospiraceae bacterium (assembly GCA_964514125.1). GTDB lineage: Bacteria > Bacillota > Clostridia > Lachnospirales > Lachnospiraceae > Choladousia. The sequence continues at coordinate 420 of CAZEPO010000154.1, forward strand.
TCACGTCTCTGGTCTTTCTTTGCGATATCATCACGCTTATCATACAGTTTTTTACCCTTTGCAAGACCAATCTCGATCTTGGCAAGGCTGCCTTTGAAATATACTCTGAGCGGAACCAGTGTATAGCCTTTTTCTTTGATCTTACCGACCATTTTGTTGATCTCTGATTTGTGCAGAAGCAGTTTCTTCACGCGCAGCGGATCCTTATTGAAAATGTTGCCTTTTTCGTAGGGACTGATGTGCATTCCATAAATGAAAACCTCTCCATTCTCAATTCGGATAAAGGACTCTTTTACGCTGCATTTTCCCATACGCAGTGATTTTACTTCTGTTCCGTGAAGCGATATACCCGCCTCATATTTATCTTCGATAAAATAATCATGATATGCCTTTTTGTTATTTGCGATCAGTTTAATCGATTCACCCATATCCTAGCCCTTTCTGCATTCAGTCTGCCAGTTCAAAATCTACGGTTCTTGTCTCTTTGTCTGCACCTGCAACGCGTACTTGAATTTTATCACCAAGCCGGAACACTCGTCCAGTATCAATTCCGTACAGTTCCATCGTTTCTTCTCTATAATAGTAGCGATCATCATACATCCGTGTCACATGGATCAGACCCTCCACCGTATTCGGAAGCTCTGCGTAAATGCCGTAGGACATGATTCCGGATACAACAGCTTCGAATTCCTCACCAATATGACGCTGCATATACTCTGCCTTTTTCATTTTGATGGTCTCACGTTCCGCTTCATCTGCTCTGCGCTCCGTTTTGCTGCAGTGATCTGCTGCCTCCGGAAGCAGTGACTGGTAATGATCGATCCGCTCCGGCTTCATCCGGCCGCGCAGCACATCTTTGATGATCCGATGAATCTGAAGATCCGGATAGCGGCGGATCGGCGATGTGAAATGACAGTAATGCTTCGCCGCGAGTCCAAAATGTCCGGTCGATTCGGTTGTGTATTTTGCCTGTTTCATAGAACGCAGTGTCAAACGGCTGATAATATTTTCCTCCGGTGTATCTGCGATCCGCGCCAGCAGCTTCTGCAGCTCCTTCGGATGGATTTCATCTGAAACGCCTTTGATTCCATAGCCAAAATTTGCAATAAATGCAGATAATTTCTGTATTTTTTCTTCGTCCGGTGCTTCATGTGTCCGGTACAAAAACGGGGTCTCCTGCCAGAAAAAATATTCTGCGATCGTCTCATTTGCGATCAGCATAAACTCCTCGATCAGATTCGTCGCTGTATTGTGTACATAAGGACGGATTTCCACCGGACTTCCGTTCTCGTCTACGATCACTTTCGCTTCCGGAAAATCAAAGTCGATCGAACCTCTGGCACGGCGTTTTTCATGCAGAATTGCAGCCAGCTTGGCCATCTCTTCAAACATCGGCACCAGCTCTCCGCAGGCTTCGATCAGATATTCTGCATCCTCCCGTTCCTGAGAATCCATATAGATGCTTTCTTCCTGTCCGGCATTTTTTTCCAGCTCTGTCATCCTGCGGTACGTCAGGATCTTCTGTACCTCGTTGTACGACATTCTGCGATCCACACGGATCACAGTCTCTGCAACTTCATGAGAAACCACATTGCCTTTCTGGTCAATCTCCATCAGACAGCTCATTGCCAGTCTGTCCACGCCTGCATTCAGGGAACAGATTCCATTGGAAAGTCTGTGCGGCAGCATCGGAATCACACGATCCGCCAGATACACACTCGTTCCTCTTGTATAGGCCTCCCGGTCAAGTGCACTGTTTTCCTGCACATAATTGGCAACATCTGCGATATGCACGCCGAGATGATAATGCGTTCCGTCAAAAGAAAGCGAAACCGCATCATCCAGATCCTTGGCATCCTCTCCGTCAATCGTCACCATACGCAGATCTCTCAGATCTGTACGGCCAAACATGTCTGCATCGCTCACCCGGTCTGCCACTCGCTCTGCCTGATTCAGAACCTTTTCCGGAAATTCATTCGGAAGCTCATATTCATAGACAACGGACAGAATATCCGTTCCCGGATCATTGATATGTCCAATGATCTCTTTGACTTTGCCCTCCGGTTTACGGCCTTTGCCGCCGTAAGAGATCAATTCTACCAAAACCTTATGGCCGTCCATGGCACCGCGGCTGTTCTCCTGTGCCACAAAGATATCATTCAGGATTCTTTGATTGTCCGGGATCACAAAGCCATACGTTCTGCTGCTCTGAAACGTGCCGATCACTTCTTTGATCCCATGCTCCAGAATCCGCAGGACACTGCCTTCCTGCCGTCTTCCCTCCACGGAATTCAAAATTGCCACCTGCACGATATCCTTGTGCATCGCTCCGCCGGTCTGATCTTCCGGAATAAAAATATCATTCTCTCTTCCTTCTATTTCAACAAAACCAAACCCTCTCGGATGTGCAATAAATGTTCCCTGCAAGGTCTTGACCGTAGCCTTGCGATATTTGCCTTTTGTAGTCAATTCAATTTTTCCATCGACGATCAGGGAATCCAATACCTCCTTCAGCTGCTGCCGATTCTCCTTCGGAACCTGAAGCAGGATAGCAATCTCCTTGATCTTCATTGGAATATACTGCTTATCGCAGATCATATCATATAACACCTTTTTGCGGCGTTCAAACTGCTGATCCATCATTCTCTCCTTCTGTCACTGCAGGCGCAAACTGCTGCGAAACTTCCTTCTCCTGCTGCCTGCCTCTGTCTGTATGTGGTACGAAAAAAGGACCGGTGCATGATTGCATCAGTCCCTTCATTCTCTTAAAAGTTCAAATTCAGAATAACTGCAAGTAAAACAAAAAGCACACCAAGGAGCTTTGTAAACTGGCTCAGTTTTCCCTCCATGGAACGGCTCTTATTCTTACTCCAGTAAGTATCTCCAATACCACCGATTGCTCCAAGTCCAGCTTCTTTACCCTGCTGAGCCAGAACAATTACAGTTAATGCAATACATACTAATATAAAAATAATAGTCAAAAAAATTCTCACGGCAACCACACCTCCTATGTCAAACACATATAGTCTACCACAGGCGTATAAATATTTCAACTATTTTTTGCAGTGATTCAAAAACGGATTCTCATAAGCAGCTGCCAGTCCAATCGCATCTTCGATACGCAGCAGCTGATTGTACTTGGCCACACGCTCTCCGCGGCATGGTGCACCTGTTTTGATCTGTCCGGCATTCACTGCCACTGCAAGATCCGCGATCATCGTATCTTCTGTCTCACCCGACCGATGTGAAATGATCGTGCGATAGCCATGCTTCTGTGCAAGCTGGATTGCTTCAAACGCTTCTGTCAGAGTACCGATCTGGTTCACTTTTATGAGAATCGCATTTCCAACGCTCTGCGTGATTCCTTCTTGCAGTCTTTGCGGATTGGTCACAAAGAGATCATCACCGACCAGCTGGACACGACTGCCAAGCTGCTCTGTCAGCCTTTTCCAGCCCGCCCAGTCGTTTTCATCGAGTCCATCCTCTATTGACGCAATCGGGAATTTCTGGCAGAGTGCTTCCAGATATGCGATCATCTCATCACTGCTGCGCACGACCTCTGTTCCTTTCATCTTGCTCTCACCCGGAAACAGATAACAATTCCTCTCCGGTACATACAATTCACTGGCTGCCGCATCCAGTGCGATCACAATATCCCGTTCCATCCGGTAGCCTGCCTTCTCCACCGCATCTGTGATCAGCTGCAGCACAGCCGATGCATCTTCCAGATTCGGAGCAAATCCGCCCTCATCTCCTACGCCGGTCGCAAATCCCCGTTCCTTCAATATGCGCTTCAGCGTATGGTAAATTTCGGCACACATCTGAATCCCATGGGCAAAGCCCTCTGCCCCAACCGGCATGATCATAAATTCCTGCAAGTCCACCGTATTATCCGCATGACATCCTCCATTTAAGATATTCATCATCGGAACCGGCATCTGATATGCATGCATCCCGCCCAAATAGCGAAATAGCGGTTCTTTTTTGGACTTTGCTGCAGTAGCAGCCGCTGCCATCGACACACCAAGGATTCCGTTCGCACCGATTCGTTTCTTATTTTTTGTACCGTCTTCCCGACAGAGGATTCGGTCGATTGCAGCCTGATCATAAACATTTTCTCCGATCACTGCATCAGCTAAGATCGTATTTACAAAATGACAGGTCTGTTCCACTCCCTTTCCATGATAACGGCTTTGACCATCTCTAAGCTCTACAGCTTCATGCTGACCGGTAGAAGCACCGGAAGGTACAGCCGCCCTCCCTACACTTCCGTCCTCTGTCATCAGTTCTACTTCCACTGTCGGATTCCCGCGGGAATCCAGGATCTCACGGGCATATACATCAATGATCGGCATATAGTTGCACATATTGTAACCTCCTGAACTCTCAAAATCATCATTTCATCCATGATTATTATTCCCTTGCCGCCATATTTCACACTGTAAGATACAGGAATCTGTAATCCTCGCCGATCATGCAACGAAAAACGCCGGATGAAATTCATCCGACGCCTTTCATTGTGTGATAATATTGTAATAATTTGGAATAAGCTTATTTAAAACGAAT
>CAZEPO010000155.1:0-3016 GCA_964514125.1 uncultured Lachnospiraceae bacterium
TGATTAACTGGTATTTCAGAGATGAACTACCACAGTTGATAACTAATACGTTCATTATATTTTCCTCCGCTTATTTGTTGTCGTCAGCCTGACACTGTACTGCTGTGATTGCAACTACACCAACGATATCCTCTGCAGAACATCCTCTGGAAAGGTCGTTGACCGGTTTTGCGATACCCTGAGTAACCGGGCCGTAAGCTTCTGCTTTTGCAAGTCTCTGAACGAGTTTGTAACCGATGTTGCCTGCATCCAGGTTCGGGAATACGATAACGTTTGCCTGGCCTGCAACCGGGCTGTTCGGAGCTTTGGATTTGCCTACGCTCGGAACGATTGCTGCATCAAGCTGCATCTCGCCATCGAGTTTGAGCTGCGGATACTGTTCTTTTGCGATCTTGGTAGCTTCTACGACTTTGTCTACAAGTGCATGTTTTGCACTGCCCATTGTGGAGTGAGAAAGCATAGCAACCTTTGCTTCTTCGCCAACAAGAAGCTCGAAGGATTCTGCTGAAGATGCTGCAATTGCTGCCAGCTCTTCCGGATTCGGATCCTGTACAAGACCGGAATCTGCAAATACGAAAGTACCGTTTGCGCCGTATTCGCAATCCGGAACGATCATCAGGAAGAATGCAGATACAAGCTTTGTACCCGGTTTTGTCTTGAGGATCTGCAGACACGGACGAAGTGTATCAGCTGTAGAATGGCATGCACCAGATACCATACCGTCTGCATCGCCCATCTTAACCATCATAACACCATAGTACAGATACTGGTTCAGGAGGATCTCCTTTGCCTGCTCCGGTGTCATACCTTTTTTGGATCTGAGTTCTACAAGTTTGTCGATATATGCCTGTGTTCTGTCGGATGTAGCCGGGTCAACGATAATAGCGCCTGAGATATCCAGACCTTCGCTGCCCTTCTTCACTGCTTCTTCGCTTCCTACAAGAACGATGTCTGCGAAGCCTTCTGCAAGGATCTGTGCAGCAGCTTCATAAGTTCTTCTGTCTTCTGTCTCCGGTAAAACAATCGTCTTCTTGTTTGCTTTCGCTTTTGCTTTAAGAATGTCAATAAATGCCATGATTCATGGACTCCTTTCGTATTTATTTTACACTATTTCGATTATACCCCAAATTCTTACAGCGGACAAGACAAATTTTACATTGCAGCCCCCTTTTTTATCTGCTAAAATGGGTAAAATCACTATTGTATCAAAAAGAAAACACCAGATACCGGAAATCGTTCTGTACAGAACGCAGATCATACCCGTATCACAGGAGGAATTATGCGCACCGTCGGAATCATCGCTGAATACAATCCATTTCACACAGGACACGAATATCATATCCAAAAAGCCAAGGAGGCGGCCGAAGCTGATTTCGCCGTTGTCGTTATGAGCCCTGACTTTGTCCAGCGCGGAGAACCTGCTGTTTTTGACAAATATACCCGCGCTAAAATGGCTCTGCTCGGCGGTGCTGATCTTGTTCTCGAGCTGCCTGTCTGCTATGCCTCCGGCAGTGCGGAATATTTTGCCGAAGGCGCTGCTGCCCTGTTGGATTCCCTCGGTGTCATTGATGCACTGTGCTTTGGCGGTGAATCAGATGACCTTCGCCTGTTTGAACTTACTGCAGATATCCTCCGCAAAGAGCCGGAAGAATATCTGCAGACACTGCGCAGCCTGCTCGCTCAGGGCAAAACCTATCCGCAGGCAAGAGCTGCTGCACTCATCAGCTACATCCAGCAAACCTCTGTCCAGAACGGCACTGATGCAGCATCATTTGCAAGTCCAGATCAGATTGAAGCATTCCTGTCAACACCCAACAACATCCTGGGGATCGAATACTGCAAAGCACTGCAGAAACGCAGCAGCCAGATCACACCCATCCCGATCAAGCGACAGGGAAGCGATTATCACAGCAGCAGTCTCGATCAAACCTTTTGTTCTGCAACTGCGCTCAGGAGACTTCTGGCTCCCTCTATTAATATAGAAGAAACTGCTTCCAGTTTTCTGCAGTATCTCCCACAGCCATGTCATGAACTGTTTTTATCAAATGCTGACTATACGCTGACCAGCGAAGATTTTCTTCCATATCTGAACCAAAAACTTCTGGCTTCGGATTCGTTTTCTGCTATATTAGATATTACTCCTGATCTGTCCGACCGCATTCGAAGCAGCCGTTTTTCGTGTATTGGCAAATCCTACGCTGAGATCATTGCCTGCCTGAAATCCCGCCAGTTCACAGAAGCACGGATCCGCCGCTCCCTGTTGCATCTGATTCTCGATCTGCAGGCCGATTCCGTTCAGGAATTTCGTGAAAACGGCACGGTTTTTTATGCACGAGCACTCGGTTTTCGCCGCTCTGCTTCTCCGCTGCTACACGAACTGAAAACACAGACACGGATTCCTTTTGCAGTCAAACCAGCCGCAGCCGAAAGACTTCTGTCCGAACCTGCAAAAAAAATGTGGTGCCAGGATCTTTACGCCTCCCACCTCTATCGATGTGTACACGCGCAAAAATATGGCACCACATTCAAAACAGAATACGAACGCAGTCCGATTCTGCTTTAATCTTATTTACCAGTATCTGCTTGCAGAAACCGGTGTATTGTAATAACAGTTCGAAATGATGATTCCAGAATTGGAATTCGCTGCATGAACAACCTGACCGCCTCCGATATACAGAGCTACGTGATCAATTCCGCCGCCATGGCTGTAGAACACCAGATCACCCGCCTGAAGGCTATCCAGAGAAACCGCTACACCGCCGCTTGCCTGAGATGCTGCCGTTCTGGAAAGACCAATACCGAAGTTCGCAAATACTGACTGCACAAATCCGGAACAATCCGCTCCGTTTGTCAGGCTTGTACCGCCCCATGCGTAAGGATTGCCGACAAACTGCACTGCATAATTTGCAATATCAGAACCGGTACTGGAGTATGACGGAGCTTCTGTTTCTGCCGGTGCTTCCGTTTCCGTCCATGTATCTTCAGCTGGCGCTTCTGGCTCTGTCCATGTATCTTC
>CAZEPO010000155.1:3116-4889 GCA_964514125.1 uncultured Lachnospiraceae bacterium
ATCTGTATCGCTCCAGCTCTCATCTGTCCAGCTATCTGAATCTGTATCGCTCCAGTTCTCATCTGTCCAGCTATCTTCTGCCGGTGCTTCCGTCTCTGTCCATGTATCCTCAGCCTGTGTCTCTTCCTGCACATCTGCCCAAGCAGTCTCTGCAGCCTCACGCTCAGCCTGCAGACGTGCCTGTTCTTCTTCCAGTGTCTCAGCGACTGGATAATATGTCTCATATGCGACATAATATGCATTTACATAACCATACACATCATTCCCCAGTGCTACCTTCATCCAGTCACCGTCATAAGCAACCACTTCCAGCTCATCCGACTGCTCTGCAACCGTCACAAGACTGCAGTCCTCACTCGGACCAGTACGGATATTCAGGTATTCCGGATGAACTTTTGCCACATTATAGGCAATCTCCTCCGCAATCTGCTCTGCTCTCTCACCAGTTGCAAAATATTCGGCCTTCACATAGCCTACCGCATTGCCGGACTTCACCTGATACCAGTCACCCTCCTGGCCAAGAATTGTAACTGCACCGTTATTGTAGATCTTAGCAGTCACTTCACCCTCTGTACTGGCAGAACTCCGGATGTTGATATATTCTTCACACTGTGCAAAAGCAAGCTGCCCTGACAAATCTGTCTCAACTGCCTCTGCTGCATCAGCCACAACAGCCATCGGTCCTGAAACGGTCAAACTCACCGTCAGACACAAAGCTGCGAGTATCGACGCTCTTTTCTTCATTGTTACATATCCCTCCTTGTTAATTACATACTTGTTACAAAACTATTACCAGTTACTCGAAAATAATAGCAATTATGGACTTTTATGTCAACCGATGTCACAGAATTTTCATTTTTCTTAAGATTCCCTTTTGTTTTTTCAACAAACCAACCTGCTTTTGAACACAAAAAAAGAATGCGGCAACACCTCTGTCACTGCATTCTTTCTTAATAATAAACACTTACACGGCGATCAGCTGAGACGGCTCATCACGCCTTGCAATCTGTATCCGAAAATCTTCTGCCTTGTACGGGTTATCCCCCATCGTGATCTCCGCACATACTGTTGCCAACGCCAGTTCATCGTAATTATTTTCTTTGCTGAGATGCCCAAGCATCACCGCCTGCATCCGATCGCTCAGGATCTCGCCGAGCAGTCGTCCTGCATTTTCATTCGAAAGATGACCTTTCCTGCCAAGAATACGCTGTTTCAGATAATACGGATATGCGCCCACCTGCAGCATATTGATATCGTGGTTCGACTCCAGCAGCACTGCATCCAGATTCTGCAGATGTGAAATAATATACTCATCATAATAGCCAAGATCCGTAGCGACCGCTACTGACTTGCCGCCATGCTCAAACCGATAAGCAACCGGCTCAGCCGCATCATGTGACACCCGAAAAGGCTTCACCTCCAGATCACCGATACAAAAATCTTTATCCGGTGTAATCGCATGAAACAGTGATTCTTCAATCTTTCCAAGCGATTTTTCCATCTTCATTGCCTGGATCGTGCCAGGTGCAGAATAAATCGGAATTCCAAATTTGCGCGCCAGCACACCAAGTCCTCTGATATGATCCGAATGTTCATGCGTGATCAGGATTGCATTCAACTCCTGTGGATTACGTTCAATCGCATTCAGTCCTGCTACGACTTTCTTCCCACTGATGCCGGCATCGATCAGAACACCCGTCTGATCTGTTCCCACAAAAATACAATTGCCGCTGCTTCCGCTGGCTATACTACAAAAATCCATGTTCTACCAAT
>CAZEPO010000156.1:0-4867 GCA_964514125.1 uncultured Lachnospiraceae bacterium
TCAAATGTTACCAAAATCTGCGGTGAACCACAGGCAGCACGTTTGATTCCTTTCAGACGGAACTTACCGATCGTTTTGTTGTCACGTGCCATCGGACGCTCACCCTGCAGTACGTGGATCTCCACATCACGCTGCAGCGGACTGACTGTTGAGAACACCTTCGAATAGCGGGTCGGAAGTGTGGAATTGCGCTCCAGCAGTCGTGTCGCCACACCGCCCACTGTCTCGATCGAAAGACTCATCGGAATGACATCCAGAAGCAGCAGATCCTGTCCGCCGCCTGCCATCGGAAGGAAATTACCTTCCAGCTTGTGTCCAAGGATCGCAGCTCCTTTGGCTACACACTCGTCCGGATTGATATTTCTGGATGGTTCCTTGCCGGTCAGTGCACGAACCTTATCCTGCACCGCCGGTATTCTCGTCGATCCACCGACCAGCAGCACACGATTCAGCGAGGATGCCGTGATACCCGCATCACTCATTGCACTCTGCACCGGTCCCTGAGTCCGATTGATCAAATCCTTCACCAGCTCATTGAACTGTGTTCTGGAAAGAGTAAGATCCAGATGCACTGGCTCACCCTTCGCCTGCATGATATACGGAAGCACGATATGTGCATTATCATTCGTCGAAAGTGCTTTCTTCGCCTGTTCTGCCGCTTCTCTGACGCGCTGCATCGCTGCAAAATCCCGCGAAAGATCAATCTTCTGCTGTGCCTTGAAATTCTTGACGATCCAATCCGTTATCCGCGCATCAAAATCATCACCGCCCAGATGGTTATCACCCGCAGTCGCCAAAACCTCAATCACGCCGTCACCAATCTCAATCACAGATACATCGAATGTACCGCCTCCCAAGTCATACACCATGACCTTCTGCGGTTCTCCATGATCCAATCCGTAAGAAAGCGCCGCACTGGTCGGCTCATTGATGATACGGAGCACATTCAGACCGGCAATCCTGCCGGCATCCTTTGTAGCCTGACGCTGAATATCATTAAAATAAGCCGGTACAGTAATCACCGCATCCGTCACCGGTTCTCCAAGAAATGCTTCCGCATCCTTCTTCAGCTGAAGCAGTACCATAGCACTGATCGTCTGTGCCTTGTACTCCTTGCCATCAATCCTGGTACTCCAGTTCGTACCCATATGCCGCTTGACCGAACTGATCGTACGATCCGGATTCGTCACAGCCTGTCTGCGGGCACCTTCACCGATCAGCCGCTCACCATTCTTGCTGAACGCCACAATACTCGGTGTCGTAGCTGTACCGCTGCCAGCCGGAATGATCACCGGCTCGCCATTCTCAATCACAGCTACACAGCTGTTCGTTGTACCAAGGTCTATTCCAATTGCTCTTCCCATTACATAATTCTCCTATCTCTTCCGGTTCTGCCGGAAACATACTCTGCCAGATAGTATAAACAATTCCCGACAGATTCTCAATGAAAGAGCTGTGAATTATTCCTAAAAAATTTATAAACAGCACCGCGGCTTCGCGGTGCTGTCCTCAGCTTCTTATCGATATAACTCTTCCTGCAGCTTCTCTCTCGTCGCTGCCATATCAGTCGGTGTCAGAATCTCATTCTGGCTATAGTACATATCATCAAACGGAACTCTCAGCTCCTTCATCTCATAGGTCAGCCAGTCAGAAATCTTCGTCATCAGCTTCAGTGTATCCCCGCCTGTCAGGTCATGAGACATATAGGACAGAAACTTCTGCAGCGTACCGGATGACTTAGAGTCTTCATAGTCTGTCTTTGCCTTCTCGAAAATCGCAGTCAGAAGCTTACGCTGACGTTCGGTACGTCCAAAGTCATAAGTAGAACCAGTGAAACGGTTTCTGGAATGTGCAACCGCCTGTGCACCATCCAGCCACATCAGACCTTCTCCCGTTAATGTATTATCACTCTCGGCATGATTATTAACAAATTCCACCTCTGCCTCTGTAAGTTCCAGTTCTACACCACCGATCGTATCCACAATCTCAGCCATGGTGTTGAAGTCAACCATCGCATAGTTATCGATCTGAACCTGATAGTTCTCCTTGATCGTCTCGACACAGAGCTCCGGTCCGCCGTTTGCACAGGCAGCATTGAGCTTCTGCACGCCGATTCCCGGAATGTCCGCATAAAGGTCACGCATAAAGGAAGTCAGATAAATGCTCTCCTTGTCCGGATTGACTGTCACAAGAATCATAACATCAGAGTTGCCATACCAAGAATCATCTCTTCTATCTACTCCGATCAGAAGCATATTGTAGGTATCGGAATTCTCCTGAACCTCCTCAGCAACTGCTGCACCCGCAAACGCACCTGCCAGCATTGCTGCAGAAGTCAGGCCAACCATCATTTTTTTCAGTAACTTCATCATTTTGTCCTTCTTTCTTAAAGATTCGCTATTGTATTACTTATATTTATTGATAATCTCGCACATTGCCTCGAACTGTTCTTCCATCTCTTTGACCAGACGGAACTGTGTTCTGGCACGCACAAGGTTATGCTCTGGGTAAGCAGTCTTAAAGTATACATCACCCTGCAGGAAATCTGCCAGGAAACGCATACCACACTCCAGGGTCATCAGTCTTGCACCCCAAGGCAGACTCGCGATCTCTTCCGGTGTAAGCACATCCTTCGCCATCTCCAGGTAGCCTTTCGCATAAAGCTCATACAGATGAATATCGAAATGTACTTTGTCCAGATCCTGCTCGTCCTCCTCCGCAGTAGACGCGCCGAAGCGGATCGAATCACCGAAGTCATTCGCCGCCAGACCAGGCATGATCGTATCCAGATCGATGATACACAGACCCTTGTCTGTCTCCTCATCGAACAAAATATTGTTCAGCTTCGTATCGTTGTGCGTCACACGCAGCGGCAGCACCTTTTCTTCGAGCTGCTTCATCAGCACACCACAGTCCTGCTCACGCGCAAGCGCAAAAGCAATCTCCGGACGACACTGACGCGCACGGTTCTTGACATCCTTGCGCACTGCTGCAGCAAAATCGCCGAAACGGCTGACCGTATCATGAAACTTCGGAATCGTCTCATACAGGCTTTCAGCCGGATAATCGCCAAGCTGTTTCAGGAAATGACCAAAGCTTCTGGCAGACTGATAAAACTGATCCGGCTCCTCCACCGTCTGATGGCAGATCGAATTGGCAACGTAATGCAGACAGCGCCACGGCTGACCCTGATCATCCTCAAAATAAGTATCACCGCTCTTCGTCTTGATATATGACAGTGTCTCTCTGTCGAGATCACCGCCCTCGCGGCGGATCACCTCACGCAGATATTGCGTTACACCAAAAATGTTCTCCATCACCTGCGCCGGATTTTTGAAAACATGGATATTGACACGCTGCAGTACATAGAGCGGTACATCCACACCATCTTCCGTCGGCATATACACCGCATACGTCTCATTGATATGTCCTTCTCCGAACGGCTTCACATAGCTGCACTGCTGTCCAAAGCCGAACGCATACACTGCATCCTCGAGACAGCGGCTGTCTGCACCCTCAATCTTTCTTCTCGTAGAAAAAACAACCTCACCGGCTTCAATCTTTCGGCCAGTCTCGATCGTACAATTCGCTTTTACGATACTGCCCAGACAAACATGAGCTCCGGCACATACAACCGAATCATGGTCGACAATCGCTCCGCTGTTGATCAGCGCAGCACGCTCAATCCTTGTATGTGTATTGACCACTGCACGCTGCATAATGAAGCATCCCGGCTCGATCACAGCACTCGGACTCACAACCGCAGTCGGATGCACGATCGCAGGCACCTCATATCCAGCCTCCAGCAGCTTGTCCGTCCAAAGAAGACGCGTCCGGTTGTTGCCGAATGCAGCTACTGCCATCGTATACTCTTCATGCTTGATCACATAATCACAGCACATACCAATAATATCTTCCCCTTTGGCAGCATCATCCAGGAAAACCACCTTTTCATATCCCAATTCCAAAGCTGTCTCTCTTACCATCTGCCCAAAGCCGCCAGCTCCGAGAATCAATAAACTTTTCATATCTCTACCTCATTTGTATCTATTTGAATTTCTACATTATAGCGTCATTTAGGAAAAAAGGCAATATTGTTTTCCCATAAAGATCATCCACGAAAAAGATCTTCCAAGGTAATCAACTGAACCTCGCCTCGCTCCTGCGCTTGAAGCAATCCGTCCGTAAATCCGCCTTTAGAGAAAATATAGTAGTGATAGATATTTCCTTTCCCAAATACCGATGCGTAATCTCTGATCAGCTCAAGTTCATCCACACCAATCTTCTCATTCCTGTATTTACAGGATCCGATGATATACTCTTTTCCTTCTACGGGAATTCCAACGATATCAATCTGTATCTGCTTTTTCTTCTTAGGATCAGTTCCCCACCACTGACCGATTTCGCTCAATTCTATAGGGAGTTGATCGGCATAATACAGCAGATAATCCTGACACATCTTTTCAAATATCAATCCCATATAATCGGAAAGATACTGTTTTACAGCATGTGGATAGGTTTTTGTGATTCTGCCAGAATCGATTGCACTCATATTGACTGGGACAAAGCGATACCAGAACCGGAAGAAGTTATCCGCCAGCAGATAGATTGTTTTCTTGCCGGACTTTTCTGTGATTGGCGTCTCTTTTTTTGCAATGCCAAGGTCAATCAGGGTTTTAAGATATTTTGATACAACTGAATTACCCTCTCCGACCTTCATTGTAATATCATTCAGACGGGATGCACCCTCAGCAATTGCCTTGATGATAGCATTATAAATAGCCGACTCTCGCAGTTCCTGTTTGAGAAGATTGGCTGGTTCCTCATACAGATAACTAGAACGGTCAAACAGATTGTCGAGCAATGC
>CAZEPO010000157.1:0-2083 GCA_964514125.1 uncultured Lachnospiraceae bacterium
ATATGATTTCCAAACGTTTTCTTTTTTCATGGTAGTAACACCCTCCATCTTTTTTATTAGCAGATTTCTGCTCCTGCCGGCATTTTTTTCTCCGGAACCATCAGCGCCAGCTCGCCGTTCTCATCCTCTGCACAAAGGATCATACCCTCTGAGAGAATACCAGCCAGCTTCGCCGGTTTCAGGTTCACCAGTACCATTACTTTCTTACCAACCATTTCTTCCGGTGAATAGTGTGCTTTGATACCGGACACGATCTGTTTCACCTGGCTGCCGATCTTTACCTGTGAACAAAGCAGCTTTTTGGATTTTTTCACTGCTTCACAGGAGATGATCTCACCTACCTGGAACTGCATTTTTTCAAAATCATCAAAGGTGATCTCTGCCTTCGGCTCAAGGTCGATCACTGGTTCAGCCTCTGCTTCTTCCTGCGGTGCACCGAGTGCTGCCAGCTGTTTTGCCTGAATTTCTTCTGCTTTTACCAGTACTTCTTTGAGATCCAGACGTGCAAAAAGGATTTCCGGCTTGTCTGTTACCTTTGTACCGGATTTGTACAGACCATACTGTGTCATTTCATCCAGTGTACGGTTTTCTGCATTCAGCTGTGCAAGGATCTTCTGTGCAGTCTCCGGCATAAATGCTTCCAGCAGCGAAGCGCCGATTGAGATGCACTCTGTCAGGTTGTAAAGTACGGTTGCCAGACGATCCTGCTTGGACTCATCTTTGGCAAGTGCCCACGGCATTGTCTCGTCGATATATTTGTTGCAGCGTTTGAACAGTGTGAAGATCTCTGTCATCGCATCTGCCACACGCAGCTTGTCCATTTTTTCGGAAACCTTGCCCGGAACTGCAAGTGCCACTGCCTTCAGTTCTTCATCAACCGGCTCGCATACATTTTTGTTCTCTACCACGCCGCCGAAATATTTATTGGTCATGGAGATGGTACGGTTGACAAGGTTGCCCAGTGTATTTGCAAGGTCAGAGTTCAGACGCTCTACCATCAGCTCCCAGGAGATCACACCATCATTTTCAAACGGCATCTCATGAAGCACGAAGTAGCGCACTGCGTCAACACCGAATACATCTGCCAGATCATCTGCATACAGCACATTTCCTTTGGATTTACTCATCTTGCCGTCGCCCTGCAGCAGCCACGGATGACCGAAGATCTGCTTCGGAAGCGGAAGATCCAGTGCCATCAAAAAGATCGGCCAGTAAATGGTATGGAAACGGATGATATCTTTACCGATCAGATGCAGATCTGCCGGCCAGTCTTTCTTGAACTGCTCTGTATTTTCTCCATCGCAGTCATAACCGATGCCAGTAATATAGTTGGTAAGTGCATCAAGCCATACATAAGTTACATGTTTCGGGTCAAAGGTAACCGGAATACCCCATTTGAAGGAGGTTCTGGATACACACAGATCCTGCAGACCCGGAAGCAGGAAGTTGTTCATCATCTCATTTTTTCTGGATACCGGCTGAATAAATTCCGGATGTGTATTGATATGCTCGATCAGACGGTCTGCATATTTGCTCATTTTGAAGAAGTATGCTTCTTCTTTTGCCGGTTTCACTTCGCGGCCGCAGTCCGGACATTTGCCGTCTACCAGCTGAGATTCTGTCCAGAAGGACTCACACGGTGTACAGTAAAGACCTTCGTATGCTCCCTTGTAAATATCGCCCTGGTCGTACAGCTTCTTGAAGATCTTCTGTACCTGTTTCTCATGGTCTTCGTCCGTTGTACGGATAAATTTGTCATAAGATGTGTTCATCAGATCCCAGATTCTCTTGATCTCGCCTGCCACGCCGTCTACAAATTCCTTCGGTGTCACACCAGCTTCCGCTGCCTTCAGCTCGATCTTCTGACCATGCTCGTCTGTTCCTGTCTGGAAAAATACGTCATAGCCCTGCATTCTCTTGTATCTGGCAATACTGTCTGCCAGAACGATCTCATAAGTGTTGCCGATGTGCGGCTTGCCGGATGTGTAGGCAATCGCCGTTGTCATATAATATTTTGGTTTGCTCATTTCTCTTCCTCCTTAAAAACAATGTGGAATAGCGTCCGCAGTGCTCAAGCTCGACT
>CAZEPO010000157.1:2183-4822 GCA_964514125.1 uncultured Lachnospiraceae bacterium
CTTCGCGAAAAAAAAAGCACATCTTCTATCTTGGAATAATATAGAAGACGAGCTTACCCGCGTTACCACTTCTTTTTGTCTGTGTCTCACAACACAAACCTCATCAGGTCTCTGGCTGGATGCCATTTGACCTTCCCGCTGTAACAGGCGGACCTGTCGCAATCTTACGTCCCGGAAAGCTGTGCTGCAGAATTCACTGCCGTGCATGCTTATGCCCAAATCGCTCAACTGCACCTCTCAGAAGCCATCTTCCGCATACCTTCCTGTATTTCCTCTCACCTGCCGGAAACTCTCTGTATCATTCGTGTACACGTACTCTTTTCGTCACTGAGTTTTGCTGTCGGCACACAATGACAAAATCAGATGGTCTCCTTTGTCCGTCTGCCAAGTACAATTCTATCCTTTAAGTTATCATAGTACCATTTTTCTGTCAAGCCGGGAATCCTTTTTTCTGGCTCCTGCAGGCTCTTTTTCACCGCTGTTTCTATTTCTTTTCCTGATTTCATACACTGTTCTAAGAACCTTTTCGGAGCTTTTTATGTCCCAGCTTTTTTCCAACAGACCGATGCCAAACTCAGAGCCAAAATCTGCTTCTTCTTCATCCAAATCTCATTTTCAATTAAGCAGTATCTCACCACATCCGTCCACAGTCAAACGCTCTCTGCTCCTTTTTTTCGCCCTGTTTCTTTTTTTAACGGTGTGGTCTCTTCTGCAGTCACCTCCTGATTTTCTCCTTACAGAAGAACAGCGTTTTGTCCGTTTTACCGAGTCGATCTTTCGCAGTGAAATGCAGGGAAATACTTTAAGTCTGCATTATACACTTGCTGATCCTGACCGTTTTGACATTGCTTCTGCCACTCCCTCACTCGGTGATGGAAGTCCATCTGCCCGTCAAAAAGCAAACGCGATGCTGGAAAACTATACTCAGACGCTGCAGACCTTCAAACGCGACAAGCTCTCGCCCAAACGTCAGCTTACTTACGATGTTTTTCTGAACTATCTGGAAACAGAATTGTCCGGTGCGGAACTTTATCTTTATGATGAACCGCTCAGCCCAACCCTTGGCATTCAGGCACAACTTCCGATTCTCCTGGCTGAATACACCTTCCGCACCAAGGGCGATATCGAAGACTACCTCTGTCTCCTGACACAGGTTCCTGATTATTTTGATTCTATTCTTTCTTTTGAAAAAGCAAAAGCAGAAAACGGACTCTTTATGAGTGATGAATGTGCCGATGAGGTCATTCTCCAGTGTCAGCAATTTATCTCGAATGCAGAAAACAATTACCTGATCACAACGTTCAATGACAGGATTGACGAGATCAGCAACCTTACACTGGATGAAAAGATCGCGTTCAAAGAGCGCAATCAATCTATTCTGCTTGGATATGTCATTCCTGCTTATCAGACTCTCATCGCAGAACTGAATACCCTGGAGGGCAGCGGTCAAACTGCACAGGGACTCTGTTATCTCCCGCTCGGCCAGCAATATTATCGCTATCTGGTGAAAAGTATGACCGGAGATGCACGATCGATCGAAGAGATCGAGGAAGCGATCAAGACCAAAATGACAGCAGATTTTTCTTCGATTCAGGCACTGATGCAGAATTCCATCCCACAGACAGAGACCGACTCTGCACAATCTGTTCTCACTCAAAAAGAAACAGATCAACAGACCACCTCATCAGCATCTGCTGCATCACCAGCTGCCATGCTCGCAGATCTGCATCAAAAAATCTCTGCTGATTTTCCGCTGCCGCCCGCTGTCTCCTGCGATGTCAAATATGTCCACGAATCACTGCAGGCACATCTGAGTCCTGCTTTTTATCTGACACCAGCCATTGATGCTTACAAGGAAAATGTAATTTATATCAATCCGTCCAGCAATTACAGCAATATGGAACTGTACACAACACTGGCTCACGAAGGCTATCCCGGTCATTTGTACCAGTCGGTTTACTTCGCATCGACAGAACCGGATCTGCTCCGCTGCATACTTGATGTCGGCGGTTATACCGAAGGATGGGCAACCTATGTCGAAATCGAATATGCGCATACCTTTTGGAACAGCACATCGTCAGAAGCTGCTCTTGCACGCTATAATCGTTCCTTTACGCTGGGTCTCGCCTCGCTGCTTGATATCGGGATTCATTACCATGGTTATTCTCTGAGTGATGTCCAAACCTTCCTGTCAAAACTTGGTTTTCAGGAGGACACCGCCAAGTCACTCTATGACAGCATTCTGCAGTCCCCTGCCAATTATCTGCAGTATTACGTCGGTTATCTGAATTTTTGTACGCTACGCGACAAGCAGCAGCAAAAACTGCAGGATCAGTTTTCACTGAAAAAATTCCACCAGACGATACTCGAAACCGGCCCGGTACCGTTTGACCTACTTCAAAAACAATTCGATAAATAAAAAATATGGGAGAGGCAGCTTCGTACCTTTCCCATCGTTCTTTTCCAGACAACAAAAAAGACCTTGATTTCTCAAGATCTCTTAAGAGGCGCGAACCGGATTTGAACCGGTGATAAGGGTGTTGCAGACCCGTGCCTTACCACTTGGCTATCGCGCCATATTTATAAGTGACTCCTACGGGAATCGAACCCGTGTTACCGCCGTGAAAGGGCGATGTCTT
>CAZEPO010000158.1:0-4806 GCA_964514125.1 uncultured Lachnospiraceae bacterium
CTATATATAGATAAAAGGCTGCAAGAACCTACCAGTTCTTGTAGCCTTCCGTATTGTATCTCTTATTTTATTTGGAGAAAAGGATTCGATCATTATCCAATGCCTTGCCTGCTCCTTCATTAAATTTCTGAAGCAGTCCATCTACCGTAATCTCTTTTCTTTCTTCTCCGCTGATATCGAGCACGATTCTGCCGGAATCCATCATCAGAGTGCGGTTGCCAAGCTCCAATGCCGAATGCATGTTGTGCGTGATCATCAGACACGCCAGGTTATTCTCCTGAACGATCTGCTTGGTCAGGTTCAGCACCTTATCTGCTGTAGCCGGGTCAAGTGCTGCTGTATGCTCATCCAGCAAAAGGATTTTCGGCGGAACCAGTGTCGCCATCAAGAGTGTCAGCGCCTGTCGCTGACCGCCTGAGAGCAGGCCCACCGGCTGTTTCATTCGATCCTCCAGTCCCATATCCAGAAGCGCCAGCTTTTCCCGAAACATTTTACGCTCTGCACTGCTGATCCGTGAAAAAATCGATCCATGCCTGGACGCCCGCAGATATGCAAGTGCCAGATTCTCTTCGATTGTCATATGCGGCGCAGTGCCCTTCATCGGATCCTGAAACAGACGTCCGATCTGTGTAGAACGCTTGTGCTCCGGAACATATGTGATATTCTGATCATCTAAGAATACACTTCCTTCATCTACATAAAAGCTTCCTGCAATACAATTAAAAAGCGTTGATTTGCCGGCACCATTACTTCCGATTATCGTGGCAAAGTCTCCCTCGCGAACGGTGAGACTCACACCGTCCAGAGCAATCTTTTCATCTGGTGTTCCCGGATTAAATACTTTTCTTACTTCATTTAATCTCAGCATGAGCCATTCCCTCCTTTCGCGTCAGACAGAGATTTCATTTTCTTTTTCTGGAAAGCAGCCTGCTTTTTCAGATAAGGAGCCGCAATTGCAATTGCTACGATCACAGAGGATACCAGCTTCAGACATTCTGCCGGAACATGCAGGCGAAGTGCAAGTGCTACGATAAAACGATACAGACAGCTTCCAATGATCACGCCAAGAATCCTTCGGAAGATTGTTTTCTTACCGATCAGCGTCTCTCCGATCACGAGACTGGCCAGTGCGATCGTGACCATACCGGTACCCAGGTTGATATCACATGATTTCTGATACTGTCCGATCAGGCAGCCTGCCAGAGCAGTCATAGAACCGGAAATACAAAGACCGATGGTGATCGTAAAGCCCGGATTGACGCTGGAGGCTTTGACCATATCTGCATTATCACCTGTTGCGCGAATCGAAAGGCCAAGTCTCGTTCCAAGGAACCATGCCAGAATCACGCATACAATTACTACTATAATAATAGAAACAATCAATTTGTATAAGGTCGTGCCAAACAGATCCTTGCACAGACTGTAGACGGTATCACATTTGAACAGCGACAGGTTGGAAGAAAATCCCATCACCGCGAGGTTCACTGTATACAAACCAGTATTGACTATAATACCTGCAAGAATGGATTCAATGCCAAGCTTAGTCTGCAGAAATGCCATTACATAACCGGAGCAGACGCCTGCTGCCATCGCTGCAAACAGTGCAAGGATCGGATGCCCCATGATCGCCACCTGTGCTCCGACTGCACAGCCAAGTGTGAAACAGCCGTCGGTCGAAAGATCTGCAATATTTAAAATTGAATAACTTACAAACAACGCTAATGATACCAGTGCATAAATAAATCCAAGTTCTAAGGCTCCGATCACCACCGGTAATGATAACAATGAATCCATTTTTTCTCCTTTTCCACACAGGACAGTATGTTCATTTCATCGGCTCATGCTGCCTGTTTCTCAACTGATTTATTTTTTCTTACTCAAATTCTTCTGCAGTGACTGTCTCTACCACTGCGGTACATTTTTCTGCAAATCCGCTGTAATCAATGCCGATTGCTTCTGCTGTCTCAGTATTGACAGTTGCGATACCATTGTCGAAGGTCTGCACTGCTGTCTCTGCCGGATCAGCGCCCTTGAGGATCTCAATCACCATATCCGCTGTAGCGATACCAAGATTCTCGTAATCAACACCATAGCCGCAGAACGCTCCGTTGAGTGCGAAGGAATCAGCACCTGCATAATGAGGAATACCTGCATCGATAAATTTTTCAAAAATAGCAAGTTCTGCTGTCATAACCGTATTGTCAGTCGGTGTAAATACTGCATCTACGCCATCTGCGATCAGTGCATCTGCCGCCTGAGCAACTTCTGTATTGTTTGTACCTGTTTTTTCTACATATTCGATTCCCTTTTCTTCCAGATATGCCTTCGCTTCTTCAATCGGCAGTTTGGAAGAATCTTCTGACTGACTGTAAAGAAGTCCTACTGACTGAATATCCGGATTTGCCAAAAACATCAGATCCAGAATCGCACTAGCATTGAGTGCATCACTGGTACCTGTAATATTCGCACCCGGCGCTTCCATACTCTCAACCAAACCTGCTCCGACCGGATCCGACACTGCGGAAAAAACAATCGGAAGCGGAGCGTCTTCTGTCACGGACTGAACAACCTGAGCTGCCGGTGTCGCGATCGGAATGATCACGTCCACTTCATCTGCCATCAGCTGCATTGTAATCTGGCTCAGCGTAGTGGAATCTGCCTGGCCATTGTAAACATAACCATCATATACAAAGGTATCTTCGCCTTCTGCAGATCTGGCATCAAGCTGTTCCTGAATAGAAGCCACGATCTGATTCAAAGAAGCATCATCGACAAACTGAATGATTCCCACCTTGTATTCCTCGGCTCCGGCTGTACCTGTCATCATCATTGCTGCCATCATAGATGCTGCTGCTACTGTCATCATTTTTTTCATCATAGTTCTGTTCTCCTTTTCTTTATGAGGCGTTCTGCCTGATTTAAAGTTATTCAAAGGAGGAACCGTTGTTTCCTCGTGGTTCAAAATCAGTCACCCTTCGTATAATAAAAAAGTCTCAGATATATTGCTATATCTGAGACGGTAATAACATCTTATTATCGCGGTGCCACTCATTTTGACTCATGTCCACTCTCGCATGTACTATCATACACTCCTGATTGATAACGGGTTCGGTTCCCGGCGAATCCTACTCTGAACATTTCAGACCGCCCTCAAAAGTCCATTCAGCAAATGTCTCCATGCTGCAATCCCACCGCCTGCAGCTCTCTGTGATCTCAACCAGATGCCTACTCTTCTTTCTCATCGGTTTCTTCCTTTGTTGTGGTAAAGTGTAACACCATTAAACTGGTTTGTCAACCGGGAAATTTGTGGTTTTTGCAGCAATTCTGCCCAGTTTTCCAGATGTTGATTTTTAGTTGAAATATACCAGATCCTCTGCCGGAGCTTCTGCCGGTTCGTAGCTGATTCCATACAGCACCGGTCCCTCTTCTCCGTAGTCTCTCTGATATTCATAACGGATTTCTGCAGTCAGATAAATCCACTGGCGGTTCTTAAGTTCGTCACAAAAACTGCTCTTACACAGGCAGCCGACAAAACGAATGTCATCTTCACAGCAGGTCATCGCATTTCTGCCCGGCACAAATACACCGGCCGGAAAACGTTTTGACTTCATCACTTTTGCGAGGAAGCGCACCTTTTTGCCGTCATAGCGATCCTGATTTTCAAACACATCGAGATACCAGAGACCGTAGTCGATATCCTCTACCTGGATCACTTCTGCGTCCAGATCATATGGCGGCACGTCCATGCCCGGATCCAGCGGTTCGCCGTCTTCATCTTCAAAGTAAACCATCGCCCGCGGATTCAGTCCGCGCACCGTTCTGCGGAAGGACTGCAGATCCATATCCTCACTGCACCGGTTAAAAAGTGCCATCTCTGTATACAAAAACAGATTGCTGAGAATACTTCTCATGTTGTTCAGATAGACAGAAAACGTACTTCCATCGATCAGTGTGATCACCTGTGCGATCTCAAACTGCTCCGGCAGTCCGCCCTCGAACAGCCACTTGCTGTCCCACATACCATTCAGCTCCAGGAAAATACGCATAGGACGGAAATTCTTTACGCAGTTTTCCAGAAATGTCGGATTCAGTTTTTCTTCTTCGTCGACTGTGAGCATCGTGATATTCATTTTTTTCAGTTCTGCTTCGTCATATTCTTCCTCTCCTTCTTCACAGAGGATCAGAAGTCCCGGTGCACCGTCGTCAAAGTCGCCGCCGTTTAATACATCGCGAAGAAACGTTGTCTTGCCACTCTCCAGAAATCCATTGATTACATAAATCGGTATCATCATTCGCCGCATTTTTACACTCTCTTTTCTAAATCAAATCATTTCATTACAGACAAAACAGCTGCTCCAGTTTTGCCTCGTCCATCTTGGCACCGATCACACAGAGACGTCCTGTATAATCTGCACTGCCGGTACGGATCTCATATTCTTCCGGAACAAAGTCAAAATGAATCCAGCTTCCGTCAGTACACGGCAGCATTCCCTTTGCACGAAGAACCATACCATATTCCTCTTTGCTGAGTTCCTGAAGAATATGTTCCACTTCCTCTTTGGTATATTTTCTCGGAGTTTCTCTTCCCCAGGAAGTGAACACATCATCTGCATGATGATGACCATGATCGTGGTGATGATGATCATGACAGCCGCAGGTGCAGTTCTCGTCATGCTCGTGATGATGTTCGTGATGGTCATGGTCATGATCGTGGTCATGGCAGCCACACTCTTCATCATGGTCATGATGGTGATGTTCGTGGTCGTGATCGTGACAGCCGCAGGTGCAGTTTTCATCATGCTCATG
>CAZEPO010000159.1:0-3410 GCA_964514125.1 uncultured Lachnospiraceae bacterium
CCATACTGATTGTCCAGCGCCAGTACACTCTCTGTCCTGCTGCGCACAAAGTTCTCGAGTTTCATCATATACTCATCACTCGTTATAGTACCCTCTGCGACATATGTCAATCCTTTTTCCCAGCTGGCCGTCAGCTCCGGATTCAAAAGAGACCGGATCGAGTAAAAAACGACATCATGGATCATCTCTCCCTGCAGTGTCGGAGATAGGATCTGCGTCTTTTTGTTGAGTGCAATATATTTATTCGCCACCAGCTTTTTCAGGATCTCCGCACGCGTTGCACTCGTTCCGATCCCGCTGCTCTTGATCTGCGCGCGCAGCTCCTCGTCCTCGATGAGCTGGCCTGCATTTTCCATCGCAAGGATCATCGAACCGGAATTGTAACGTTTCGGCGGTGAGGTCTCACCCTCTTTGATATTTAATGCCTTGACCGGAAGCTGCATTCCTTTTTTCAGGCCCTTGAGCAGCTCCAAAATCTCCGTTCCGAAATTGGTCTCTGCCTGCTCGCTGCCGGACTCATCTTCCGCCTGATTCGCTGTACCCTTCGCTGTTTTGGCCTTCTTCTCATACGGATTGCCTGCTACCTTGAAGTATCCTTCTTCCAACAGTACTTTAAAAGAGAAGAAAAACTTTTCTTTTCCCATCTGCGTAACCAGAGAGATCTTCTGAAATTCTGCCGCCGGATAAAAGATACTCAGGAAACGGCGGACGATCGCCGCATAGACACCATACGCATTGCCTTTCAGCGAACCAAGCGCCCCAAGTCCCTGTCCGGTCGGAATGATCGCATAGTGATCCGTGATCTGCTTGTCATTGACATAGCGGGTTCTGGCGATTCCTTTGTAAGAGCCCTGCGACAGGATCTCCTGTGCAAATGCACTGGCCGGACCGAATTTCTGCAGTCCTGCGATATTCTTATGAATCTCCTTGGCCACAGCTGTTGACAGTACACGGGCATCGGTTCTTGGATAGGTCACAAGTTTTTTCTCATAGAGCTCCTGTACGATCCGAAGTGTCTCATCCGGACTGATCTTGAACATACGGGAACACTCATTCTGGAGCTCTGCCAGGTTGTACAGAAGCGGCGGATTTTTCTTTTCTTTTTTCTTTTCGATGGAGTCTATCACCGTGATGCCAACTATATTCGATTTCGTGCTTAAATTTTGATGATTGCTCTCTGATACCGGCAATGTACCCTCTGTCTGCATACTATGATTCTGCTGTCCGACACTGGACTGACTGCCGCTTGTCAGATGTGCGATCAATTCCTGCGCATCCTTGCGTTCCTTAAAACCATTCTCTTTATACAGCTTGGGGGAGAGATAATAATCAGATCCCTCCACTGCCCGGAATTCACCTTCCAGCGTTCTGCCCTGAAGGTCGAGTTCCTGAAGCACACGGTAAAACGGTGTTTTGACGAACTGACGGATCTCCCGCTCCCGTCGTACGATCATGCCAAGCACACAGGTCATAACTCTGCCCACCGAGACTACCGCATACTTAGTACCGAGATAGTTGGCGATCGAATTGCCGTATTTCAGCGTCAACAGACGTGAAAAGTTGATGCCCATCAGATAATCTTCCTTGGCACGCAGGTATGCTGCGGATGAGAGATTGTCGTATTCTGACAGATCCCTGGCCTCTCGGATGCCGCGGATAATCTCTTCTTCTGTCTGCGAATCGATCCAGACACGCTTACGCGTTTTATTTTTGACGCCTGCCATCTGCTCCACCAGACGATAGATATATTCTCCCTCTCGTCCCGAGTCGGTGCAGACATAGATCGTCGCCACATCAGGACGGTTCAGCAGGCCGCTGACAATCTTGAACTGCTTCTTCACACCCGGAATTACTTCATATAAAAATTCCTGCGGCAGAAAAGGCAGTGTGTTCAGACTCCAGCGTTTATATTTTTCATCATATACTTCCGGATAACTCATGGTCACCAGATGTCCCACACACCAGGTCACCACATAAGAATCGGATTCCAGATAGCCATCCCCTCGCCGCATATTCTCTTTTAATGCTTTTGCAAATTCCTGTGCCACACTTGGCTTCTCTGCAATGAAAAGTGATTTCGCCATCCGTTTCCTCCTTTTCCGTATCCTATACTTATTTATTAAAAATACAAAGACTGCTGTGAATCCCGAAAAATCCACAACAGTCCAATTATACGTTATTTTTGATAATTTTGGCAACCAGTTTTTTCAGATACTATTTTGCCTGAATGTATCCTTTCGCTTTCAGTGTCTCTGCACAGAGAACTGCACCGCCTGCTGCGCCGCGCACAGTATTGTGAGAAAGTCCTACAAATTTGAAATCGTAGATGGAGTCCTCACGGATACGTCCGATAGAAATACCCATGCCGTTTTCGAAGTCTACATCCAGCTGAACCTGCGGACGATTGTCCTCGCTCATGTAGCGGATGAACTGCTTCGGTGCACTCGGAAGCTCTGCCTCCTGCGGGAAGCCCTTGAAGCTCTCCAGCTTCTCGATCAACTGCTCTTTGGTCGGTTTCTTGCGGAATTTTACGAATACTGCTGCTGTATGTCCGTTCAGTACCGGTACACGGATGCACTGGCAGGTGATCTTCGGTTCTTCTGCCGGCTTGATCACGCCGTCTTCGATCGTTCCCCAGATACGCAGCGGCTCTTTTTCGCTCTTTTCTTCTTCGCCGCCGATATACGGAATGATGTTCTCTACCATCTCCGGCCACTCTTTGAATGTCTTGCCTGCTCCGGAGATTGCCTGATATGTAGTCGCTACAACTTCATACGGCTCGAACTCTTTCCATGCTGTCAGCACCGGTGCATAGCTCTGAATGGAGCAGTTCGGCTTCACTGCTACGAATCCGCGTTTGGTTCCAAGACGTTTCTTCTGGAACTCGATCACTTCAAAATGCTCCGGATTGATCTCCGGCACTACCATCGGTACGTCCGGTGTCCAGCGGTGTGCACTGTTGTTGGAAACGACCGGTGTCTCTGTCTTCGCATATGCCTCTTCGATCGCCTTGATCTCATCCTTGGACATATCCACTGCTGAGAATACAAAGTCTACACAAGCAGCTACTTTTTCGACTTCGTTCACGTTCATCACGACGAGTTTCTTGACTGCTTCCGGCATCGGAGTGGTCATCTTCCATCTTCCGCCTACTGCTTCTTCATAAGTCTTGCCAGCACTTCTTGCACTCGCTGCCACAACGACTACCTCAAACCACGGATGGTTCTCCAGCAGAGAGATAAATCTCTGTCCTACCATACCAGTTGCTCCCAGAATTCCGACTCTTAATTTCTGACTCATTTTCTCATTCTCCTCGTGTTTCTCTGTTGCTCACACATGTTTTTGTATGACGCACAGTAGTTTTTATCTAAAATACTCCTGTTTTGTGGTTCTGTCAAGAGTTAATTTGG
>CAZEPO010000159.1:3510-4793 GCA_964514125.1 uncultured Lachnospiraceae bacterium
ACCTGCTTCATCACCGCTTCGCCCGGTGCACCCAGCGTCAGACGTTTTTCTACACAGGTCTTCATGCTGATTGCCTCAAAGATATCTGCTTCGAATACCTCACTCTCCTCCCGGAACTGCTCCAGTGTCAGATCATCGAGTGCTTTGTTCTCTGCAATACAGCGCAGAACAAGACGACCGGAGATACCGTGGGCATCACGGAACGGCACACCATGATTAACCAGATAATCAGCTACATCGGTTGCATTTGTAAAGCCATTCTTCGCGGATGCTTCCATCACTGTCTTGTTGAACTTCATTGTATCAACCATGCCTGTGAACAGTCTCAGACAGCCTGTAACGGTATCGATCGCATCGAATACGCCTTCTTTGTCCTCCTGCATATCCTTATTATATGCAAGCGGAATTCCCTTCATCGTAGTCAGTATGCTCATCAGCGCACCATAAACACGGCCTGTCTTGCCGCGTACCAGCTCTGCAATATCCGGATTCTTTTTCTGCGGCATAATGCTGCTGCCGGTGCTGTAAGCATCGTCAATCTCAACAAAACGGTATTCGTTGGAGTTCCAGATAATGATCTCCTCTGAAAAACGGCTCAGGTGCATCATGATCGTAGAGAGTGCTGACAGATATTCGATCACATAGTCACGGTCTGACACAGAATCCATAGAGTTCAGCGTCGGTCCGGCAAATCCAAGCAGCTCTGCTGTATATGCACGATCCAGCGGATACGTTGTACCTGCCAGTGCACCTGCACCCAGCGGACAGTAATTCATTCTCTCATAAATATCATGCAGACGGGAACGGTCACGCTTGAACATCTCAAAATAAGCACCGACATGATGTGCCAGCGTCACCGGCTGTGCTTTCTGCAGATGCGTAAATCCCGGCATAAAAGTATCCAGATTTTCTTCCATAATACGCTGCAGTACCTTCAGCAGGTCATATACCAGTGCGTCGGTCTCTTTGACTGCCTCACGCACGTACATTCTCATATCCAGAGCAACCTGATCATTACGGCTGCGTCCGGTATGGAGTTTTTTGCCGGTATCTCCGATACGGTCGATCAGATTTGCCTCTACAAAGCTGTGGATATCTTCGTATTTTGAAGTGATCTCCAAGGTACCATTTTCCACATCTGTCAAAATGCTCTCCAGACCTGCGAGAATTGCATCTCTCTCCTGCTCGGTCAGGATTTCCTGCTTCGCCAGCATCTTCACATGTGCCATGCTGCCTTCAATATCCTGTTTGTAAAGTCTCTTATCAAATAAAATAGACGCATT